>CAWVGT010000144.1:0-5634 GCA_963928645.1 Candidatus Fimadaptatus sp.
CTTATGGCTAAGGGACTTACGGGACTGGCGCACATAGGCGTGCGCGTATCGGACATGCAGCGCTCGCTGAAGTTCTACGTAAACGAGCTGGGCTTTGAGCTGACCGACCTCTACGAGCGCGCGGGCGGCACGCAGCTGGGCTTTGTGCAGGCCGGCACCTGCATAATCGAGCTGATATACAGCCCCAGCGTGGACGTGGCCGCGCTGACCCCGGGCCAGGTCGACCACATCTGCCTCGAGTGCGACGACATCGAGGCGTACATGGCGCGCCTTGAGGGCAAGGTCGAAGTCGTATCGCCCATAGGCGAGATGCCCGACATAATGGGCGGCACGCGCAACGTGTTCTTCAAGGGCCCCGACGGCGAGCGCATCGAGCTGTTCCAGTTCCTGTCCAAGAAGACCCGGGTGTGACTTAAACTTGCGCCGGGCTGCGCGAATGCAGTCCGGCGCTTCAGTTTTTAGCACAGTGCCTCCCCCGCACCGGCAGTGCGCACTGCCATGCAATCGCAGCGTTCTATTGACGCACATTGCCGGCAGTTATCTGCAATTATGATACATTGTCGCAGTGTTTTATGTATATAAAAGAAAAAATGGAATGTGCTGTACCGCATGCCACGCTTTGGCAAAGGCCCGAAGCGCCAAGCGCCGGACTGCGCAGATGCAGCCCGGCGCTTCAGACCGGTGGTAAACCTCGGCAGCTGGACAGCCGGTTTGCTCCAAGCAATTATCGAGGCATCCTATTTGTGATGCGACAAAATCAGTTTGATGTGCGCGGCATTCCTCTTAGATTCACATGTTTTCCAGCTACGTTTACTCGTTTGGCCAGACAGATCGCGTGCGGCATGCTCTGTCAAAATACAAAGCGCCGGGCTGCGCAACTGCAACCCGGCGCTTTCGCATGTCCCATCAGACCGCGCCAGCCTCGGCCAGCGTCACGTCGTATATCAGCTCCATGTCCACGTCCGCGTACCAGCCCGGCGCGTAGATCTTCTCCGTTACGTCATCGGGCGTCGCGGTCTGCGCCATGCCGCCGTCCGCGTCCACACCGACCGCCACCCACTGGCTGTATGGCAGGCCGCCCTCAAGCACGCACGCGTATTCCAGCACGTACACCCGCGCATAGCTGCCGTATGCCTCCTCGAACTTGTCCAGGTATTCCGATTCCGCCAGCGCCGCGCGCGCCGCCTCCACGTCGAACCGGAACGCCGCGCGCAGGTAGCTCTCGGGCTGCGTCTGCGCGCCCAGCAGCGCCAGCGTGCCGCGCGCATATGCGCTCACTTCGCTCAGCTCGGCGTCCTGCTCCGCGCCCTCGGCCAGCGCGACGCCCGCCAGCAGCAGCAGCGCCATTAGCAGGCTCAACCATGCAATCGATCGCCTCATATCGCATACCCCCTCTGCGTCTGTCGGATGCGCGCGGGCCGATCGCCTGTGCGCCGCACTGTGCGCACAGCACCGGTCGCTCGCCGCAATTGCGACCGCCCTGCGCATCGTCAACATCATAATACTTATATTTTCATACTGCTGTCAATGCTCGCATCAGGCGTCGCCGCCGCGCAACATCACGGCCGAATACAGGTTGTCCCGGTCGGAGACGTATATGCCCTCCAGCCCGGTCAGCCGCAGGAACGCCACCAGCACCGCCGCGCCATAGTCGATTATGTCGGCCCGGCGCGCCGGCATGCCCGGCAGCGCGAGCCGCTCGGCCATGCCCATGCCGCACAGCCGGTAAAACCAAGTCTCTACCTCGGCGCGCGCCAGCCAACCGCCCTGTATGCGCTCCGGGTCGTACTCCCTGAGCGCAATCTTGAGCGCGTACAGCGTGGTTATCGTGCCCGCCACGCCCACGAACTGCCCGGGCACGGGCGCTATCTCTATGACGCCCGGCCGCAGCGCCTCCGCCGCGCGCGCTATCATGACCTCCGGGTCGGGCCGCGCCTCCGGCCCGCCCAGCATGCGCCGCAGCCGCACCGCGCCCATCTGCGCCGAATATGCCGCGCGCACCCGGCCGTCACAGCCGCAGATCATCTCGGTCGACGCGCCGCCTATGTCGATCACGCCGCACTCGCCCGGCCGCGCCGCCGCGTAGTACGCGTACCCGGCCTCCTGCCGCCCGCTGAGCAGGCGTATGTCCACGCCGCAGTCGCGCTCTACCATGGCCATCAGCTCGCCGCCGTTGGCCGCATCGCGCACCGCGCTGGTCGCAAACGCAAATATGTCCTCAGCCCGTACCCCGGCGGCGCGCGCCTCGGCCGCAAAGCGCGCTATCGCGCCGGCCGTGCGCGCCATCGAGTCGGCGCTGAGGACGTTTCCGTTCAATCCCTCGTGCAGCCGCGTGGTGTCTATGCGCTTTATCAGCGGCTCAAACCCGCCGCCCTCCACGCGCGCCACCAGCAGCCGCACCGAATTGGAGCCTATGTCAATCGCTGCCCTGAGCATCGTCCGCCTCCTTAGGCTGCACCACGTATCTCACCTCGCCGGGCTTTATCATGCCCAGCGCGCGCGCCTGGCGCTCTATGAACGCGTCGGTCTTTGAAAACTCCGAAGCGCGCTTGAGCTCGTCGTTCTGCTGGCGCAGCTCCAGCCTCTGCTGCTCCAGCGCGGCCAGCTCCGCGCGCTGCGCTTCCAGCGCCGCGCCCTCGCGCACCATCGCTATCGACATGAACAGACAGGCCGCCGTGAGCACCAGCAGCCAGAACCTGGGCTTTATGCGTAGCCCACCGCGCCTTGTAGCCATAATAATGCCGCTCCCCCGTGTGGCCCGGCCGCCGCGCGCCCATACGGCGCCTGCGATTCCCGAAGCCAAATCAGCATTATTATTCGCCGCAGCGCCGCCGATTCCTACCTTTGCAACACTTATTTAAGAATATGTTTGAAAAACGCAACATGTAGCAGCCGCCGACGCGCCCGCGCCACAAGGCACAGCAGCCGCGCCATGCCGCCGCGCAGCAGCCGGGCCGGGCCCAGCTCGAACGCCGCCAGGCCCAGCGCGCACCCCAGCAGCGCGTACAGCCGCAGCTCGCCGCCGTTGGCGCGCAACAGCATGCCGCTGAGCAGCAGCGCCAGCACCGCGCACATGACCGCGTCCAGCAGCGCGGTGAACGCCGCGCCCGCCACCGTGAGCAGCCGCACCGCGCGAAACAGCTCGTACACGCCGCCCATATACACGCCGCAGAGCATCATGTACGCCAGCACGCACCACTGGCCCGAGGTATAGTAAAGCACTACCTGAACACGCGCCACAGCCCGCGGCGGCTCGCGGGGCGCGCGTCCGAGTACTCCAGCGCGAGTATCAATCCGTCGATATCGAGCCGGCCCTCCTCCAGGTTGAGCGTGGATATATGCAGTTCGCGGCCGGCCACGGTCAGCTCGCCCTGGGATGTGTTCATGACTATCAGCTGGTCGCAGAAGCTGTCCACGTCGCTCACGCCGGTCAGCTCCAGCCGGTTGCGCTCGGTGAGCTGCAGCGCGTGGGCGCGCCGCGGCGCCTGGGTCTCCTCGGACTTGCGCATATGGCCATCCCCCTAACATCGTGGTTCCCCACACTATATGCGCGGCTCAGCGGTCATATGCGCGGCTCAGCTGCCATATGCGTGGCTCGTCCGCCATATACGCAGCATGCTGGCCATATGTGCGGCCCGCCAACCAGATGCGCGGCTCGTCCGCCATATACACGGCTCGCCGGCCAGATGCGCAGCCCGTCGACCATATGAGCAGCTCACCGGCAGTATGCGCAGCTCGTCCGCCACATACGCGGCTCGTCCGCCAGATGCGCAGCTCATCAGCCATATGCGCGGCTCGCCAACCAGATGCGCAGCTCGTTCGCCAGATGCGCAGCTCGCCGGCCATATGAGCAACTCACCGGCCATATGCGCGACTCACCGGCAACATGCGCGGCTTGTCGGCCATATGCGTGACTCGCCCGCGGAGCTGCTCCGCGGGCGAGTCGGGCCGCTGATGACGCCGCTCAAGGGCGGCTGCGGCGTTCAAAATTGATTCGGCATTGGCGCGTGCGCGCCGCGACAGGCCGCCGCCATCGCGCCATGCGCCGTCCGCCAGGCATGCCGGTCGCCCATCGCCAGGGCGAACAGAGTTTGCACGCGGCACACGGCTCGCCATGTCGCTCAGCGGACCGGCCCGCAGCGGATGACATACGGGTTCCGCGCGCATGCGCTCACTCGGCGCGCTTTGTCACCGACACATACACTATCTCGGGATAGTTGAGCAGCCGTAGCGGGAAGTTGCTGTTGCCCAGGCCGCGCGACACCACCATCACCCGGCCCTTTTCCTCGAACACGCCCGCGTCGTAGTGCGGGAACAGGCCCTGGTCGGGCGAGAACAGCCCGCCTATCACCGGCAGGCGCCACTGACCGCCGTGCGCGTGGCCGCTGAACTGCAGCTCGAACTCGCGCTTTGAGTACTGCTCGAAGTTGACCGGATAATGGCTAAGCACGACCCGGAACCCGCCCATCTCCCTGAGCCGCGCAAACAGCGCGTCCAGGTCGGGCTGCGCCTCCTCGTTCAGGCCCAGTATCGACACGCGCTGGTCGCCCTTTGAGTATATCGCCACGTCGTTTTCGAGCACGCGCACGCCGCCCTTGCGCAGCATGTCGCGCAGCAGCGGCCAGCCGTCCGTATTCGTCTCGTGGTTGCCGGGTATCGCGTATACCGGCGCGATCTTGCTGAGCGCGCCCAGCGCGTCCACATACGACGCGGCCTTGGCGTCCCAGCGATGTATTATGTCGCCGGTTATCACTATCATATCGGGCGCGAGCTGCTTGATCTGCTCGTTCAGCTTTTCATTGTTGGGGCCAAACCGCTTGCAGTGCAGGTCGCTGAGCTGCACTATCGACAGCTCCTGCGTCACGTCGGCGGGCACATAGTACCGCGACACGACCAGGCGGTTGTTTTCGCGCCGGGCCAGCCAGTACAGCGCGCCCAATATCAGCACCAATACGAGTATGTCCATCGATAACCTCCCAGCGCCCGCACGCGCGGCGGGCGGCGTATTTGACGCGGCGCAGCTTGCGCGCCGGCGCGCCGCCCTTGCCGGCAGCGCGCCGCGCGCCATACTCTGCATGTATATGACAAAGGGCTGCCGATCATATCAGCAGCCCTCGGCAAATCGCCTGTGCTCAGTTGTTCTCGTCCTCATCGCCTATGGCGAACTCGTCGCCCAGCGAATCGGCCGCGCCCTCGCCCACGCCGTCAAACGCCTCGTCCTCGAGCACCGCACGGATGCTCAGGCTGATGCGCTTGGCCTCGGTGTTGACGTCGAGCACCTTCACGCGCACTATCTCGCCGACCTGCACCGCGTCCTCGACCTTGGCTATGCGGGTCACGGCGCACTGGGAGATGTGCACCAGGCCGTCCAGGCCGGGCTCGAGCTCCACGAACGCGCCGAACGTGGTTATGCGCACCACCTTGCCCTCGACTATCGAGCCGACGATGTACTTGTCGCCCGCGACGTCCCAGGGCTTGGGCTGGGTGTGCTTGTAGCTGAGCGATATGCGCTCGCGCTCGCGATCCAGCGACTGTATCTTGACCGGGATCTCCTGGCCGATGGACACCACGTCGCTGGGATGCTTTACGCGGCCCCAGCTCAGGTCGGTCACATGTACCAGGCCGTCCACGCCG
>CAWVGT010000145.1:0-8278 GCA_963928645.1 Candidatus Fimadaptatus sp.
GTTCACCGGCAACATACTCGACTCGTCGCGCACGCTGGCCGTGCACATGTACATAAACACCCGCGACGGCGGCATGGCCGGCCGCAACACGGCGTTTGCCGCGGGCGTGGTGCTGCTGATAGTCGTGATCGCCATAAATCTGATCGCGAGCTGGTTTGAGAGAAGGGCGGGCAAGCTGAATGAAAATTGATGTGAAGGACTTTAATCTGTACTACGGCGACTTCCACGCGCTGAAGAACATAACGATGGGCATGCCCGAGCACGCGGTGTCGGCGCTGATAGGGCCGTCGGGCTGCGGCAAGTCGACGCTGCTCAAGTCGCTCAACCGCATGAACGACCTGGTGCCCGGCGTGAGGATAACCGGCAGGGCCGCGCTGGACGGCGTGGACATATACGGCGACGTCGACGTAAACGACCTGCGCCGGCGGGTGGGCATGGTGTTCCAGAAGCCCAATCCGTTCCCGATGAGCGTGTACGACAACATAGCGTATGGCCCCCGCACCCACGGCGTGCGCGGCCGCGCGCGGCTGGACGAGATAGTCGAGCGCAGCCTCACCCAGGCCGCGATCTGGGACGAGCTCAAGGACCGCCTCAAAAAGAGCGCGCTGGCGCTGTCGGGCGGCCAGCAGCAGCGGCTGTGCATAGCGCGCGCGCTGGCCGTGGAGCCCGAGGTGCTGCTGATGGACGAGCCGACCTCCGCGCTCGACCCGATCTCCACCGGCAAGATCGAGGACCTGATGAACGAACTCAAGGCCCAGTACACCATCGTCATAGTCACCCACAACATGCAGCAGGCCGCGCGCATATCCGATCAGACGGCGTTCTTCCTGCACGGCGAGATGGTCGAGTGCGCGCCCACGCTGAAGCTGTTCGCTCAGCCCCGCGACAAGCGCACCGAGGACTACATAACCGGCCGATTCGGCTGAGCACGCGCCGCCCCGGCGGCAACATATTCAGGAGGCGATATCCCAATGCGCAACAAGTTCGAGCGCGAAATGAACGACCTGGCCGACAAGCTGGTCACGATGAGCGACTTCGTGATAAGCGAGATAAAGGGCGCGATGGAGGCGCTGCGCACCGGCGACCGCGAGCTGGCCCACGACGTCAGCTCCCGCGACCACATAGCCGATGAACTCGAGCTGGCGATAGAGCGCCAGAGCATGTGCATACTGCTGCGCGAGCAGCCCGTGGCGTCCGACCTGCGCACCATATCCACCGCGCTCAAGCTGATAACCGACATGGAGCGCATCAGCGACCAGGGCGCCGACATAGCCGAGATACTCTCCCACATACCCTCCGGCGAAAAAGGCCCCGAAATACTCTATACCATGGCCGACAAATGCGTTATAATGGTGACCAAGGCTATGGACGCGTTCGTGCGACGCGACCTGGAGCTGGCCCGCGCCGTCATAGGCGCCGACGACGAGATAGACCGCATGTTCCTGGCCGCGCGCGCCGAGCTGGCCGCGCGCATCGCCGCGCAGCCCGGCGGCGCCGCGCTCTGGCTGGACTTCTTCATGATAGCCAAGTACCTGGAGCGCATAGGCGACCACGCCCAGAACATAGCCGAATGGGTCGAGTTCCTGGTCACCGGCATGCACAAGCAGCAGCGCATACTGTGAGCCGGCCGCGGCGCACGGCCGTTGCGCGCGCCCGGGGGGCCAAGCGGACAGCCGCGCATGCGCACCGCGCCTGACACGCGCATGCCCGGAGGCCAAGCGGACAGCCGCGCATGCGCACCGCGGCGGACACGCGCCGCACACCCACGCCGCGGCAGCGCGGCGCATACAGCGGCGCCGCGCCCGTCCTAGCGCGGGCACGGCGCAGGCAGTTTTCAGGAGGTATATCGATGTCACGGATCTACGTAGTCGAGGACGACGAGAACATATCGGCGCTGATTGCGGCAGTGCTGGGCGCGGCGGGCCACGACGTGCGCGCGCTGGACTCGGGCGCGGCGCTGGAGCGGCTGATAGCCTCCGGCGAGCTGCCCGAGCTGCTGCTGCTGGACATAATGCTGCCCGGCAAGGACGGGCTGACGCTGCTGAGCGAGTGGAAGGCCCGGCCCAGCACCGCGGCGATACCGGTCATAATACTCTCGGCCAAGGGCGAGGAGCTGGACAAGGTGCGCGGGCTGGAGCTGGGCGCGGAGGACTACGTGACCAAGCCGTTCGGCGTGCTGGAGCTGCAGGCGCGGGTCAAGACCGCGCTCAGGCGCGTGCCGGCGGCGACCGGCGCGGCGCGGCTGGGCGACAACGAGATCGACTTCGGCCGGCGCGAGGTCTGGCGCGACGGGCGCGAGGTCAAGCTCACGTTCAAGGAGTTCGAGCTGCTGGAGTACATGTACAAGAACGCGGGGCTGGTGCTCAGCCGCGACCAGCTGCTCACGCAGGTGTGGGGCTACAACTTCGAGGGCGACACCACGCGCACGGTCGACTTCCACGTGCACTCGCTGCGCCAGAAGCTGGGCGACAACGCCGACAAGCCCCGCTATATACAGACCGTGCGCGGCTACGGTTACAAGCTCAACAAGGGTGACGAAGCATGAAGCGATACCTGAGGCGCGTGCTGGTGGGCACGGCGCTGGTGATAATACTGGTCATGCTGGGCGGGAGCCTGGCGGCGTTTGCGGGCGCGTCGGTCAGCGCGGCGCGCGAGGAGCTGACCGCGCTGCTGGACACCGCGCAGGCGTTCTATGCGCAGTATGGCGCGGCGGGCGATGGCGCGACGGGCGATGGCGCGACGGGCGACGCTTCGGTTGACGTTGACGCAATGGGCGATGAAGCGGCTGATGGCGCTTCGGTTGACAGTATCGCGTCAGGCGATGGCGCGGCGAGCGATGGCGCGACGGACGATGGCGCGACGGGCGATGGCGCGACGGGCGATGGCGCGGCGGGCGATGGCGCGGCGGACGTTGACGCGACTGGCGACGCTTCGGCTGACGTTGACGCAATGGGCGATGAAGCGGCTGATGGCGCTTCGGTTGACAGTATCGCGTCAGGCGATGGCGCAACGGGCGACGCTTCGGCTGATGTTAGCGCGACGGGCGTTACCGCGGCGGACTCGGACGGCGTGAGCGCGCAGGACGAGGCGCAGTACGCGCGCGAGCTGGCGGCGGCGCGCTGCATAGCGCATACCGGCGTGCGCGCGACGCTGATCGCCGAGGACGGGCGCGTGATATACGACTCGGACGCGACCGGCGAGATGGAGGATCACTCGACCCGCGCCGAGTTCATCGCGGCGCTGGACGGCGGCGACGGCTACGCCCAGCGCACCAGCCAGAGCATGGGCTCGAGCATGATATACTGCGCGCGGCGGCTGGGCGGCGCGGTGCTGCGGCTGAGCGCGCAGAGCGCCTCGGCGTACGCGGTGCTGTGTGAGATGCTGCCGCTGCTGATAGCGCTGGCGCTGCTGCTGGGCGCGGGCGCGGTGGCGTTCTCGGGGCGGTTCGCGGGCCGGTTCACGCAGGCGATACAGGCGCTGGACGACATGCTCGAGAGCGGCCGGCCGCTGAGCGTGGACACGTTCGAGGAGCTGCAGCCGGTGCTGCAGGGCGTAGCGTGCCGCATAGAGAAGCTCCAGACCGACATGCAGGAGGTGCGCCGCACCGAGCGCATGCGCACCGACTTCGTGGCCAACGCCTCGCACGAGCTCAAGTCGCCGCTGACGTCGATAAAGGGTTTTGCCGAACTCATGAGCGTGGGCTGCGTGCCCGACCCCGCCAAGCAGCGCGAGTACCTGACGCGCATAGCGTCCGAGAGCGACCGCATGCTGGGCGTGATAGACGACGTGCTGTACCTGTCGCGGCTGGAGGGCGACTCGCACGCCGCCGAGGAGCCGGTCGAGTTGCTGCCGCTGGCGCAGGAGGTCCGAAAGTCGCTCGAACCGCTGGCGGCGGCGCGCGGCATATCGATAGAGGTCGCGGGCGGCGGGCGGCTGCTGGGCGCGCCGCGCGAGATATGGACGCTGATATACAACCTGGTCGACAACGCGATACTCTACGGCGTGGACGGCGGCTGGGTAAAGGTCACGGTGGCCGACGGGCTGATAGAGGTGGCCGACAACGGCATAGGCATCGACGCGCAGGCGCAGAGCCGCGTGTTCGAGCGCTTCTACCGCGTCGACCCGTCCCGCTCGCGCAAGAGCGGCGGCACCGGGCTGGGCCTGTCGATAGTCAAGCACATAGTGCTCAACAACGGCGGCCAGGTCGCGCTCAAGAGCGAGCCCGGCGTGGGCTCTACGTTCACCTGCCATATGAAGCCCGTCCTGGGCGCGCGGCACTGATGCGCCGGCGGCGTATGGGCGGTTTGGGATACGCGCCGGCCGGCTGCTGCGCGATTGGGGGATATGCGTCGCGCGGCTGTTGGGCGGCTGCGCGCCGGCGCTTGGGCGATTTGAGATGCGCACCGCCCGTCTGTTGGGCGATTGCGGGATTTGGCGCGCCGTTGCGTTCGATGCTTTGAGGCATCGCGCGGCGGCGCTTTTGGTTTTGCGCTGTCGGCGGGCGACCGATAAGCCTGCATGCGGGATATGATGCGCGCTGTCCGATAGCGCTGCACGAATTGCATGTTTATGCACCGAAGCGCGCTGTTGAATTGTTGGCTGCGCTGTTGGCATGCGCTTGCAGGCGGCTGGGCAGCGCGCCCCGCACCGCTCAGACCCTGCAGCAGATCGGCCCCGGCAAAGCGCATACTTCGCCGCCGCAAACAGCCCGACACTCGCCCCGCGCATTCCGCACCCAAACGCGCGCCCCTCGCGCATGCGTCTATGCCGCCTGCCGCGCCAGAACGCCCTGCACCGCTCAAACCCCGCAGCAAATCGGCCCCGGCAAAGCGCAGGCCCCGCCGCCGCAAACATACCCCGACACTCGCCCCGCGCATTCCGCACCCAAACGCGCGCCCCTCGCGCATACGTCTATGCCGCCTGCCGCTCCAGAACGCCCTGCACCGCTCAGACCCCGCTGCAGGTCGGCCCCGGCAAAGCGCAGGCCCCGCCGCCGTAAACATGCCCCAACACTCGCCCCTCGCCGCCTGCCGCGCCAGAACGCCCCGCACCGCTCAGACCCCGCAGCAGATCGGCCCCGGCAAAGCGCAGACCCCGCCGCCGTAAACATGCCCCAACACTCGCCCCGCGTATTCCGCACCCAAACGCGCGCCCCTCGCGCATGCGTCTATGCCGCCTGCCGCGCCAGAACGCCCTGCACCGCTCAGACCCCGCAGCAGGTCGGCCCCGGCAAAGCGCAGGCCCCGCCGCCGTAAACATGCCCCAACCACCTCGCCATGCGCATACCGCGCCCACATGCGCCGTTGGCAGCGCACCCGTGCGCCCGCCCCGCGATGTTAAAACCTCGCAAAGCCGATTGACACAGCCCCCGGCGCGGGCTATAATGAGCTAAATTCACACCGCGACGACGGAAACAAGTACCCCCGGGCAGAGGTCGGCCAAGAGAGCTTTCGGCGGATGTAAGAAAGCGGGACGGCCCGGGGCGAATACATTCCCGAGCGCGCGCGCCCAAAGGCGGCAACGCCCGGTAGGCCGCGCGGGTGCGCCCGATACAGCGCTCACGAGGCTCCGGCGCGCTCGGCGCGGCCGCGGCGAATCGGAAGTGGTACAGCGATATTACCGTCGCCTTCCCTGGGGGAGGGCGGCGGCTTTTTTGTTCGCCGGCCACTGCGGCTTATACGAAAGGAGATTCAGTATGCAGTTTGACAGTTCCATATTTGCAGACCAGATACGCGACCTGAACGGCAGCGCGATTCGCGAGATATTCCACCTGCTCAAGGTGCCCGGCATGATATCGTTCGCGGGCGGCAACCCGGCCTCCTCGGCGCTGGAGCCGGACGTGGTGTCCGACATACTGCGCGACGCGCTCGCCGCCGACGGCGTCAACATACTCCAGTACGGCGCGACCGAGGGCTATGCGCCGCTGCGCGAGTCGATAGCCGAATTCGTAAAGGGCTGCGGCGTGAGCGCGGCGCCCGACGACATACTGCCCGTGACCGGCTCGCAACAGGGCATGGACCTGCTGTGCAAGGCGCTTATCAACCCCGGCGACGCGATACTGGCCGAGGATCCGACATTCCTGGGCGTGCTGCAGACGATGCGCATGTACCGCGCCAACATACAGCCGATCGCCACCGACGAGTTCGGCGCGATACCCGAGTCGGTCGAGGAGCAGATAAAGGCGTTCAAGCCCAAGCTGATGTACGTGATACCCACGTTCCAGAACCCGTCGGGCAAGACGCTGACGCTGGAGCGCCGGCGCAAGCTGGCCGAGCTGGCCAATAAGTACGGCGTGGTGCTGGCCGAGGACGACCCGTACCGCGACCTGAGGTATGCGGGCCAGCCGCTGCCGGCGATCAAGTCGTTCGACACCGAGGGCTGGGTGGTATACCTGGGGAGCTTCTCCAAGCTGATATCGCCCGGCATCCGCGTGGGCTATGCCATCGCCAACCCGACGCTGATGCGCAAGCTGGTAATCGGCAAGCAGTCGGTGGACGTGCACACCAGCACGCTGTCGCAGGCGGTCGTGGACGGCTATCTGCGCCGCGGGCTGATGCAGCCGCACATAGAGAAGATATGCAAAAGCTACAAGCAGCAGCTCGACCTGATGCTGGACCTGTTCAAGCTGTTCCCGGCGGGCGTCAGCCACACCAATCCCGAGGGCGGCCTGTTCGTATGGGCCGAGCTGCCCGAGGGCATGGACGCGCTGGCGATGCTGCCCGAGGTCACGCGCAAGGGCGTGGCCTACGTGCCGGGCACGCACTTCTACATCAACGGCGGCCACCTCAACACGCTGCGGCTGAACTTCTCCAACGCGCCACTGGACAAGATACAGCGCGGCATGGAGCTGCTGGCAGAGGCGTTCGCCGAGCGCATGTGAGCGCGATAAGGATTTGGTTTATTTTACGGCGGCGGGGCATTGCGCGCTGACGCTGCCGTCCCGCCGCGGGGGTTTGAGCGCGGCGGGGCGTTCTGGCGCGGCGGGCTGGCATAGACGCTGCCGGGTGGGGCGCTCGAGTGGGTCGCTCTGCGCTGACCGGGCGACGGGCGCTGCGATGCGGGGAGCTCGAACGGGCTCGCTCCTATTCACCCGATCGTTTGGTGCTGCGCTGTGCTGCCGCTGGGCTTGAGCGCGGCCGGGCGTTTGAGCGCAGCAAACAACATGGACACCTTCATGTGGGGCGCTCGAACGAGTCTACCCCGCGCCACCCGGTCGTTTGGCGCTGTGCTGTGCTGCCACAAGGCTTGAGCACGCCGGGCGTTCTGGCGCAGCAAACAACATGGACGGTTGCCATGTGTGGCGCTCGAACAAGCCCACCCCACGTTGCCCGGCAAATCAGCGCTGCACCGCCCCGCCGCGGGGCTTGAGCGCTGCCAGTCATTCCAGCGCGGCAAAGGTATAGCCGTTCCCATGCGCAGCGCCCGCAAGCACGGCATCGCACGCGCCGCCACGGCCTGCGCCAGCACACTGTCCCCCCCACACCAATCGCGAAAGGAGCTTATAACGATGGTCAGATTTGCTACCGACGCAGACATCGCCCGCGTGAACGAGCTGCGGCGCCAGGTCAACGACCTGCACGTACAGTGCCGGCCCGACATGTTCAAGCCCGGCTTTGACGCGCAGCTGCAGGCCCAGGCAGTCACGTTGCTGCACTCCGACGACCACGCGATACTCGTCGCCGAGCGCGACGGCGCCATATACGGCATGGCGTGCGTGGACTACGTCGACCGGCCCGAGACGGCCTACAGCCGCGCGCGCCGATACTGCCACGTGCAGGAGCTGGCCGTCGACGCGGCTCATCGCCGGCAGGGCGTGGCGCGGGAGCTGTTCGAGTTCATGCGCGCCGACGCCCGCGCGCGCGGCTTTGCGCGCATGGAGCTGGACGTGTGGTCGTTCAACGCGGGCGCGGTGGAGTTCTACGAGGCCATGGGCTTTGCGGCCTATCGCCAGCTGATGGAGCTGACGGTCTAGCGCGCCGCTCATGCCGGTGCGCCGCCGGCTGAACCGGCCCCGCGAACCCTATCCACGCCAAATGTGCTGGCGGTTATGCCGCCGGCTGAAGTTGTTGCGCAAGCGCCGTTTGCGCCAGGCACGCCGGCAGTATCAAGTCTGCGGTTCGCGCCCGCGCCGCTCGCTTCGGCGCATCGCGCCGCCGGCCGGGTCGCGGCCGCCAGTCCCCGGTCAATCAGAAAATATAAGGAGGCTACCTGAAATGGGCAGCGTATACGACGTACTCAAGGAGCGCGGGTTCATAGCCCAGTGCACATACGAGGAGGA
>CAWVGT010000146.1:0-21773 GCA_963928645.1 Candidatus Fimadaptatus sp.
CGAAACTTTGCATCATATGAGCACTGCAGCTGCATACCGGGCCGAACTGCCTGCGAGTGAATCACAAAAAACAAATGTCGGGACAGCGCAGCGCTATCCCGATTACCAAATCGCTGATAAAGCTCTGCCTGCGGAACATTGTGCTCCGCTCTGGCGCATATGCGCAGTCGGCACCTTGGTGGCATGTCGTCATATCGAATGCCGGTCGAAACTTTGCATCATATGAGCACTGCAGCTGCATACCGGGCCGAACTGCCTGCGAGTGAATCATAAATAACAAATGTCGGGACAGCGCAGCGATGTTCCGACCCAGAACGTCGCCCCCAGGCGGCTGGACAGCCAGTTTACCCCAAACAGCTTTGCAATATCGTGTTTGCAATATTGCAAAATCGGCTTGTGGTAAGCGGCATTCCGCTTAATGTGCATGTTTTATAGGCCGCTGTTGCGCATTCGGCCAATTTGATCGTGTGAGGCATACTTTGTCAATAAATCAAATGTCGGGACAGCGCAGCGCTGCCCCGACCATCACATAGATAAATTCACTCTACAAGCTCGGCAGAAAACCCCTCAGCCACACTGCCCGTGAACAGCACGGTATAGTGCCCGCCTAGTTCGGCGTCGATATGCAGCTGCGCGGTAGTGCCGAGTTCGCTCGTGTCGCCCTGCCCATAGGGCGAAAAGTCTATTGAGAAGCCGGACAGGTCGGCGCCCTCGTCGAACAGCGCCTGCGGGAACGTGAGCCGTAGCTCGGTTTCAGGCGTGAGCGCGCCGCCGTCGAGGTCGGCCACCGCGCCCATGCCGCAGCTTGTGCCGTCGATGTAGTAGGTGTAGAATATCTGGTATATGGCTTCGCTCTGACATACCAGGTCGATGCTGAACGCGCCCTCGTCGGCGACGACCGGCGAGGTGACGCCGGCCTCGGGCGTGGGATATATCAGCATCAGCAGCGCCATGGCCAGCTGCAACAGGCGCACTACGAACATATGGCCTCACTCCTTCGCTGCCTGGCGCGCTTACGGCTGCCAGTACTCGTCGATGGTCTCGCGCGCGAGCTGCACATAGCGCCGGCCGCGCTCGAAGTCGCCGTAAATCGTGCCGACCTCGCGCTGCGCGACCTCGAACAGGCAGCCGCTGGCATGCCTGGCCACGCCCTTGAAGTACTCGCGTATCGCGTCCTCGTCGAGCGGGCCGCGGTTGGTCACGTACTCGGCGCGGGGCTTGCTGTAGAACACCACGTCGCTGCCGCGCAGGTACTCGCCGACCAGCGCCTCGTTGTTGAACGGCGACACCGACAGCTTGCGCAGGTTCTTCCACTTGGACAGATAGTCGGGCCAGATCGCGTCCACGCGCTCGCAGCAGCCGTAGGACAGCAGCCCGTATCGCCTTGCCAGCCTGTCCTGGTACGGGAACACGAACTCGCCGAACGTCGCGGGCGACACCGCGGTGGTCTCCTGCGACTCCAGGAAGCCCCAGCACTGCGTGGTGCTGGTCACGCCTTCGGCGGGCAGCTCGTGGTTGAACGCGAAGCTCTCCTGCGCGACGGGGCTGATGCCGCAGGTGGGCAGCAGCAGCTGCTCCTGCTCGAGGAAGTCGTAGAAGCGCTCGTAGATGGTGCAGGCCATGTCCATGGCCTCGTGCACGCGCTCGGGATAGTCGTACATCGAGCAGTAGAACGCCTCCATGCCCATCAAAAACACGATCGGCGAGGTCATGGGCCCGGTCAGGCTGTCCATGACCAGCCGCGGCGGCAGTATGTCGCCGAATGCGTCCTGGGCCTGCTCGATGCGCGCGCGCGTGGCGTCGCGGTCCACGCCGAACGAGCCGCCGCGCAGCTTGTCGATCTCCTCGTCCAGATCCTCTATTACGGGGTTGATGTGATAGCCCTGCGGGTTTTCGATGTTGGGGCGGGTTATGCTGGGCTGTATGCCAAACGGCGATACATAGGTGGCCCAGCGCACGTCGTAGGTCGGCGCGATCGGCGTGTCGTCGTCGAACAGCTCGCGCCCGACCAGCGTGCTGAGCAGTTGCCACTCCATGGCGCGGGCGGCCTTGCCCTCGCACTGCATGCGCGGCGTTATGACCTCGTGCGTGAAGTTGGAAAACAGCAGCCGCACCGTGGGCGACTCGCGCCGGCCGGCCTCCAGCGCGCGCCACTTGGCGAGTATCTGTTCATTCTTTGGCGAATTGGCGTATTCGAGCTGTTTGCGCGCGAGCGCACGCAGGCGCTCGCGGTCGGACTGCGATATCGGTTCCATGAGCACAGCATCCTTTCGATGCGCAACGCAATGCGTGCGCAGTGTAGTTGAATTCAGGTGGGCGCCTTCAATCTATATTATACTCATATATTAGGCGGATGGAAAGTGGTTTTGCGCGTTTTGTGCCCGAAATAGCAGAGCGCGCTCTGGTGCAGCGCCGCGTGCCGCTCAAGACTTCACGAACAGCATGCAATAGCTGTGATCAAAACCAAAGCCATACCCATGCCCGGGCACGCCATCGCGCCAGTCCAGAACGAGCCCGCGCAGCGGCACGAGCGCCTTGGCGATCGCACGCGCCACGTCCCACGCCAGCGGCGTGAACCGGCCGGCGTTGATGATGTTGGCGACCTCGACGGCGGCGTACGCGCCCGGGGCCATGCGCGCGCGCAGCTGCTCGAATACCCGGGCGAGGTCGCGCAGATAGTCGGCGTAGCCCTCGCCGGTGATCTCGTAGCCGGCCAGCGGGTATTCGGGGTGATCGTTGCGGGCCATGTACGGCGGCGAGGTCAGCACGAAGTCGATGCGCGGCAGCGCCAGTTCGCCCAGGCGGCGCGCGTCGTGGCAGTACACGCGCGCCGGGCGGTCGAGCTGCGCGCGTATGAACTCGGCGCGCTCGGGCAGCAGCTCCACGCCCGCGCACTCGCGGCCCAGCGCCCGCGCCGCGGTCAGCGTCGTGCCAAAGCCCGCGAACGGGTCGAACACGAGCTGACCGGGCTGCGTGAAGCGCGCTATCATCAGGCGCGCAAACTCGGGCGCAAAGCGCACGTCGTCGCCTGCAAAGCGCGCGGGCAGCGGCGGCGGCGGCGCGTGGCGTATGCTCAGCACCGTGGGCAGGCGCTCCGCGGGCGACTCGGTGCGCGCGCCCGTCAGTCGCGTATCAGCCATATTTCGTCCTGCAGCGTGCTGAGCAGCTCGCCGCGCTCGCGCCCGACCGCCACAACCTCCTCGCGGCAGACCCGGCCGTGCGAGGTGATTATCGCCGGCTCCAGCGTGAACGTCATGCCCTCTATCAGCGTCGAATCGATCTCAGGCTCGCACGCGTCGGAGCCGGGCGACAGCGCGCCGTCGTGCGCCAGGAAGCCTATCTCGTGGCCGAAGCCGCCGCGCCGCTCCGGGTAGCCGTGCCGCCGGAATTCGGCGTTGGCCCACTGCAGCAGCTCGCCCGACCGCGTGCCGGCGCGCATGTGCTCGCAGAGCGCGCGGTTCACGTCGCCCAGCGCGTCAAACGCGCGCTGCACCTCCTCGGGCGGTTGGCTCTCGCCCGGGCGCAGCGCGTAGAACGTGCGCTGGTTGTCCGACGACGCGCCGTCCAGTATTATGCCGAAGTCCACGTTGACCACGTCGCCCGGCTCGATGTACACGTCGCCCGCGGGCCGCTTGCACAGGTACGACGAGCGCGTGCCTATCGAGTTGAACGGGTTGCCATACTTGGGCCACGAGTAGCCCAGCCCGCGCGCGTCGGCCAGCGACTGGAACAGCCGCTGTATGTCCAGCCCGCTCATGCCCAGCTTCATGCGCGGGCGGGCCTCGTCGTAAATCGACATGGCCAGCTGCACCGCGGCGCGCATGGCCGCGACCTCTTCGGCGCTGCGCCCGGCGCGCAGCTGCTTCATCAGCGACTGGGACGAGAGCACCTCGCCGGCGAACCCGGCGCTCGCGAACGCGTCGCACAGCAGCCGGTAGCAGGTCAGCGACAGCCCGTCGGCGGTCGGATCCTTTTCGGAGAAGTTGAGCGCGATGCGCGCGGGGCGCTCGGCGCGCACTATGTCGGCCAGCGCGCGGCGCATGCCCGCGTAGCCCTCGGAGTTGGTTATCACGTGCTGATATGCGCCCATGCTCTGTATCTCCTCGATCTCCATGGGCGAATTGATGGCGTAGCTCGCGCCGCCTGCGCACAGCACCACCGCCACCGGCCCGCTCATCGGATAGGTCAGCAGGTAGTTGAGCATCGGCTCGCCCTTGTGCGGCAGCTCGCGCCCGAGCGCGATCCACATGTCCACGCCCTGCGCGCGCAGCGCGTCGATGCCGCGCGCTATGCGCTGCTTGATTATGAGCATAGATCCAGCCCTCCCCTCGTGCGGGCGCGCACCCGGCGCGCCTTTGGGCATATGATATCACATCCGGCGCGCGCCGGCAATGCTCGCCGGCAAATAGAGCGCTGCGCACCGGGTTGTGGAGCGCGGCGCGCATGCGGCGCGGTGCGGACGGATTGTTTAACATAACCGGCCTGCGCGCGGCGCGCCACTGGCACGGCGTTGGAACGCGCGGGCCGTGACTAGGGAACGCAGCAAATGCTAAACTGAACTGCAAAGCGCGGGTCGCGCCGGCAGCCGCTGAACATGCGCGCGGGCGGATATCTCGCGGCGGAGGATGGCGCATGCAGCAGAATGTGACGACGGAATATGCGATAAGGATACTCATCAGCCTGGCGCAGGCGCAGCGGCGCGTAACCGCGTCGGAGCTGAGCGGGTGCCAGCGGATACCGCGCACGTATATATCGAAGATAATGGTGCGGCTCAAGGAGCAGGGCTGGCTGAGCGTGAAGGACGGCGCGCGCGGCGGCTACGAGCTGGCGGTGCCGCCGGGCGATATAACGCTCAGGCAGGTGCTGGAGGCGATGTCGGACGCGCCGGTGCTGTGCGACGAGAGGTGCCCGGAGCACATGGGGCCCGGGTGCGGCGCGCTGGCGCAGGTGTACCGGCAGCTGCAGCGGCGCGTCGACGCGATGCTGGAGGGAGTGACGCTGGAGCAGCTGGCGCGCGGCGCGCAGGCGTAGCGGCAGCGCCTGGCAGCGCTGCCAGGCGCGACCAGCCGGCGCGGCGGGCGGCGCAATGTGCGCGCGCATGCGGGAGCATATATTACATAAACGTTGCGAGCTATTGCTTGACTTTGGGCGCGCAGATGCTATAATCTATGTGACGCCGGCGGCGCGCGGCGCTGCGGTCGCGCGTCCGGCATAAAGCTGTGAGGGGTTAACGTGATGGATAAGCCGCTGGTCAGCATAATAGTTCCGGTATACAATGCCGAAGCGACGCTGTACGCCTGCGTAAAGAGCATCTGCGATCAGACATACGACAATATCGAAATAATACTCGTAAACGACGGCAGCGTAGACGACAGCCTGAACATCTGCCGCGCGTTCGCGGCGCTGGACGAGCGCATACTGATAGTCGACAAGCCCAACAGCGGCGTGTCCGCCAGCCGCAACGTGGGCATGGAGTGCGCGACGGGCAAGTACCTGCAGTTCGCCGACAGCGACGATTACCTCTCACCCGAGGCGACGCGCCTTATGGTCGAGCGCGCCGAACAGACCGGGTGCGATCTGGTGATAGCCGAGTTCTTCCGGGTGGTGGGGCGGCGCATGACGGCCAGCGCCAACATAGCCGGCGGCGAGGTGCTGACCCAGCGCGAGTTTGCGCGCCACCTGATGGACAGCCCGCTCAACTTCTACTATGGCGTGATGTGGAACAAGCTCTACCGGCGCGATATAGTGATGCAGCACGAGATACGCTGCTGCGCGGAGCTGCGCTGGTGCGAGGACTTTCTGTTCAACATGGACTACTACGCGCGCGTGAACGCGGTCGCGGCGGTGGATACGCCTATCTACTACTACGTAAAGCGCAGGGGCAGCCTGGCCAATTCGTATATGTCGATGACGCCCTCGCGCGTGTTCAAGATGAAAAAGGCGATGTATGGCCAGTACAAGGCGCTGCTTGAGGGCATGGAGCTCTACCAGCAGCATCGCGCGCAGACGCGCATGTTCTTCATAGGCTATGCCAAGGATGGCGGCGTGCCGCCGTTTGCGCCGATAAAGGCCGAACAGGCGTGCATGCAGGCGCGCCGGCGCGGCAAGCATACGCGCAAGCGGCTCAGGAAGTACCGCGCCGAGGCGATGCGCGGCAAGGTATACAAACCCCGGCGGGATCAGGCGCAGATGTAGCGCCGGCATATATGGATCGACGGCGATCGCGGCTGAAGTGTCGCGATCGTTTTTTGATATCGACCGGGGTGGCCGCGCATGGCCTGACGCCGCGCGCGCCGGTCGGCGCATGCGGCGCGCCGGCTGCGATCGTGTGCGGCCGCGGCGCCGCTACTTGACCTTGACCAGGCGGAACATCTCATCGGGGCCTTCATACTGCATGTACGTTTGCGAATCAGGATCGATATTGCGGGCGTTGAAGAACTCCGCTATGCGGAAGCCGCGCTTGTTCACATAGAAGTGTCTGTTGCGCTTTTCAAAGTAGGGCGGGCACGTCTCCCAGACGCGGGTTTCCGGATAGAGCGCCTCTATAGCGCGCCACACGGCATGGCCTGTGCCCTGGTTGTGCGCCTCGGGCGCCACGAACAGTATGTCAAGATGATTGTGACCGGTCTCGGGGTCTATGCCGAGCATTGCGCCGCCCGCCTTTTTGCCGTCGGCCATGATGCGATATATGCGGCTGTTGGGGGCGCCTATCGAGCCTTCTATGATCCTGCGGGAGATTATCTCGCCGTCAGCGTCGATATGGTCGTCGCGCTCGCCGAATTCCTGAAGCGCGCCGTACTTGAACGCCAGCTGGCTGTCGGGTATAAACTGCTCGCGGTCCGCTTGGGCAAGGGGCGCAAGGCTTGCGGTCTTGGCCTTCATGATATCATACCTCCTAAAAAACAGCCCGATCATTACATAACGTAATAACCGGGCTCACTCGATATCCTATCTGACGGGCGGCCTGCAGGCGCAAGACCTGCCATCCCCTGCACTATGGTGTACTGTCCTACAATGACATCGATATAATGCCGTCGGTTCGGGCGGATTGCATGCTCCGAACACCGGCTCTGTGAATAGCGTGCACGGCGTAGCGCGCCGGCGCCTGTCCGGCAGCGCCCGAAGCATGAGCGCGCCCGCGCGGCTCGATGTGCAGGGCCGCGCGGGCGCGACGCCATGGGCGCCTTGTCAGATCACTTGAAGTATACGGTCTCGCCGGTCTCGGCCGACTTGTAGATCGCCTCGAGTATCTTGGTCACGACCAGCGCCTGCTCGGGCTTGGTTATCAGCGGCTTGGAGTCGTCCTTGACGTGGTCGATCCACATGCGGGCCTCCAGGTCCTCGGCGTTGAAGGACACGCCCTCGTAGAACGCCGCGCTGCCGGACTGCAGCTCGGGTATCTCGGTGTAGAGCTTGGAGAACTTCTCGCCGTTGATGCGCAGCGCGCCGCCCTCGCCCAGCATGTCCGCGCCGCCGCGGGTGCCGCAGAGTATCGTCTTGGCCTCGTCGACCAGCAGCGTGTTGAGCGCCCAGCTGGCCTCGAGCACTATCGTGGCGCCGTCCTTCATGCGGATGTAGCCAAAGGCGCTGTCCTCGACGGTGAACTTCTCGGGATCCCAGCTGCCCCAGGCGTTGGCGGCGTTCTTGGTGTCGGCGAGCTTGCGGTACTTGCTGCCCGAGACCGCCACGGGCTCGTAGTTGTTCATCATCCACAGCGTCAGATCGAGCGCGTGGGTGCCTATGTCGATCAACGGGCCGCCGCCCTGCTCGTACTCGTTGAGGAACACGCCCCAGGTCGGCACGGCGCGCCGCCGTATCGCCTGCGCGCGCGCGTAGTATATCTCGCCCAGCTCGCCGGCCTCGCAGGCCTTCTTGAGGTACTGGCTGTCCTGGCGGAAGCGGTTCTGGTAGCCTATCGTGAGCTTCTTGCCGGTCTTGCGCGCCGCGTCGAGCATGCGCTGGGCCTCGGCGGTGTTGATCGCCATGGGCTTTTCGCACATTACGTGCTTGCCGGCCTCGAGCGCGTCCACGGTTATCTGGCTGTGCTCGCGGTTGGGCGTCAGCACGTGCACCACGTCTATGTCCTTGCGCGCGATCAGCTCCTTGTAGTCCTCGTATACGTCGGCCCCCTCGATGCCGTACTGCTTGGCGGCCTTCACGGCGCGCTCGGGTATGATGTCGCAAAACGCCACCATCTCCACGTCGGGCAGCTTGCTGAGCGCGGGCATGTGCTTGCCGTTGGCTATGCCGCCACAACCGATTATGCCAATGCGTACCTTGTCCATATGAAAATCCCCCTTTAGATTTGATATGTGCTCATGCGACCGCGCGAACGCGCGCGGTATAAGCCCCGCCATCGTGTGCGCCGCCCGGAGCCGCGCCTGTCTGGCCCGCTCCGCCTGGGCGCGTCAGCGCAATATTGGAAACGATATGTTGAACGACTCGCGATAGTCGTCATAGGGCGCGCACGCGCAGTACAGCGCCGCCGGCGCGCCGTCCTCGATCAGCAGCTGCGGCCGCTCCAGGTTGTGCACCGGCTGCACGCTCCCGTCCTGCCAGCGTATCGCGCGCTCAAACGCCAGCGGCACGTCGCTCGCGCGCCAGTTCACGCCGTCCTCGGACTCGAACAGCGCCACGCAGTTGCGCGGGCCGCGCGTAAAGTAGCCCTGAAAGTCCTTGACCAGCGCGTACAGCCGCCCGCCCTCGAGCCAGATGAACGGATCCTCGACCGACCAGTCGTGCTCGGGGTTGCAGAATATGGGCTCGGGCCGCTTTATGAACGGGCCCGTGGGCGAATCCGCGAACGCCACCGCGCAGACCACCGGGCCGCCCTGCGGCAGCGCGCCCTCGCGCCCCACCGCCTTGTAGACCATTATGTACCTGCCGTCGGGCAGGCGCGCGACCGAGGGGTTGCTGGTCATCAGCGCGTCGCAGCCGCCCGGGCTCACGTCTATCAGCGGCGAATCGAAGCGCTCGAACGGCCCGGTCGGCGTCTCGGCGACCGCCACGCCTATGCGCTGGTTGTTTCGGTGGTTCCAGTACTCGCCGTTGCCGCGGTTGCCCATGTAGTATACGTAATATCGGCCGTCGAATACATGCGCGGTGGGATTGTGGGTGCAGTCGGCGTCCCAGCCGCGCCCGGCCGCGGGCACCGCCATGCCCACCGGCTCAAACGGCCCGGTCGGCGCCTCGGCGACCGCCACGCCTATCTGCGAGTGTATGACCCAGCCGGCAAAGCCCAGCTCGCGCGGCCAGAACGAGTAGTACAGGTAATAGCGCCCGTCGCCGCCGCGCACGCACGAGCCGCACCATACGTATATGCGCTCCGGCTCGGGCTCGAATATCGATTCGCGGCGCGCCGCGCCCAGGCGTCGTGCAAAGTCCATCGGGCGACCTCCTGTGCATAATATATCAATAATCATTTTACTACAAAACCGCAACATATGCAATGCACCGCCGCGAAAAAATACGTGCGCGCGCGCCCGATATGTGGTATCATTGTCTAAAATACAGCCAGTGACAGAGGGGACGGATTATGCCAAAGCGACTCAACGCGGTGCGCTGCTTCATGCTGGACATGGACGGCACGTTCTACCTGGGCGAGCGGATACTGCCCGGCTCGCTGGACTTCATACGCCGCCTGGCCCAGACCGGGCGCGACTACCTGTTTTTGACCAACAACTCGTCGCACGACGCGCGCTACTACGTGCAGCGGCTGGGGCGCATGGGCCTGGACGTGGACGAGCGCCACATACTGACCTCGGGCCAGGCGACCGCGGCGGTGGCGCGGGAGCGGTTCGGCAGCGCGCGCGCGTTCGTGCTGGGCAACGAGTTTTTGCTGCGCGAGCTGGGCGAGGGCGGCGTGAACATAGACCAGCAGGCGCCCGACTACGTGATAATCGGCTACGACACCACGCTGGACTATCAGAAGCTGACGGCGGTGTGCGACCACGTGCGCGCGGGGCTGCCCTACATTGCGACCCACCCCGACTTCAACTGCCCCACCGAGACCGGGTTCGCGCCCGACATAGGCGCGATAATCGCGTTCATAGAGGCCTCGACCGGGCGCCGGCCCGACCTGATAGTGGGCAAGCCCTACGGCGGCATCGTGGACGCGGCGCTTGAGCGCACCGGGCTGGAGCGCGGACAGCTCGCGATGGTGGGCGACCGGCTCTACACCGACATAAAGACCGGCATAGACCACGGCATACTCTCGATACTGGTCATGACCGGCGAGACCACGCCCGACATGCTGCGCGACAGCGCGGTTCAGCCCGACCTGGTGTTCGACAGCCTGGGCGGCATGGTGCCGTTCATATAGGCCGCGCGGCCGACCGATATCGCAAGGCGGGTGATGTGTATTATGAAGAACATAGAGGCCATGGCGTATCCGCTGCCCGAGGACATACTTGTGCGCAAGCTGGCGGGCGACCTGGACGGCGCGCGGGCGCTGATAGACATATACCTGAACCAGCGGCGCGCGCCCGAGCTCGAGGCGCGGCTGGAGCTGGAAAAGCAGGTGATCGCGCGGCTGCCGGACAACTACCCGTACACGCGCGCGCAGGCGCTGGACATGGCGCGCGCGGCGATACCCGGGCTGGACGAGGCCGAGTTCGCCGCGCTCGAGGTGAGCGCCGACATAGCGTACGTATATATCGACGGCCAGCGGCGCTACTTTGCCGAGTTCCTGCCCTCGCTTTTGAAGCTCAGGCCCGAGCTGGCCGCGCGCGCGGGCCGGGCGCCCGATCCGGCCAATCCGCTGCTGGACGGGGCGATGGAGCGGCTGCGCGCGCGGGGCGAGCTGGGCTACAGGCTGCGCATGCGCGCGCGGCTCCTCGTGCGCGACGCGGCGTTCGAGCCCGGCGCGTACCGCGTCCACCTGCCGCTGCCGGCGCAGGCGGCGCAGCAGTCGCGCGTGAGGCTGCTGAGCGCCTCGCCGGGGCTGGTGTGCGTGGGCGACGCGCGATCCGACGCGCGCACCGCCTACTTTGAGCGCACGCTCGAGGCGAACGCGCCGTTTGAGGTCGAATACGAGTTCGACAACCGCGTCAGATACTTCGACGCGGCCCGGCCCGCGCCCGCAGAGCCGCTGTATCCCGCCGCGCCCGCGCCCGACGCCCAGGACCTGGCCGAACAGCCGGGCCATATCGCGTTCACGCCGTATCTGCGCGCGCTGGCGGCGCGCGTGGTCGGCGACGCGGCCGCACCGCTCGAGCGCGCCTGGCGGATATACGACTATGTGACAGGCATGCGCTATTCGTACATGCGCGAGTACTTCCTGCTGCCGCCGATCGCCGAATACGCCGCGCTGGGGCTCAAGGGCGACTGCGGCGTTCAGGCGCTGCTGTTCATAACGCTGTGCCGCATCGCGGGCGTGCCGGCGCGCTGGCAGTCGGGGCTGTACGCCGCGCCGGGCGACGTGGGCTCGCACGACTGGGCGCAGTTCTACGCGCCGGGCTGGGGCTGGCTGTTTGCCGACTGCTCGTTCGGCGGCGCGGCGCGGCGCGCGGGCAATGCCGGGCGCTGGAAGTTCTACTTCGGCAACCTGGACCCGTACCGCATGGCGGCCAACTCGCGCTTCCAGGCGCCGCTCAGGCCGGCGCTGCGGTTCGGGCGCAACGACCCGTACGACAGCCAGACGGGCGAGTGCGAGAGCGAGACGCGGCTGCTGCGGCCGCGCGAGCTATCGGTGACGCGCGAGGTCGTGGCGGCGACGGCGCTTGACTGATAAATGCCATAAGCATCAGGAGGTAATACCGATGAAACACTACGCGATACCCGACGTGCGCGACGTGCGCATAGAGGCGGGCCTGCTGGGCGAAGTGGCCCGCAAGGTCATGGACATCGTGATACCCTATCAGTGGGAGATACTCAACGACCGCGTCGAGGGCGCCGCGCCCAGCCGGTGCGTGCGCAACTTCCGGATAGCCGCGGGCGAGCTGGAGGGCGAGTTCGAGGGCTATGTGTTCCAGGACTCGGATCTGGCCAAGTGGCTGGAGGCCGCGGCGTATTCGCTGATGCTGCGCCCGGACGCGCAGCTGGAGCGCACCTGCGACGAGCTGATAGCGCTGATAGGCCGCGCGCAGCAGCCCGACGGGTATCTGAACACCTACTTCACCGTCAAGGAGCCCGGCAAGCGCTGGACCAACTTGCGCGACTGCCACGAGCTGTACTGCGCCGGCCACATGATGGAGGCCGCGTGCGCGTACTACGAGGCCACCGGCAAGCGCGAGCTGCTGGACATAATGACGCGCATGGCCCGGCACATCAACACGGTGCTGGGGCCCGAGCCGGGCAAGCTGCACGGCTACCCGGGCCACGAGGAGATAGAGCTGGCGCTGGTGCGCATGTACCACGCCACCGGCGACGCGCTGATGCTCAAGCTGGCGCGCTACTTCATAGACGAGCGCGGCAAGCTGCCCAACTTCTTCGTCGAGGAGAAGGCGCGGCGCGAGGGCAGGGATCACTTCAACCTGGACGAGTTCGGCCCGGCATACGCTCAGGCACATCTGCCGGTGCGCGAGCAGGCGGCGCCCGAGGGCCACGCGGTGCGCGCGATGTACCTGGCCACCGGCATGGCGGACGTGGCGCGCGAGACCGGCGACGAGACGCTGGTGGCCGCGTGCCGGCGCATATTCGACAGCACCGTCGAGCGGCGCATGTACATAACCGGCGGCGTGGGCTCCTCGCACGTGGGCGAGGCGTTCACATACGACTACGACCTGCCCAACGACACGGTGTACGCCGAGACCTGCGCCTCGATTGCGCTGTGCTTCTTCGCGCGCGCGATGCTGCAGCTCGAGCCCGACGGCCGGTATGCCGACGCGCTGGAGCGCGCGCTGTACAACACCTGCCTGGCGGGCATGTCGCTGGACGGCCACAACTTCTTCTACGTCAACCCGCTGGAGGTCGACCCCGAGGCCAGCCGCAAGGACGCGCGCAAGCGCCACGTGCTGCCGGTGCGGCCCAAGTGGTTCGGCTGCGCGTGCTGCCCGCCCAACCTGGCGCGGCTGACGACCTCGCTGGCCAAGTACATATACACGCTGGGCGAGGACGAGGTGTACGTGAACCTGTACATGCAGAACCGGGCGCAGCTCAAGCTGGGCTCAGGGCAGGTCGGCATCGAGTGCCTGACCGACTACCCGGCGTCGGGCGAGATAGCAGTGCGCCCGGGCGCGGGCGAGTACGCGCTGTGCCTGCGCATACCGGGCTGGGCGCGGGAGTATGCGCTGACGCTCAACGGCGAGCCGCTGGACGTGACGCCCGAGCGGGGCTATCTGCGCATACGCCGCGCGTTCGTGGACGGCGACGAGCTGCGCCTGAGCCTGCCGATGCGCGCGCGGCGCGTGTACGCCAACACGCGCGTGCGCGCCGACCTGGGCAAGGTCGCGCTGATGCGCGGCCCGGTGGCGTACTGCCTGGAGCAGGTCGACAACGGCCCGGTAGTCGAGGCGCTGTGCCTGCCGCGCGCCAGCGCGCTGACCGAGACCGCGCGCGCTGACAAGCTGGGCGGCATAGTCGAGATAACCGCGCCCGGCAAGCGCCTGGCGAGCGCGTCCGACGAGCTGTACAGCGACGAGGCGCCGGCGCTTGAGGACGCGACGCTCACGTTCATACCGTATTACGCCTGGGCAAACCGCGGCGAGAACGAGATGACCGTTTACGTGCGCGAGATCTGAGCCGGGCGGGCGAGCGGCGCGCGCTTCAGCGCCGTTACCGCCTCTGCCGCGCCGCGGCAAATATTGGCTGCTGAAAGCGCTGATTAAATCAAAATCCGACTTGCGTAAATCCGGGTTTAGGTATATACTGTATTCAGTGGAATATGTTCACAATGTGCTGATTAAGTTCTTCAATACAAAGCGAGGAGATGCTTAAAATGATTACGATAGGCGCGCAAACCTTTACGCTGCGCACTTTCATGCAGAACGAGCGCGATATACGCCGTTCGCTGAAGCTGGTCGGCGAGATGGGCTACAAGACCGTTCAGATATCGGCGATAGGCCCGATAGATCCGCACGTGCTGCGCGACATCTGCGACGAGAACGGGCTGAAGATAGTGCTGACCCATAATCCCGAAAACCGCATACTAAATGACACCGACGCGCTGATTGCCGAGCACGACATACTGGGCTGCGACTACATAGGTATAGGCGGCATGCCCGAGCGCTATCGCTCCAGTGCGCCCGAGTGGGTCGAGAACTTCGCGGTGGACTTCGAGACTGCCGCCAAGAAGATGCGCGACGCGGGCAAGCTCCTCATGTATCACAACCACGACTTCGAGTTCGAGACGATGCCCGACGGCCGCAAGTTCATAGACGTGCTGATGGACGGGCTGAGCCCGGATCTGATGGGCTTCACGCTGGATACGTTCTGGCTGCAGGCCGCGGGCTGCGACGTGTGCCAGTGGCTGGAGAAGCTCAAGGATCGCATACCCTGCGTGCACCTCAAGGACATGACCGTGGCCAATCGCGAGCGCCGCATGGCGCCGGTGGGCGAGGGCAATATGAACTTCCCGGCCATCATGAAGAAGCTCGATGAGCTGGGCACCACCAAGTACGCGCTGGTCGAGCAGGATACCTGCTATGAGTCGCCGTTCACCTGCCTCAAGAAGAGCTACGACTATCTGACCGGACTGGGCTACAAGTAAGCGCACAGCGCGCCCCAAATTTGAAACGGAGGAGATTAAAATGGACAAGGTAAGACTGGGCATCATAGGCGTGGGCAACATGGGCACGGGCCATATAAATAACATACAGGCCGGCAAGTGCCCCGAGATAGTGCTGACCGCCGTGGCCGACCGCAAGGCCGAGCGCCGCGACTGGGCCAAGGCCAACCTGCCCGAGAGCGTGACCATATTCACCGAGGGCGAGGATCTGGTAAAGAGCGATACCTGCGACGCGATACTGATCGCGGTGCCGCACTATCAGCACCCGGGCCTGGCGATGCTGGGCTTTGAAAACGGCAAGCACGTGATGTGCGAAAAGCCCGCGGGCGTGTATACGCTCGAGGTGCGCAAGATGAACGAGGCCGCGGCCAAGTCCGATCGCACGTTCGCGATGATGTTCAACCAGCGCACCAACTGCGTGTATCGCAAGATGCACGAGATGGTGCAGGGCGGCGAGCTGGGCGAGCTCAAGCGCGTCAACTGGATAATCACCGACTGGTACCGCACTCAGTCGTACTACGATTCGGGCGCGTGGCGCGCGACCTGGGCCGGCGAGGGCGGCGGCGTGCTGCTCAACCAGTGCCCGCACAACCTGGACCTGCTGCAGTGGATCGCCGGCATGCCCTGCCGCATACAGGCGTTCTGCCACGAGGGCAAGTGGCATGACATAGAGGTCGAGGACGACGTGACGGCGTACATGGAGTACCCCAACGGCGCGACCGGCGTGTTCATAACCACCACCGGCGACGCCCCCGGCACCAACCGCTTCGAGGTCAGCGGCACCAAGGGCAAGCTGGTCTGCGAGGGCAACAAGCTCACGTTCTACAAGCTCGCGTGCGACCTGACCGAGTACACCAAGACCGAGCCGCAGGGCTTCAAGCGCCCCGACTGCGAGGTCATCGACGTCGAGACCGACGGCCAGAACCTGCAGCATGTGGCCGTGCTCAACGCGTTCGCGGCGCACATACTGCGCGGCGAGCCGCTGGTCGCCAACGGCTGCGAGGGCATAAACGGCCTGACGCTGTCCAACGCGATGCACCTGTCCAGCTGGCTGGGCCATCCGGTCGACCTGCCGTTCGACGAGCAGCTGTTCCTGGACGAGCTCAACAAGCGCCGCGCCACCTCCCGCCTCAAGACCGAGGACGGCGGCAAGGTAGAGGCTCAGGGCTGAAACGCATAACCGCATAGACGTTTCCGGGCGGGCGCTGCATGGCGTCCGCCCGGTTAGTCTGTTGGCAAGGCTGTTTATGCACATACAGCCCGGTTCATGCTGCAATAGTAATCGCCTTGTACTGCATATAACAGCCATATGGCCGATACCTGAGCGTTTTTGCAGAATCCAATATGTACAAGCCAAAATGAGTTTAGAGAAACCCACGGCATGCGGCGGTCGGTCTGTTTACAAGGTATGCCGCACTCTGCCCGCCTGGCCAGACGTGCAACAGCAAACGGCATGACATGCGAATCAAAGCGGAACGCCGCTTGTATCAGATTTGCTTTGCAACATATCCCGTGTGGCGCTTCAAAAACTGTTTGGAGTAAGACCCGCTGTCTGGCTGCTGGGGTTATCGACGAACTGACCGGGCGGACGTTGCAACGCGCCCGCCCGGTCAGTTTATCGACAAAGAATTCCGCGCACAGTCTACTTGACCAAATTTGCAACAGCAACCGGCAAACATGTAAATCAAAGCGTAATGCCACTCACATTAGATAGATTTTGCGACATCACCAACAGGATATTTCAAAACGTATTTTGACTAAGACCAGTTGTCCAGCTGTTGAGGCTTATCAACGCTCTGCTCGGGCGGACGCTGTAAGCGCCCGCCCGGCCGCAGTTTCAGCAGAATAGGGTACAGCGCGCCCGCGATCTGTCCGTCAGCTGAGCGGCGTCATGCCGGGACATTGCCGCAGCGCCGCACGCACGCCCGCCACGCCGCGCCATACGCGCATACGCTCAGCGCCGCCATGAACGCGCAGACCAGCTTGAAGTCGAACGGCGCGGGCAGCAGGAAGCGGTTTATCGCCGCCACCGCCGCGAACAGCCCGGACGCGGCTATGTACGACAGCATCAGCAGCGCGGTCGAGCGCTCGGGGCTGAGCTTTAGCGCGCAGGGTATGCTTATGCTGCCGGGCAGCAGCGCTATGCACAGGCTCATGCACAGGTACAGCACGGCCTCGTCCAGGTCGAACGCGCCCTGTATCGAGCGCACTGTGCCGCCCGTGAGCATGCCTATGGCCAGCCCGGCCGCAAGCGCCAGCGCGTACAGCGCGAACTTGGCCGACACGAACGCGCCGCGCCGCACGGGCATGGTAGCGGCCAGCTGATGCCAGTTGCAGGTGCGGTCGGTCTGTATCGTGCTCACTGCGACGCTGCCCAGTATAGTTGCGAATATCGGCGTGACCACCCACGGCGATACGATTATCGACATGCCCACGCCCGCGGCTATAAGCGCCATCGCCAGCAACAGCCAGTAGTCGCGTATTATGTAAAGGTCTTTCATGACCAGTCCCTTCACAGCACTTCCCCCTTGGTGTACATAAGCATTATCTCGTCGATGGTGGGCGCGTCGATCGTGACGCCCGGGTACTTGCGGCGCATGGCGTCGCGGTCGGCGACCAGCGCGTCGCATTCGTACTCGCGCGCGCGCCGGGCCAGCATGTCGCCCGGTTCGAGCGCGGCGAACTGCTCGCGGCCGCAGCGCAGTATGCCGTACCGGTTCAGCAGCTCGTCGCGCGGCTGCTCGAACGCCACGCGCCCCCTGTGCAGCAGCACTATGTAGTCGGCTATCTTCTCAAGGTCGGTGGTAATGTGCGACGATATCAGCATCGCGTGGTCGTCCTGCTGCATGAACTCCAGGAACATGTCCAGCATGTCGTCGCGCACGACCGGGTCGAGCCCGCTGGTCGGCTCGTCCAGCACCAGCAGCTCGGGCCGGTGCGCCAGTGCCAGCGCCAGCGAGAGCTTGCGCTTCATGCCGGTGGACAGCTGCTTTACGCGGCGCTGCACCGGCAGCTCGAGCCGGTGGAGCAGCTCGCCGTAGTACCGGTCGTCCCAGCGCTGGTATATCCGCGCAAACACGCTGCCCAGCTGCGCGGGGCTCAGCGTGTCGGGCAGTCCGCCCTCGCCCAGCACCACGCCTATGCGCTCGCGGGCGCTGGCGTCCAGCTTTGCGGCGGGCTTGCCGAATATGTTCACCTCGCCGCCGTCGGGCGCGACTATGCCCAGCAGCGCGCCTATCGTCGTGCTCTTGCCGGCGCCGTTTTCGCCTATCAGGCCCACTATCGCGCCGCGCGGCACCGTGAGCGTCGCGTCCAGGTCAAAGCCGTCGTAGTGCTTTTTGAGTCCCCTTATCGTCACCGCGTCGTTCATTGCGGTCCCTCCTGATAAAACATTGTCAGCAATTCGACCAGCTTGCCCAGCGGTATGCCGCCCTCGCGCGCGGCGTCGGCGGCGGACTGCAGGTGCTGCTCGATGCGGCGGCGCTGCTCCTCCTGTATGAAGTCGCGATTGCCGGCCGACACGAAGCTGCCCCGGCCCACCGTGGTCTCTATGAAGCCGTCGCGCTGCAGGTCCTCGTACGCCTTCTGCACCGTTATCACGCTTATGTGCAGCGAGCGCGCCAGCGCCCGCATCGACGGCAGCGGCTCGCCGGGCCTGAGCGCGCCGTCCATTATCTGCGCCTTGAGCTGGCTGGTTATCTGTTCATATATGGGTTTGGAGCTGTTGTTGCTTATGATTATGTCCACATATGCCCTCCTTGTCCGCACAGGTGTACTCAAGTGTACTTATCATACAGGTACATTATAGCACACGGCTGTACATGTGTCAAGCAGCTTTGTGCGATTCCGGACGGGCGGGAGCGGAGCGCCGGATGCGCGATTGACAAACGAGGCGGCGTATACTAAAATAGACGCGGAGTAACAGCGAGCGGCGCGAATGGGAGGCATACAAATGGACAACGCGACACAGACACAGCCGACGGCCAGTCAGAGCGCGGGCTTCAAGTATTGCAAGTACTGCGGCAGCAGGATACCGTGGGAAGCGGTGATATGCGTGCACTGCGGCTGCTAGGTGGAGGAGCTCAAGTCGGCGCAGCAGCCGCAGGTGGTGGTCAACAACACCAACGACAACAGCAGCTCCAACACAAGCGCCAACGTCAACCGCAACGCCGGCGGCCAGGCCGTCGTGGTGGTCGGACGCGCCAAAAACAAGTGGGTGGCGCTGACGCTGTGCCTGTTCCTGGGCTACCTGGGCGCGCACAAGTTCTACGAGGACAAGGTGGGCATGGGCATACTGTACCTGCTGACGGCGGGCCTGTTCGGCATAGGCTGGGTGGTGGACTTCATATCGCTGCTGTTCAGGTCGAATCCGTATTACGTGGGCTGACCGGACAACGGCACTGTACGCTGCGGCCTCATGGTCAAACCATGGGGCCTTTGCAATGCGCGCCGGTGCCGCCCGCGTCAAATATAAGTGGCGCGCCGGCGCGCGATGTGCTATAATAGAAGCCAATCGGATTCCGCTTGGCCCGACGATATGAATACAATATGCGAGGTGAGCCATATGGCACAGCTGTTCATGGTGCGCGACGACCTTGAGAACCTGCCTCAGGCGTCGCTGCCCGAGGGTTGCGAGATACACACGCTTCAGCCCGGCGAGGAGGCCGCGTGGTGCTGGATCTGCGAGGGCGCGTTCGGGCGTCCGTTCGACTTTGACGCCGAGATGCGCGCCAGCGAATGCTATTCGCCCGAGCGCATATTCATCGCCCGGCAGTACTCCCAGCCGAGCGCGACCGCGTCGGCGTGGCACGACCCCAAGCTGGGGCCGCATACCGGCGTGCTGCACTGGGTAGGCACGCACCCGACCGCGGTGGGCAACGGGCTGGGCCGCGCGGTGATAGCCGCGGCGCTGAACAGGCTGCGCGAGCTGGGCTATGCGCGCGCGATGCTGATAACCGACGACTTCAGGCTGACGGCGATAAAGCTGTACAGGGAGTTCGGCTTCCGGCCGGTGTACGACGCCGCCGACCGGTACGACCCCGAGTGCCGCCCCGAGAGCGAGGACGAGGCCGCGCAGGCGCAGCGCCGCGCCGAGTGGGCCGAGGTCGAGCGCGGCCTGGCCGGGCTCAGGTCGATTAAGCCCGAGCTCATCTGGCTCTGGCCCGACGGCGCGCCTATGTTCAACCCCGAGTACGGCCAGGAGCAGCCCTCGCTGACCGCATATCCGGTCGAGGGCTCCAAAGGCGCGGTCGTGGTGTGCCCGGGCGGCGGGTACGTTATGAAGGCGTCCCACGAGGGCGCGCCGATCGCGCGCATGCTCAATCAGGCGGGCATATCGGCGTATGTGCTGGACTACCGCGTGTCGCCGTATGTGATGCCCGCGCCGATACTGGACGCCAACCGCGCGATACGCGTGGTGAGGTCGCTGGGCTATCAGCGCGTGGGCATACTGGGCTTCTCGGCGGGCGGGCATTTGACCGGCATGGCCGGCACTATGTACGACGCGGGCGACCCGGCCTCGCCCGACCCGATAGAGCGGCTGTCGTCGCGGCCGGACGCGTTCGTGCCGTGCTATGCGGTGGTGTCGCTGGCGGCGTTCACGCACATGGGCTCGCGGCTGAGCATAATGGGCAAGGACGCCGACAACTGGAAGGCGCTGCGCGCGATGTCGGCCGAGCTGCGCGTGACCGAGGACACGCCGCCGTGCTTCATGTGGCACACCGCCGAGGACGGCACCGTGCCGGTCGAGAACTCGCTCAACCTGGCGGCGGCGTGCGTCAAAAACGGCGTGCCGGTCGAGCTGCACATATTCCCGGAGGGCGCGCACGGGCTGGGCCTGGCCGGCGGCACGCACGCGGGCCAGTGGACGACGCTCTGCCAGAACTGGCTGCTGAGCCTGGGGTTCGGCAAATGAGCGAGGCGCGGCTGAGGCGGCTGTTCATAGGCATAGCGCTGAGCGAGGACGTGCGCACGGCGCTGGCGCGCGACGCCGAGCTGCTGCAGCGGAGCATGCGCGGCAACTTCTCGCGGCCCGACAACTACCACATAACGCTGGCGTTCCTGGGCATGCGCGCCGATGCCGAGCTGCCCGCGCTCAGGCGCGCGCTGGACGGCGCGGCGGCGCTTGAGCCGTTCGCGCTGGAGCTGGCGGGGCTGGGCCGGTTCGGGCGGGGCGCGCGCTGGATAGTGTGGCGCGGCGTGGCGCCCGGCGCGCCGCTGGAGGCGCTGTATCGCGGGGTGTGCGCGCAGCTGCGCGCGCAGGGCGTGGCGTTCGACGCGGGCGAGTTTAACGCCCACATAACGCTCGCGCGCCAGTGCACGCCCGCCGAGTTGCCCGCAACGGGCGAGCTGTCGCGTGGGCGGATAGCTGTAAAGCGCATAACGCTGTTCGAAAGCGCGCGCGTGGACGGCGTGCTTCGGTATACGCCGCTGTATTCGCGCGCGCTGGGCGGCGCGGCATCGGGCCAAATCGAGCGCGGCTACAACAAATTTTAACGAATTGGAAGGTTAGCGTTGATTTTTGCGCGGATTTCGAATATAATATATCCAGGAAGAATTATCCTTCGCGTGCTCGGGAATGCGCGCACAATATAAGGAGGCAGAGAGTATGAAACTTATTATAGCTATCGTTCAGGACGAGGATGCTTCCCGCCTGGTCAGCAATCTCATGAACGAGGGGTATGGCGTGACCAAGCTCGCCACCACCGGAGGCTTCCTGCGCGCTGGCAATACCACGCTGCTGGTCGGCGTGGACGACGACAAGTTCGACGGCGCCATGGCGGTTATCGAGAAGGTCTGCAAGAGCCGCAAGCAGATAGCCACATCCCCGTCGCCGGTCGCGGGCACCACGGGCGTGTACGTGCCGTATCCGATCGAGGTCATGGTCGGCGGCGCGACGATATTCGTGCTCAACGTTGAACAGTTTATCAAGATATAAGCTGGGCGGGCGACGCCCGGCGCGGGCAGTGCGCGGGCGCGTCGCGCGCAAAGGAGCAAGATGAATTTCGGCGATATAGTAGGGCAATCCGCGCTAACCGCAAACCTTCAGGGCCAGCTGCGGTCGGGGCGGATTGTCCATGCTTATTTATTCACGGGCGAGGCGGGCGCG
>CAWVGT010000147.1:0-6605 GCA_963928645.1 Candidatus Fimadaptatus sp.
TCGGCTCCTCGGTCGGGGCCTCGGTCGGCTCCTCAGTCGGGGCTTCGGTCGGCTCCTCAGTCGGGGCCTCAGTCGGCTCCTCGGTCGGGGCCTCAGTCGGCTCCTCGGTCGGGGCCTCAGTCGGCTCCTCGGTCGGGGCCTCGGTCGGCTCCTCGGTCGGGGCCTCGGTCGGCTCCTCGGTCGGCTCCTCAGCATCCTGCTCGACAGACGTCAAAACGGGTTCAGTCGTAACCCAGAGCAGCTCAAATTCAGCATCAGCCGCCAGCACAAGCACCGTCATCGTGGGCTCTGCAGCCTCGTCGGTCGGCTCAGTGGCCTCGTCGGTCGGCTCGGTGGCTTCGTCGGTCGGCTCAGTGGCTTCGTCGGTCGGCTCAGTGGCTTCGTCGATCGGCTCAGTGGCTTCGTCGGTCGGCTCGGTGGCTTCGTCGGTCGGCTCAGTGGCCTCGTCCTCAGCGGGCGCCGGCTCGGTCAGCTCGTCTATAATCACGTCATCCAGCGACGCAACCGCCACACAGGTCACGGCTGCGGTCGGATACAGCGCGGCTTCACCGCTCACTACATCGTACGCTATCGCGCCGTCGACGCTGTCCTCGGCCAGCGTCAGCACGACGGGCACGCTGTATTCTACGGCCAGCGTCAGCTCAACAACCTCGGCGCCTTCGCCCTCGGCAGTCTCGGGCTCGGTGGCCTCGTCCTCGGTGGGCTCGGTGGCCTCGTCCTCGGTGGGCTCGGTGGTCGCGGGTTCGGTGGCCTCGTCCTCCGCGGGCTCCGCATCGGTGGTCTCGTCCTCGACAGGCTCGTCCTCGGCGATCACGGCTTCGAATATCACATACTCGATCGTCGTCTCGGGCACCGCCGCGAGCAGTCCGGCGGCCTGACCTTCGGAAAGGCCCAGCGCCAGCAGCTCGGCTTCGAGCTCATCTATCGGCGACGCGCCCTCGGTCTGCGCATTGAGCAGCAGCACCGCGCCGGCCTCCAGCGGCTCTGTCTCGACGTCTTCCGCCTCGGTATCGGCGGCAGCGTCGGTCGCCTCAGCGGTCGCTTCGGGCGCGGCCGTCGCCTCAGCCGTGGCTGTCTCGTCCGTCGCATCGGCCAATGCCTGCACACACATCAGCGAGCACAACATCAGCGCCAACACGATTGCAAGTGTCTTTCTGATCCTGTCAAACCTGTGCATCTCTATCACTCCCAACTAGTTTTTGCCAGTAACCCGGCGCGCGCAACGCTTCTGGCCGAATCACACCACCAGTATAACATACTTTATGCCTCGTTGCAGCAATTTATAATAAATTTTAAGTGTTTCTGGCGAGAAATTCCAATTTGCCGGCTGACGTGAGCGCCAAAGTTATGCGATATGTACAGGCAGGTTTATATTGTGCTCTCTTTCGGTTTGGAAGCGTGGACGGGCGCGGATTGTTTTAGGCAACTGAGGTGGCGGCGCCCGCACCGGCGCGCGGCGGTCTGAACCGGCGCGCCGCGCAGGCCGTACAGCTTTCGCCGGCTGCCAGGGGGCGCTTGCTATTGGCAAACCAACGCCGCGATCATCCGCTCGCCCCACAGCGCCCAATGTCGGCCACAGCCGCGCCATAGCGCGCTCACGTCAATGCCCTCGTCAAGCCGCCCGGACGGCGCGACTTGCGCATTCGCAGGCATACGCATGTCGCCCAGGCCGCCTCGCGCCCAGTTCGCCGCAAAGCAAAGCCGCCCGCGACATGCAGTCACGGACGACCGTCGCAATGCCTATAAACAGAATCTCGAGCAAGCCAGGTTCAAACACGCGCCGCAGGTCAATCCAACGCACGGGCGCAGCGTTCACTCCCCAAGCGAACAGAGCCGCCCGCGACATGCAGTCACGGACGGCTCCCCACAAAACCTCAGCGATCAGTTGTCATCCTTGTGCGCCAGCATCTTCTTGCGGTTGGCCGCGGACAGCTCGCGCTTGCGCATCCTAAACGACTTGGGCGTTATCTCGACCAGCTCGTCGTCGGTTATGAACTCCATGGCCTCCTCCAGCGTCAGCTCGCGCAGGCTGGTAATCTTGAGCGCTTCCTCGGCGCCGGCGGCGTTGCGTATCGAGGTCAGGTGCTTCTTCTTGCAGACGTTTACGTCTATGTCGCCCGGGCGCGACGAGCGGCCCACTATCATGCCCGAGTACACCTGCACGCCCGGCCCCACGAACAGCTCGCCGCGATCCTGTATGTAGAACAGCGCGTACGACGTGGTCTCGCCGGTCTCGAACGCTACCAGCGAACCGCAGATGCGCGTGGGTATGTCGCCCTTGTACGGCTCATAGCCGTCGAATATCGCGTTCATCACGCCCTCGCCGCGCGTGTCGGTCATGAACTCGGAGCGGTAGCCGAACAGCCCGCGCGAGGGTATCGAGAACTCGAGCCGCTGCCGGTCGCCGCCTGACATGTTCATCAGCGTGCCGCGCCGCCGGCCCAGCTTCTCTATCACGCTGCCCACGTACTCGCTGGGCACGTCGCAGACCAGCAGCTCCATCGGCTCCAGGCGCTGGCCGTTCTCCTCGTGGAATATGACGGAGGGCTTGGACACCTGGAACTCGTAGCCCTGGCGGCGCATGGTCTCAATCAGTATCGACAGGTGCAGCTCGCCGCGGCCCGACACCTTGAACGCCTCGGTGGTCTCGGTGTCCTCGACGCGCAGCGACACGTCGGTCTGCATCTCCTTGAACAGGCGCGCGCGCAGGTGGCGGCTGGTCACGAACTGGCCCTCGCGGCCCGCCATGGGCGAGTTGTTTACCGAGAACGTCATCGACACCGTGGGCTCCTCTATCTTCACGAACGGCAGCGGCTCGGCGTGGTCGACGTCGCAGAGCGTGTCGCCTATCGCGATGTCGTCGAACCCGCGCACGGCCACTATGTCGCCGACCTGGGCCTCCTCGCACTCCACGCGCTTGAGCCCGTCGAACTCGAACAGCCCGCCCAGCCGCGTGGGCGCGCTGACGCCGTCCTCGTCGTGGTGGCAGCGCACGGCCATCTGACCGGCGCGTATCACGCCGCGCTCTATGCGGCCTATGCCTATGCGGCCCACGTAGTCGTTGTAGTCTATGCTGGATATCAGCATCTGCAGCGGGCCCTCAGGATCGCCCGAGGGCGCGGGTATGTGCTCGAGTATGCAGTCGAACAGCGGCTTCATGTCGGTGCCGGGATTGCGCCAGTCGAGCGTGGCGGTGCCGTCGCGGCCCGAGGCGAACACCACCGGGCTGTCGAACTGCTCGTCGGTGGCGTCCAGCTCGAGCAGCAGCTCGCGGGTCTCGTCGACGACCTCGGCGGGGCGGGCATCGGGGCGGTCTATCTTGTTTACGACTATTATGACCGGCAGCTCGAGCTCCAGCGCCTTTTTGAGCACGAAGCGGGTCTGCGGCATCGGCCCCTCGAACGAGTCGACCAGCAGCAGCACGCCGCCCACCATCTTGAGCACGCGCTCGACCTCGCCCGAGAAGTCGGCGTGGCCGGGGGTATCGACTATGTTTATCTTTACGCCGTTATAGTTTATCGCGGTGTTCTTGGACAGTATCGTTATGCCGCGCTCGCGCTCCAGGTCGTTCGAGTCCATGACGCGCTCGGCCACCTGCTGGTTTTCGCGGAACACGCCCGCCTGCTTGAGCATCTTATCGACCAGCGTGGTCTTGCCATGGTCAACATGGGCAATTATTGCAATATTTCGCAGGTTATCGCGCGTGATAATCAAGATATATGACCCCTTTCATAAAGTCGCCGGCGCCGCGGACGGGCGCCGGGTGCGCGGCCTCACTCCAGCTCGTCGGCCTTGCCGCGGTCGGCGGTTTCGGCCAGCTCCAGGCCGTCGTTGTTGTCCAGCGCCCACTGCACCGACCAGTCGTTTTCAAACAGCAGCACGTCGCGGCCCACGCGGTCCAGCGCGCGGCGCGTCGTGGAGGTGAGCCGGAGCCGGTCCACGCCCTGCGGGCACTCGACCACCCAGCGCACGCAGCGGAAGCTCAGCTGCTCCATGCGTATGTCGACGCCGTACTCGTGCTTTAGGCGATGCTCCAGCACCTCGAACTGCAGCACGCCCACCACGCCCACGATTATCTCCTCGCGGCCGATGTCGGCGCGCTTGAACGTCTGTATCGCGCCCTCCTGCGAGAGCTGGGTTATGCCCTTTACGAACTGCTTGCGCTTCATCGAGTCCAGCGCGGACACGCGCGCGAAGTGCTCGGGCGCGAACAGCGGTATGCCCGCAAAGTGTATATGCCTGCCGGTGGCCAGCGTGTCGCCCAGGCGGAATATGCCCGGATCGAACAGGCCCACAATGTCGCCCGGATACGCCCTGTCCACGGTCTCGTGCTCCTGAGCCATGAACTGCTGGGGCTGGGTGAGCTTTATGAGCTTGTCCTGGCCCGAGTGCCAGACCTCCATGCCCTTGGTGAACGTGCCCGAGCAGATGCGCATGAACGCGAGCCGGTCGCGGTGCGCGGGGTTCATGTTGGCCTGTATCTTGAATATGAAGCCGGTGAACGCCTCGTTCAGCGGGTCTATCTCGCCCTCCTCGGCCACGCGCGGGCTGGGCGGGAACGTGAAGCGCAAAAAGCGCTTGAGGAACGGCTCCACGCCGAAGTTGTTTATCGCGCTGCCAAAGAACATCGGCGTCAGCTCGCCGCGGGTCACTCGCTTTATGTCGAACTCGTCGCCCGCGCCTTCGAGCAGCTCTATCTCGTCGCGCAGCTGGCTGAGGTAGGAGGCGCCTATCGCCGCCTCGAGCTCGGGCGCGTCTATCGGTATCTCGGTCACGGATACCTTGCGCTGGCCGTGGTCGCCGCCGGCGTAGAGCTCGACCATGCGCGTATCGCGGTGGTACACGCCCTTGAAGTCGCCGTTGGTGCCTATGGGCCAGTCGACCGGGCACGCGCGTATGCCCAGCACGCTTTCGAGCTCGTCCATCAGGTCAAACGGGTCGCGCCCGGCGTGGTCGAGCTTGTTAACGAACGTGAATATCGGTATATTGCGCAGCCGGCAGACCTTGAACAGCTTGATCGTCTGGGCCTCGACGCCCTTGGCGCAGTCTATCAGCATGACGGCGCTGTCGGCGGCGACCAGCGTGCGGTACGTATCCTCGGAGAAGTCCTGATGGCCCGGCGTATCGAGTATGTTTATGCGATAGCCGTCGTAATCGAACTGCATTACCGACGACGTGACCGATATGCCGCGCTGCTTTTCGATCTCCATCCAGTCGCTGGTGGCGTGGCGGTCGGCCTTGCGCGCCTTGACCGAACCGGCCTGGCGAATCGCCCCGCCGTAGAGCAGCAGCTTTTCGGTCAGCGTGGTCTTGCCGGCGTCGGGATGGGATATTATGGCGAACGTGCGGCGCCGCGCGACCTCGCGTGTGAACTCGGTATCGCCCGCGCTGTGCATGTCGATATAGTTATAAGATATTGAATCCATAATGCCTCCCGGTTCAGTTTGCCCAAAATATCGTGCTCTTTATGATACAAAATCCGGCGCGCCGCTGTCAACCGCGCGCGCGCGGCAAACCGTTGTATGCGAGTTAATTTTGCGCGCGCGCAAACGCGGGGCCCGCGCGCGCCGGGGGCCGGCGGCAGGGCGGCCGGCGCTGCGCTGCTGCCGGCGCGCGTCGCCGCCTGTTCTGGCGCCGAGCTGCGCGTGCGCATTTGGCCGGCGCCGGTCAGTGCGCGGAGAGTGCAGCGCCGTCGCGCATCGCCGTTCCCCAGGGCTGCCTTGCTCTGGCAGCGCTCCACCACTTCGAAACGCTCTACCACCCCGCAGCGCGTCCCCGCTCTGCAACGCTCTACCGCACAGCAGCGGCATCTTGCGCTGCAATGTTTCCCCACGTCACAGCACTTCCCCGCCACGCAATGCCACCAACCCCGCAGCGCTCCACCACTCTGAAACGCTCTATCGCCCGCAGCGCTTCCCCGCTTTGCAACACTCTACCGCCCCGCAGAACTTACCCGCACATCAGCGCCATCTCGCGCCGCAATGGTTCCTCATGTCACAGTGCGTCCCCGCTCTGCTGCACTATCCCACACCGCAACGCTATCCCACAAATCAGCACCAGCTCGCGCCGCAATGGTTCCTCATGTCACAGTGCGTCCCCGCTTTGCAATGAGTCCTGTCTCGCAGCGCATCCCCACTTTGCAACACTCTACCGCCCCGCAGCGCTTTCCCACAAATCAACGCCTGCTCGCGCCGCAATGTTTCCCTACTCCGCAGTGCTTCCCACCTAGCAATGCGTCCCCGCTTTGCAGCACTCTCCCGCTCTGCTGCACTATCCCACACCGCAGCGCTATCCCACAAATCAACGCCAGTTCGCGCCGCAATGGTTCCTCACGCCACAGTGCTTCCCCGCCTCGCAATGAGTCCTGTCTCGCAGCGCTTCCACGCTTTGCAACACTCTACCGCCCCGCAGCGCTTTCCCGCACATCAGCGCCAGCACGCGCCGCAATGCTCCCCCCACGCCGCAGTACTTCCCCGCTTCGCAATGCGTCCCGCCTCGCAGCGCATCCCCGCTTTGCACCAAAAACCATAACCACCCGTCAAACGGGTGGTTTGCACAAAGGCTAAAAGCCTATTGATACCGGCCAGCGTCTCAAGGCGCTGGCT
>CAWVGT010000148.1:0-2526 GCA_963928645.1 Candidatus Fimadaptatus sp.
CGACAGGTTAGCCGCTCGTGCCTGACTGTGGGCGGGCGGGCCATGCGGGCCGAGGCGGTATTTGCGCGCACCGCCGCGGCGCTGGGGTGCTGTCCAAACTGAAGGGCAGACCACCGAGTGACGACGTTTGCATCGCACGTGCCTGACGGTGGGCGAGCCGTGGTTGCCTTTGCGCGAGCCGCAATGCACCTGGATGCAATCGCAAAAAGCAGGCCGGGCCACCGGGCGACAACGGTTGACTCGCACAAGTCCGCCAGCAGCCATCGCCCATGAATCAGGCCGCGCCGCCAAAGCGTGGGGCGCCGTTCGACCAGCCCGGCCGGCTCATGCCGCCGCCACGCTTTGTCACAAAAAAGCGCGGTGATGCGCTTGACTTTGAGTACGCTAAAAGGTGTATCGTATATACAGCGCGGGGCGGGCGCGCAGGCGCGCGCGGCAAGCCCGGCATAGCGGAGGCGGAATATGACATACACAGGCACACCTGCGCGCGTGGCCATAGCGGGCACGGGCTGGCGCGCGGAGTTCTTCATGCGGATATGCGCGGCGCTGCCGGAGCGGTTCGAGCTGTGCGGCATAATGTACCACTCGGACAGGGGCCGCGCAAGCGTCGAGGCGCTGGGCGTGCCGCTGGTGAGCACGCTTGAGGAGCTGGCGGCGCTCAGGCCCGAATACATGGTGCTCAGCCTGAAGGGCGTGGCGATGTTCGACGCGATGCGCTTTTGCGCCGAGCGCGGCATACCCGCGCTGTGCGAGACGTTCCCGGCGCGCACCGTGGACGAGCTCAACGAGATGTACGCGCTGCTCAGGGGCGCGCGCATACAGTTCGCCGAGCAGTATCAGTTCCAGCCGCTCAACGCGGCGCGGCTGGCGCTGGCGCACAGCGGGGCGCTGGGCCAGGTCTACCACGTGCGCATGTCGATACCCACGCGCTATCACCCGATTAGCCTGATGCGGCTGGCGCTGAGCGCGGGGCAGCGGCTGCCGGTGATAACCGCGCGAACATGGAGCCACGCGGTGCTGCGCGGGCCGGGGCGCGCGGGCGACCCGACCGGCGAGGGCGAGTTCGCGGCGCGCCAGGAGGTCGTGACGCTCGACTATGGCGACATGCAGGCGGTCAACGACTTCGAGGACATGCAGCACCGCTCGTTCATGCGCTCGAACTACTTCCTGATACGCGGCGGGCGCGGCGAGATAGTCAACGAACGGGCGACCTGGATGATCGACCCGCTGACGCCGTGCAACGTGGAGCTCAAGCGCGAGATGGCGGGCGCGGGCGTCGACCTGCAGGGGCTGTTCCTCCGGGGCGTAAGCGGCGGCGCGATGGGCTGGCTGTACAGGAGCCGGTTCATGCCGGCGCGGCTGTACGACGACGAGCTGGCCGTGGCCGAGTGCATGGCGCGCATGACCGACTACGCGCGCGGCGGCGCGGGCTTCTGGGGCCTGGAGGACGAGTTCACCGACATGTACTTTGCGATACTTACCGGCGTGGCGCTGGACAGCGGCGACGCTATCCGCGCCCGGCGCCAGACCTGGATGGACTGAAGGAGCGAGCTGTATGACGGATCGGAGCATTGAGGACATGAGCGCACCGGGCCTGAGCGACGCGCAGCGCGCGCGCCGGCTGCTGGAGCGCGGCGGGCACACCTGCGTGCTGTGCCGGGGCGACGAGGTATTGACCGACGACCGCGCCGGCATAGCGCCGATGATGGGCTTCATAGGCGCGGGCATAGACCTTGTCGGCTATTCGGCGGCCGACCGGATAGTGGGGCGCGCGGCGGCGCTGCTGTTCGTGCTGGCGGGCGTGCGCGAGGTGTACGCGGGCGTGATGAGCCAGGGCGGCGCGGATGTGCTGGAGGCGCACGGCATAGCGCACCCTTATGTCAAGCCCACGACAAAAAAATATTTATTTTTTCTTGTCCCCATGATACAGCTTTCTTGATAGGGATTTTGCCGCCTCCCGTTTCTGTTCGGCGGCAAAAAACGCATGAAGTCGCTCCTTTTGTTCCGGCAGCATACACCCAAAAGTTATGCCGCCGTTTCTGTAATAAAACGCAATTCGCATAATCGATTCCTTTCCTCATTCGTGAGTTGCCAGACTGTCCCTTATCTTAAATGCAACATCTACCCGTTTATCAGGGTAAACATATATCTTATCAATCAGAAGATCAACCAATTCCGAAGTCAGCCCATTGCTTTCGGTCAGCATCCGGGAAATATCCATCTGCTGACGCTGGTTCTGCCGTTCTTCCTGTTCGGCTTCAAGACGGGTCATGACAACTGCTTTGGTATTCTGTACTTCCAACAGCCTTTCACTGATCTGCTCTTTTTGCTCCTTGTATTCCGGGAGCGGAATACCACCGGAAACAAGAGCTTCATACAGTTTCCTCTTTTCTTCCTGCAGTTCAAAAATCTGCCGGTCAAAGTCAGCCTGGCGTATGGCAACGGTATCTACCTTACGGAGATCCGCTAAGCTGTCAATACCGAAAGCTACCTGAAACTGTTTGCATAGCAATTCATATACAAGCT
>CAWVGT010000149.1:0-6186 GCA_963928645.1 Candidatus Fimadaptatus sp.
ATTCCCGCCCTATGCGCCCGCTTCGCTGGAGCTCGCCCAGGCAGATGCTCGCTTGCTTCACTGTACAAAATGATTGACAAACCTACATTTTGGGAAAAAATCGCCCGTCCGCGCCGCCCGGTATACGCAGCGGCGCGCGCGCATGGCGCAATTTACCTTAGCGTCCAGAATCCGTAACAATAACTTTGTCAATCGCAGCGCGGGCCAATGTATAATACGGCGCAAGGGGGTTGGGGATATGAAGAAAGTATGGCAGCGCATATACCGGCGCTATTTGCTGGACGCGCTCAGCGCGATGGGTCAGGGTTTGTTCGCCTCGCTGATAATCGGACTTATACTCGGCCAGCTCGGGCGCATACCCGGCCTGGGCTTCCTGGCCACGTTCACGACCGACGCGTACATATCCGGCAGCGCCACGCCCGTGGTCGGCGCGGCGATAGGCGTCGCGATAGCGTATGGCCTGAAGGCGCATCCGCTGTGCATGTTCGCGTGCGCGGCGGCGGGCGCGATAGGCTACACCCAGGGCGGGCCGGTCGGCGCATACCTGGCGGGCGTGTTCGCGGCCGAGGCCGGCGGGTTCGTCGCGGGCAGGACGCGCGTGGACATAATCGCGGTGCCCGCGGCCACTATAATCGTGGGCGGCGCGGTGTCCACGCTGTGCGCGCCCGGCATCAACTCGGTCATGGCCGCGCTGCGCGAGTTCATTGACTGGGCCACGCTGCTCAGCCCGATACCGATGGGCATAATCGTGTCGGTGGTCGTGGGGCTGGCGCTGACCGCGCCGATATCGTCGGCGGCGCTGTGCGCGATGATATTCACCGTGCCCGAGGGCGAGACCGCCGGGCTGGGCCTGATGCTGGCCGCGGGCGCGGCGACCGCGGGCTGCTGCGCGCAGATGGTCGGCTTTGCCGTGACCAGCTTCCGCGAGAACGGCTGGGGCGGGCTGATATCGCAGGGCCTGGGCACCAGCATGATACAGATATCCAACATACTCGCTCACCCCGCGATACTGATACCGCCCACGCTGGCCTCGGCGATAACCGGCCCGCTGTGCACCACGGTGTTCCAGATGAAGAACCTGGGCTCCTCGGCCGGCATGGGCACCAGCGGCCTGGTGGGACAGGTCGGCACCTGGGCCGTGATGGCCGCCGACACGCCCGCGTGGCTGCTGATAGTCAATATGGCGCTGACACAGCTGATACTGCCCGCGGCGCTGTCGCTGCTGTTTGCGATAATACTGCGCCGCATCGGCTGGATCAAGCCCGGCGATATGAAGCTGCCCGAATACAAGAAATCGTAAATCAGATCCCATATCCAAATATTAAATACACCGCGCGCGGACGCTTCACATGGCGCCCGCGCGCGTGCTATAATGGCATTGCGATATGCACTTGCGGAGGGCTGTATGGGAGTCAATAGTGAAATGCTAAACCTGGGCATATTCGCCCACGTCGACGCGGGCAAGACCACGCTGACCGAGCGCATGCTCTACCACGCGCGCGCGATACGCACACTGGGCAGCGTCGACAAGGGCACCGCGCACACCGACACGCTGCCGATAGAGCGCGCACGCGGCATATCGGTGCGCGCCGCCGCGACCGCGTTTGAGCACATGGGCCGGCAGGTCGCGCTGATAGACACGCCCGGCCACGCCGACTTCAGCTTCGAGGTCGAGCGCTCGCTGTGGGCGCTGGACGCGGCGATGCTGGTGGTGTCGGCCGTGGAGGGCGTGCAGGCCCAGACCGAGATAGTGTTCGAGGCATTGGCGCGCGAGCATATTCCCACGCTGATATTCATAAACAAGACCGACCGCGCCGGCGCCGACGCGCAGGCCGCGCTCAGGCAGCTGAGGCGCATGTCGGGCAAGCCGTGCTGCCTGGCGGGCTCCAGCGAGCTGCGCGAGGAGGTCTGTCAGACCGACGAAACGCTTATGGAGGGCTACCTCGCGGGCGAGCTCGACGAGGCCGCATACGACGCGCGATTGCGGGCGCTGGTCGCGGCGTGCGAGCTGTATCCCGCATACGCCGGCTCGGCGCTCAGGGACGAGGGCGTGCGCGAGCTGATGGACGCCGCCGCGCAGCTGCTGCCCGGCCCGGACGGCGACCCGCTGGGCGCGCTGTCGGGCGTGGTGTTCGGCTCGCAGTACGACCGGGCGCTGGGGCGGGCGGCGCTGTGCCGCATATACTCGGGCACGCTGGCGGTGCGCCAGGAGCTGGACGGCCAGAAGATAACCGGCATAAAGCTGCTGTGTCCCGGCGGCTGGGAGGACGCATCCGAGGCCCGCGCCGGGCAGATAGCCGCAGTGTACGGCGCGAGCGGCCTGCGCCTGGGCCAGGCGATAGGCGCCGCGCCCCCGCGCCGGCTGGGCATGGGCCGGCTGCGCCAGCCGCTGGTCATGGTCGAGCTCAAGGCCGCGCCCGCCCGCATGAGCGAACTGCGCGCCGCCGTAAAGGACATGGAGCGCGACGACCCGCTGCTGGACGCCGACTGGTCGCAATATCTGGGCAAGCTCCACGTAATGGCGATGGGCGGCATGCAGCTGGACGTGCTGCGCGAACAGCTGGCCGCGCGTGGGCTGGACGTGGAGTTCGGGCCGCCGCAGGTCATGTACCGCGAGACGATAAGTCAGAAGTCGGTGGGCTTCGTCGCGTACACCATGCCCAAGCCCTGCTGGGCGGTGATAAAGCTGGAGCTGGAGCCGCTCGAGCGCGGCGCGGGCGTCGAGTTCTACTCGGTCGTGCCCGACGCGCAGATAAAGACCCGCTATCAGCACCAGATAGAACAGGCATTGCCCATAGCGCTGCGCCAGGGCATGCTGGGCTGGCCGGTGACCGACATACGCATAACGCTGATTGACGGCAACGACCACCAGTGGCACACCCATCCGCTGGACTTCGTGCTGGCCACGCCGATGGCGGTCATGGACGGGCTGAGGCGCGGCGGCTCGACGCTGCTCGAGCCGATCGAGCGCATCCGCTTTACGCTGCCCTCGGGCGCGCTGGGCGGGCTGATAAGCGACGTCGCGACGATGCGCGGCGAGATAGTGTCCACGCACGCGCTGGACGAATTGATGAGCGTAGTCGCGCTGATACCCGCGTCGACCTCGATGCGCTACGGCGAGCGCTTCGCTCAGCTGACCGGCGGCCGCGGCGTCATGATCGCCCAGCTGGACGGCTACCGCGAGTGCGCGCTCAGCGACGGCGCGACCTGCCCACGCCGCTCGGTCGACCCGCTGGACACGTCCAAGTACATACTCGCCGCGCGTTCGGCACTGGACGGCGGCGTGTGGGATGCGGGCGGCTGGTGATGCCTCTGCCGCCCGCGCTTGCGCCTGTCAGCGCGCCGGCACAGCCTGCCGGCACAGTGGGGCGACCAGCGCTCAAATCACGCAAAGCGATCTATATATCCGTATATCAGCACTACCGCGATTATCAGCGGCAGCACATAGCTGACATAGCGCCGCGCGAACGCCGGGAACTTCAGCCCACGGCCCGCGTTGCACTCGGCCAGGTAGTTATCCCAGCCCCAGCCGCTGTCGCGCGTGCAGAACAGCAGGTACGTCAGCGCGCCCAGCGGCAGTATGTTGTTGGACACCACGAAGTCCTCCAGGTCGCGCAGGTATGTGCCCGGGCCGAACGGGTTGACGCCCGACAGCGCGCTGTAGCCCAGCGCGCACGGCAGGCTCAGCGCGAACACCAGCCCCGCGTTCGTCCACACCGACCGGCGCCGCGTCCAGCCCCAGAGATCCATGCCGTAGCTGATTATGTTTTCAAACACCGCGATCACCGTGGACAGCGCCGCAAAGCTCATGCACGCAAAGAACAGCGTGGCCCACAGCCGGCCATTTGGCATGCGGTTGAATATGTTGGGTATCGTCACGAACACCAGCCCCGGCCCCTCGCCCGGATCCACGCCAAACGCAAAGCACGCCGGGAAGATTATCAGCCCCGCCAGCAGCGCGACCAGCGTGTCCAGCGCGCACACGCGCAGGCTCTCGCCAGTCAGCGAGCGCTCGCGGCCTATGTAGCTGCCGAATATCGCCAACGAGCCCGCGCCCAGGCTCAGCGTGAAGAACGCCTGGCCCATCGCGGCGAACACCGCGTCGCCCAGGCCGTTTGCCAATACGCGCCCGAAGTCGGGCACCAGGTAGAATCGCAGGCCCTGCACCGCGCCCGGCAGCGTGACCGCGCGCACGCACAGCGCCAGCATTATCGCAAACAGGCCGACCATCATGACCTTGGTCGCGCGCTCCACGCCCCTTTGCAGCCCCAGCGCGCATACGCCAAACCCCAGCGCCACCGCCGCCGCCATCCAGCCGACCTGTTGCACGGGGTTGGCCAGCATCGCCGCGAACGCGGCGCTCAGCGCCTCGGGCGACGCTCCGTCCAGCTCGCCGAGCGCGCTCCAGTAAACGTAGTTGAGCATCCAGCCCGCGACGGTCGTGTAGAACATCATCAGCAGGTAGTTGCCGGCCATGGCGAGGTATCCGGCCAGATGCCACCTCGAACCGCGCGGCTCGAGCGCGCGAAAGCTCGCCGCCGCCGAGCGCCGGCTGGCCCGGCCCAACGAAAACTCCATAGTCATTATCGGTAGCCCCAGCGCGACCAGGAACGCCAGATACATCAGCACAAACGCCGCGCCGCCATACGCGCCCACGATGTACGGAAAGCGCCACACGTTGCCCAGCCCGATCGCGCAGCCGGCCGACAGCAATATGAATCCCAGTCTGGATGACAACCGCTCCCTGTCCTGCATACAGCCCTCCGCGCCGCTATGCGCTTGATCTGCGGCCCGCACTGTGCGCCGCCGCGCCGCGGCATTTCGATGCCATATAGCATGCGCATATTGCCGCGCCGGCATGCGGGTTCGGTGAGCGCGCGGTTTGGCTGCAGGGCTTGCCGCGCGCAGTAGCCGCCGCATAAAGCGGGCGCGCGGCGCCTTTTGCGATCCGGTTTATTGGCAGATATGGCTCTGCGGCAGTGAGCAGTCGCGGCGGCATGTCAATGCGGCACTGGCCGCTTGTTCCGGAAGCTACCGGCAATTGCGGGTGGTGTCATAGCATAAAACCGATGCGCGGGCATTCGCGCGCTTGGGCGTTGGTCGGCCCTGCGATTGGGGTGTTTGCGGTTTCATACCGGATGGCACACTGAAATAGCGCCTTATATGGGCGTTGTTTCAGCTGATATATGTGAATCATGCGCTCTGCCAATTGCGTTAGCAGTCGATTGCCGAACTCGCCCCATCTTGCCCGATATATCCATTCTCACAGGTCATTATCATCGCGTTTGGCACGCTATGAAAGCGACCATACCCGGAGCATTGGCTAGATTACCGTGCGGCCTGCATAACGCTTATCGTCGATCGATGTACAAAGCAGCGCCTTATCCTGCCCTGCGTCAGGATAAAGCAGCTGCCGCAGCCTGGATAGGCGCATCACCTGGCCCATCTCCTCATGCCCCCGCCTATGCCAAAGCCGCACGCGCAAAGCGAAAGCGACCGCACGGCCCTCACCAGGCCACGCAGTCGCCAAATCCACCCGCAACCAGCGCCACGCTTCAGCGCTGCTCGTTCTCCCATTTGAGTATCGCCTGTATATCGGACTGCTGCACCGACGAGCGTATGCGCTGCGCCGCGAGCAGCATGTCCGCGCGACAGATCGGCAATACCGACTTGCCGTCGCTCTCCCGCAGCGAGCGCTGTATCGCACCGTCCTTCATGCACTCGCAGAACTCGGCCACGTCCGCGGCATTGAAGCCTTCGGTCAGCTCGGCCACATCGTCCAGCACTAGGTCGTCCGCGCACGGCAGGTCGCCCAGCCTGCGCCCTATCAGGTATCGGCGCGCCGCCACGTCCGGCAGGCCGACGTATATCTTCTCGGTCAGGCGCGGCGGGCGCAGGAACGCCGTGTCCAGATCCCACGGCCGGTTGGTCGCCGCCAGCAGCAGCAGGTTCTTGTCGGCATTGGTCGTAAAGCCGTCCATGTTGCTCAGCAGCTCGGGCACCAGCCGGTTCATCACCGTGGAGTGGCCGCCGCGCCGCGTGGCCAGCGCCTCGAACTCGTCGAAGAACAGTATCGCCGACTCCTGTGCGCTCGCGGCCGCGAACAGCGCCTTTATGTTGTGCTCCGCCTCGCCGAAGTACTTGCTCACTATGTCGGAACAGCGTATCGAATAGAACGCCGCGTTT
>CAWVGT010000150.1:0-29626 GCA_963928645.1 Candidatus Fimadaptatus sp.
CGCTCTCAAGCCACTGCACGAACCGTTTGTATGCGGTTTGCCATGCTCCATATCGTTCCGGCAGATCACGCCATGCCGCTCCACTGCGCGTTATCCATAAGATCGCATTGAGAAGTTCACGAGCATTTCGACGTGGACGACCTCTCTTGTGTAACTCTTCTTTCTCGAAATAAGGTTTCAGCCTTTCCCATTCGCTATCGCTTAATTCATATCGCTGAACACTCTTTGCCATTCAAATCACCTCTTAAGTGTAATTCGACTGCACTCCCTGTTTTTCCCGTCTCTTTTGTATATTTCCTCACTGATTACTCGATTTTATTCTTTTAGAAACACACTCTAGATACAAGCAGCATTTCATTTGTTTGCATAATCTGCCGGCTGCTTTGCATGTTTGGTCAGGCAAACCATGTGCAACATATTTTGTCAATATACTGTAAGCTCCCTCTGCAAGACACAGCGCTTTCTCTCGCTGCATCTTGCAGAGGGAGCATTTTGATTTCTGGCAAGTGCGTCAGCCATAAAACTGCGCCACAATCTGTGTACCCGGCCTGTCGCAAACCTGCGCCAATAACCGCGCCGCCGCGCTCACCCCGCGCATGCCGATAGCGCGACCGGCGCAAAGCTCATCTGCGCCCGCAGAACTCGCGCAACGCCGGCAGCAGACCGAGGGCCTGCGCGTAACCCGAATCGTGCAGCGCGCGCAACTTGCCCACGTCCTTCTCGAGGCGGCCGATCTCAATCGGGTTCTCGGGCCGTATGGCGAACACGCGCCCGTCCGCCTCGAGCCGGTCTATGCGCTCCATCAGCGCGTTGTAACGCTCCGGAGCGGTGCGCATGCGCTCAAGCAGCGCGGGATAGCGCCGGCAGCGCGCGGCGCACAGCCTGAGCTCATTCCGGCTCAGCGGGGCCTTGCGGTATCCCCTGTGGCGGGTCAGCACGAGCACCGGCCGGCCATTGCCGGTATCGAGCCCGGCATCCAGCGGCACCGGCGCGCTCACGCCGCCGTCCAGGCAGGGTATGCCCTCGACCCGCTTTGCGCGCGACACCATGGGCATTGAGCACGACGCCGCGCACGCGTCGAAGAACTGCGCGCAGCGGCCCTTCTCGAACATCACCGGCTCGCCGGTCAGGCAGTTCGTGGCCACGGCGATCAGCCGCTGCGGGCTGTCGGCGAACGCCTCGAAGTCAAACGGCATGTCCAGCGAGATCTGGTTGAACAGGTAGTCGAAGTCGAATATGCTCTGGGCGCGCAACAGGTTGAGCGGGCTGAAGTAGCGCGGGTTGTTGATGCAGGCGTAGTTGACCTGCGCGCTGCGCCCGGGCTGGTGAGCCACGTAGTTGATGCCGTTGAGCACGCCCGCGGACACGCCGTATACGCAGCCGGACTCCAGCGCGCCCTCCATGAACGCGTCCAGCACGCCCGCGGTGTACAGCCCGCGCATCGCGCCGCCTTCCAGCAGCAGTGGATTGTCGTACATATGTCGTTACCTCGCGCCTTTGGGCGCAGTCGCATCAGGCGTCGCCATCGCGCGCGTCGGCGGGGTCGGCCGCAAAGTCAGCGTCGGCCGGCTCCGCGGGCTGGACGACGGCGTCGGGGTAGCGCGCGCGTATCTCGTTAAACACCTTGCGCGCCGCGGCGTCGAGCGAGCCGGGGCTGTCCAGCTCGACCGTTATGTCGGCGTAGCTGCGGTACAGCGGCAGGCGCTCGTCGTACAGATCGCGCAGCGTGTAGCCGTTGGGCAGCACCACGCCGCGCTGGCGCAGGTTGCCCAGGCGCGCGGCGATCAGCTCATAGGGCACGTTCAGGAACACGCAGGGGCCGGTGCGCTTCATGTGAGCCATGCCGGCGGCGGAGTATATCGCGCTGCCGCCGGTGGCGATCACCGCGCCGTCCAGCTGGAGGCTTAGAAACATCTCCTCCTCGAGCTTCAGGAACGCGCGGTTGCCGTTGCGGCGGAGTATGCGGCCCAGCAGCGCGCCGTGCTTTTGCTGGAGCAGTATGTCGGTGTCTACGAACATGTAGCCCATCAGCTTGGCCAGCAGTACGCCCAGCGTGCTCTTGCCGGCGCCGGGCATGCCTATCAGAACTATATTCATGTGCCTGTCACTCCTGCATGTAGCGGTCGAAAAACGCGAGCACATCCGCGAACACCTCGTCGCGGTTGAGCTCGTTGAGCAGCTCGTGGCGCGCGCCGGGGTAGAGCTTGAGCTCGAGCTGCGTCGCGCCGGCCTCGCGCAGGCCCTCGTACACCTTGCGCACGCCCTGGCCCCACTGGCCGATGGGGTCGGCGTCGCCGGATATCAGCAGCATCGGCAGGTCGGCGGGCACGGCGCGGTACCAGGCCGCTTCGGAAACGTTGTCCAGCATGCGCGCCAGGGCGCAGTACGCCGAGCATGTGAACGTGAACCCGCACAGCGGGTCGGCGATGAATGCGTCCACGCGCGCGGCGTCGCGGCTGAGCCAGTCGGAGGGCGTGCGTGCGTCGGGTATGCGCTTGAGGTTGCCGGCGTTGGCGAGGCGCTCGAGCAGATGGCTCACGTGGCGCGGGCCACGCAGCGCGCATGTGGCGCGCGCCAGCAGCAGTCCGGGCGCGGCCAGCGGATTGGGGCCGCTGGTGCCCGAGAACACCGCGCAGGTCAGCCGGCTGCCGTAGCGCGCGGCGTATATGCGCGCTATGAACGAGCCCATGCTGTGGCCAAACAGCGCATACGGCAGATCGGGGTAGAGCTGGGTAGCCTTGCGGCGCAGCAGCTCCAGGTCTTCGATCAGTGTGTTGTACGCGCCGTCGTCGCCAAAGAAGCCGAACTGGCCGTCTATCAGCGACGCGCCGTGGCCCAGGTGGTTGTTGCCCACCACCGCGAAGCCGTGCGCGTTGAGGAACTCGGCGAACTCGTCATAGCGGCCCATGTGCTCGCACATACCGTGGCTAAGCTGCACTACGCCGCGCGGATGGGCGCAGGGCCAGTGCAGCGCTTCGATCTGAGTGTGGCCGTTGGATGAAGTAAAGTCGATGTGCCGGGGCATTGCGGATACCTCCTGAAATCGCGGGCTGAGTGATACATGAACCAATTATACGCCGATTCGGCGTCGGGCGCAATAACGAATCGGGCGGGTTTTGAGCGCGAGATGTATATTTAATATAAGCATATTGCGGCTCTTTGCGGCGGCGCAGCCCGCGCGAGCCTGTCAGCCGCGCGACCTAAAGCCGCGGCGCCGCGGCGCGCGTCGAACCGCCAGGCGTGCGCATTTACATGACAGGCAAAGTATGGTATAATCAAGTCATCGCGGCAAGGCGCACGGGTGTGCGACCGGCCCGCGCGCGGAGGTAGAGCGGTTGAATAACGATGATCTGGCCCGGCATGTGCTGGGCGTGTTGGTGTGCGCGCTGGCGTGCGCAGCGGCGTGGTTCATGCTGCCGCTGGCGGTGTTCTATCCGCGGGCGATAGCGCTGGTGCCGGCGCTGCTGGCGTTTGTCAGCGTGTATTCGGGCTGGCAGTGGGCGGCGGTGGGCGCGCTGGGCGCGGTGGTCTGCGCGCTGGTGAGCATGGACGCGGTCATGGCGGGCGCGGCGCTGCTGGGGCTGGCGCTGCCCGTGGCGGTGCAGTACTATACGTACCGCAAGCGGCTGCCGTTTGAGCGCGCGGCGGCGATCAACATAGGCGCGTTCATGGCGCTGGGCGTGTGCGCGCTGGCGCTGGTGCGCGTCTGCCGCGGCGGCATAGCCGAGGTCGAGGCCGAGTACGTGCAGCGGCTCTGGGACGCGCAGGTGACGCAGGAATTCAGCGGGCTGAACGGGCTGTTCACGGCGGCGCAGAACCGGCTGCAACTGCTGTCGCTGCTGGCGGCGCGGGGCTATCTGAGCCAGTCGCTGATACTGGAGCTGTCGGGTTCGCCCTCGGCTGAGGTGTACACGCGCTGCATAGAGTACGTGGTGTACACGCTCAAGCTCGCGGTCAACTACGAGGTGACCGGCAACCTGGCGTCCTCGGCGCTGGCCGTGGGCATCGTCATGACCGCATGGCCGCGCATGGCGGCGGTGCGGCGCGCCGAGGAGCCCGAGGTGCCGTTCGTGCCGCTGAGGAACTGGTATCTGAAGGCCGAGACCGCGCTGTACGCGTGCGGGCTGTACGTGTTCACATCGATGATAGTCGTGTTCATGCCCGAGTGGTGGTACGGCGTGGACTACGCGCTGAAGCAGTGCGCATATGTGCTGATGTGCGTGCAGGGCGTGGCGGTGCTGGAGCGGCGGTTGCGCGAGTACGGCATGCGGCGCGGGCTGCGCGGGCCGCTGATTGCGGTGGTCACGGCGATGTTCCGGCTGCCGGTGGCGCTTATAGGCGTGGCCAGCGCACTGTTCGGCTCGCATGGGGCGATATCCAGCTGGCTGCGCGACAAATTCGACGGCAACGGCTCGGACGACGACATGGATTGAGCGCGGCGGCACCGCGATGCCATGCGGATATATAATATGGAAATGATCGCGCAGGAGCGACGCGCGGTCGCTGCGCCGGGCGCGCGGCGGCGCGGGCGAAGCCGGCTCCCGGGAGGGCGGCGCGGCGCGGAGGAGTTATATGCCTATATACGCATCTACGTTTGCCAGCGGGCTTGAGCCGCTGGTCAGGGAATGCTTTCCCAGGCTGCTGCGCGGCAGCCAGATATACGACATCTACAACGGCCTGGTGGTCTACCGCTTCGACGGCAAGCCCGAACAGCTGGCGCGCCCGGGCATATTCGCCAACACCTATCTGGTGCTCGCGCGCCAGAACAGCCCGAGCTTCCGTTCAATGGTGCTGCAGGCGGGCAAGGCCGATCCGGCGTACCTGACGCGCGTGCGCGCGGGGCAGAGCTTCCGCGTGCGCTTCCAGCGCAACGGCCGGCTGGAGCACGTAGACCCGGCGCTGCACGCCCAGGCTGAACAGCTGGTCGCGCGACGCGCGCGGCTTCGGGTTGATCGCGAGAATCCGGACTGGGAGTTCTGGTACATAATCCGCTCCGAGAACGTGGGGCTGTACTGCCTGCTGCTGGGCCGGCGCGAGCACACCGAGCGCGACCTGCCGCGCGGCGCGCTGCGGCCGGAGCTGGCGCGCTGCATGTGCGTGTACGCGGGCGTGGGGCCGCGCGATGTGGTGTTGGATCCGTTCGCGGGCCATGGTTCAATACCCGAGCAGCTGTTCAGGTTGCACCGGGGCATACGCGTCGTGATGGGCGACAGCGACGAGGCCGCGGTGCGCCGGCTGCGGCGCGATTTCAAGGAGCAGATAGAGCGCGGCGCGGCCCAGGTAGAGCGCTGGGACGCGCGCCAGCTGAACGCGCTGCCCGACGGTTCGATCGACCGGGCGATAACCGACCCGCCGTGGGGCGCGTATGACGCCGAGCGCTATCCTGACATAGAGGCGCTCTACGCCGGCGCGCTGAGCGAGCTGGCGCGCGTGCTGCGGCCGGGCGGGGTGCTGGTCGCGCTGTCGGCGGCCAAGTCGGAGCTGGCGCGCGCGGCGCGGCAGGCAGGGCTGGTGCCCGAGGGCCGGCTGGACATACTGGTGAACGGCAAGAAGGCGGCGCTCATGCGGTTTGGCAAGCCGCGCGCACGCCGCGAGCGGATTTGACCGATGTCCAATATATGCTGCGGCGCGCGTATCGCCGTTGTACCGCGGCAAGTGAGCCTGTTTCAGGAAATTGACCGATATACAAATGAGTGTCTGCGGTCGCTCCGGCGCATACTAAGCCCGGTGCGCGCCGCGCGGCGCGACGTTTAACGATACTTGAGCAGGAGGCGCATATATGTACGAGGATGTCATAAAGCGTATGACGCTTGAGGACAAGGCCGCGCTGTGCGTGGGTCTGGACTTCTGGCACGCGCGCGCGGTGCCCGAGGCGGGCATACCGTCGATAATGATGACCGACGGCCCGCACGGGCTGCGCAAGCAGTCCGAGGCGGCGGATCACCTGGGCATAAACGACTCGGTGCCGGCGACCTGCTTCCCGTCGGGCGCGGGGCTGTGCTCGAGCTGGAATGTGGAGCTGGCGGCGCGGGTGGCGCGCGCGATAGCGCGCGAGGCGCAGGCCGAGGGCGTGGGCATAGTGCTGGGCCCGGCGATCAACATAAAGCGCTCGCCGCTGTGCGGGCGCAACTTCGAATATCTGAGCGAGGATCCGTACCTGGCGGGCGAAATGGCGGTCAGCTACGTTAGCGCGCTGCAGGGCGAAGGCGTGGCCGCGTCGGTCAAGCACTATGCGGTCAACAACCAGGAGACCGCGCGCATGACGATAGACGCGCGCGTGTCCGAGCGCGCGCTGCGCGAGATCTACCTGTACCCGTTTGAGCAGGTCGCGCGCCGGGCCGATCCCAAGACGTTCATGTGCTCGTACAATCGCGTAAACGGCGAGTACGCGTGCCAGAACCGGCACCTGCTGGACGAGCTGCTGCGCGGCGAGTGGGGATTCAAGGGCTTCGTGATGAGCGACTGGGGCGCGGTCGACCGGCGCGTGCCGGCGCTTGAGGCCGGGCTGGAGCTGCAGATGCCGGGCGACGGCGGCGAGGGAGCGCGCGCGCTGGTGCGGGCGGTGCGCGACGGCAGCCTCAGCGAGCGCGTGCTGGACCGGGCGGTCGAGCGGCTGCTGGGCGTGCTGGACTGGGCGGCGCGCAACCACAGGCCGGACGCGCGCGCAGACAGGGCCGCGCACCACGCGCTGGCGGTCGAGGCGGCGCTTGAGACCATGGTGCTGCTCAAGAACGAAGGCGCGCTGCCGCTGAGCGCGGGCCGGCTGTGCGTGGTGGGCGAGCTGGCGCAGCGCCCGGTGTACCAGGGCGGCGGCTCGTCGCACATAAAGCCCACGCGGCTGGACGCGCCGCTGGACTGCCTCAGGGCGCGCTTTGCGGATCTCAAGTACGCGCGCGGCTACGACGCCGCCGGGCTGGAGTCGGGAAAGGCGTCGGGCGAGGTCGACGTCGCGCTGCTGGACGAGGCGCTCGCGGCCGCGGCCGACTGCGACCAGGTGGTCGTGTTCGCGGGCTATTACGACACCGAGGGCTGCGACCGCGCCGACATGCAGCTGCCTGCGGCGCAGCGCGCGCTGATAGAGCGCATCGCATTGATGCCGGGCAAGCGCGTGACGGTGGTGCTGGAGTGCGGCGCGCCGGTCGAGCTGCCCTGGGCGGACGAAGTGGATGCGATCATGATGGCGTACCTGGGCGGCCAGGGCGTGGGCGAGGCGCTGGCGCGGCTGCTGTGCGGCGAGGCCAACCCGTCGGGCAGGCTGGCCGAGTCGTTCCCGTTTAGGCTGCAGGACACGCCCTGCTACCTCAACTTCCCGGGCGACGGCGAGCAGGTGCATTATAATGAAGACATATTCGTGGGCTACCGGTATTACGACATGCTGGACCAGCCGGACGGCGGCGTGAGGTACCCGTTCGGGCACGGCCTGAGCTACACCCGGTTCGAATACGAGAATGCGCGCGTGAGCGCGGCCGAGTTCACCGACGAGCAGGGCGTCAGCGTCGAGCTGGACGTGCGCAACGCGGGCGAGCGCGCGGGCGCGGAGGTCGTGCAGCTGTACGTGCAGAAGCTGTGCGGCACATCGCTCAGGCCGCGCAAGGAGCTCAGGGGATTTGCCAAACTGCGGCTGGAGCCCGGCTGCAGCGGGCATGTCAAGTTCAATCTTAACATGCGCGCGTTCGCGTACTGGAACGAAAAGGCAGGCGCGTTCGTCACAGATAGCGGCAAATACCGCCTGCTGGTTTGCGCGTCGAGCCGGGACGTGCGCGCCGCGTTTGACGTGACGCTGCAGTCGACCAATAGCTATCGCCGCGCGTACGATCGCAACTCGTGCCTGGGTGAGATACTGCGGGACGAGGCGGCGTGCGCGCGGGTGCAGCCGCTGCTGGAAGCGTTCATGGGCGCGATGGACAAGCCCGACGACGACGCCGATATGGCCAACATGATGCGGCGCATGATGGAGTACATGCCGCTGAGGGGGCTGTCGATGCTGTCGGGCGGGCTGTTCGGCGAGGAGCAGCTGAGCGAGCTGCTGGAGCTGCTCAACGGCTGACGCGCCTGCAGGAACGGGGCGGCGGAGCGCGACCGGCCGCCGGGTTTGCCCAATATAGCGCATATGGAGGCCTTGAATGTCGGAGGAGAATATGGCCAATCCCGCGCAGCGGCGCAAGCTGGGGCGGGGCATGGTGTTGTCGGTGGCGGGGCTGATGGTGTGCTGGGTGCCGGGGCTGGGGGCGCTGCTGGCGCTGGCCGGGCTGTTCGGCGTGCTATCGTCGTATGTGCCGGGCAACCGGGCGCGCTATGCGATTTACACGGCGCTGAGCATACTGTGCGCGCTCGTGAGCGTGGGCGCGCTGATGGCGATGCTGTACGTGTACTTTGGCAATCCCGAGCTGCTGGCGCAGGTCACAAACTGGCTCATGACAAAACTGAATATCCAATGACCCATGCAAGCTGCGGCGCGCCGGGGCATACAATCATCCATGGAGGTGATGGGGGTATGCTTCGACGCGCCGTGTGCGCTGTATGCACGCTTTTGTGCGCGCTGCTTGTGGCGCTGAACCCTTTGCTGGCCGAGCGCCTGCCCGCGCCGCCGGAGGGGCTGACGTCGCGGGTATACGAGGGCTGGTCGGGCGTAGTGCGCGTGCAGGTGTATCAGGGGTTCAAAAGCGGCACGGGCTCGATCGTGCCCTGGCTCAACGAGTGCCTGAGCGCGTTTGAAAAGCGCAACAAGGGCGTGTACGTGCATGTGGAGACAGTGTCGGCGGCGGCGCTGGGGCGTTATAGCGAGGAGCCGCGCCCCGATATGCTGATATTCACGCCCGGGGCGCTTAAGGACGCCGCGGGCCTGCTGGCGCTGGAGACCGAAGGCCTGGCGGACGCGCTGTGCCAGGCGTGCGCGCTGGACGGGGTGCAGTATGCCGCTCCGCTGTGCTACGGCGGCTACGGGCTGCTGCTGAACGCGGATCTGCTCGACGAGCTGCCCGGCGACTGGCAGCAGGCCCTGCAGGACGTGTACAGCGCGCCCACGCGGCGGCTTAGCGGCGTATACGCGCTGCAGGTGCCGGGCGAGGCGCGTTGGGCCGAGGTCACGCGCGAGCTGATAGGCGCGCTGCCGGCGGCGGGCGAGCTGCTGCCCGAGGACTATCTGGAGTGCAGCGTCGCCAAGGCCTGGGCCGACTTCAAGCGGGGCGGTGTGGCGTGCATACCCGCCGGGCAGTGGCAGCTGCGCCAGCTGGCGCTGCTGGACGCCGAGGGCAACGCGCCGCGCTGGAAGTTCTATCCGTCCAGCACAGGCTACACCGATCAGTACTTCGCCGCGGCGGTAGTCGATACCGGGCTGAGCGACGCGGCGGCGCGCGCCGAGGTCTGCCGCCGCATTGTGGCTTATCTCGCCTCGGAGGAGGCGCAGTCGCGCCTGGACATGGCGCTCATGCTGCCCGCGCGCGCGGGGCTGCGGCTGTATACCGCGGGCGGCGACATGACCGCGCTGGAGACCGCATATTCGGATGGGGCGCGGTTCGAGCCGCTGTTTGGCTGAACCGGACAGTTTGCACATATATGTGGCGGATTTGTGTGCTAGTTTGCGAAATCCCAACTAAAAAGCAAAAATGTAATCGAATGTTCGTTGAAATGCGGGCCCAAATGGAGTATACTTTAAGCCTAATCCGGCGGCAAGCGCCGCCCGAAAAGCTATGGAGGAGAGAGCACATGTTCAAGAAGCTGCTGGCCTGGGCACTGGTACTCATGATGGCGCTGATCGTGGTTCCGGCGCAGGCTGAAGAGGCCGCGAGCGCCTTCCCGGCGATCGCCAAAGAGGATCTCAAGATAGGCATGATATACGTCGGCGATACCTCCGACGGCGGCTACAACTACACGCATGACAACGCGCTTATGACCGCGGTTGCCGAGCTGGGCCTGGACGAGAGCCAGGTCATCAAAAAGACCAACGTGCCCGAGGACGCGACCTGCGAAACCGCGCTGCGCGAGCTGGTCGAGGCGGGCTGCCAGATAATCTTCGCCGACAGCTTCGGCCACATGTACTACATGGAGCCGATCGCCGAGGAGTATCCCGAGGTCATATTCTCGCACTGCTCGGGCTACATAAACAACGGCGTCAACATGAACAACTACTTCGGCCGCATCTATCAGCCGCGCTTCCTGTCGGGCCTGGCCGCGGGGCTTAAGACCCAGACCAACAAGATCGGCTATGTGTCGGCGATGAATAACCCCGAGTGCAACGGCGGCATCGACGCCTTCACGCTGGGCGTGCGCACGGTCAACCCGGACGCGACTGTGTACGTAAAGTACACCAACACCTGGTACGATCCCACGATCGAGCGCCAGACCGCCGACGCGCTGATCGACATGGGCTGCGACGTGATAGCGCAGCATCAGGATTCCACGATGGCCATGGTCGCCGCGCAGGAAGCCGGCGTGTGGGGCTGCGGCTACAACGCCGACATGACCGAGGCCGCGCCGGACGCGCACCTGTGCGCCCCGATCTGGAACTGGACCGCGGTCTACAAGACCGAGCTGGAGAACGTCATCAACGGCACCTGGACCTGCGAGAACTACTTCCTGGGCATGCAGGAAGGCATGGTCGGCCTTTCGCCGCTGACCGACAACTGCGCCGAGGGCACGCAGGAAGTCATCGACGAGTGGACCGCCAAGATAATGGACGGCTCGTTTGACGTCTTCGACGGCGAGATAAAGGACAACACCGGCGCCGTGCGCGTCGAGGAAGGCCAGCGCCTGACCGACGCTGAGATAACCTCGATCGACTGGCTGGTAGAGGGCGCTGTCGTCGCGTAATATATGACCTGGCTTGCGGCCGCTCCGACTAACCTTGGGGCGGCCGCTTTGGCATTGATAGCTGTGCCCGTCCGCGCCTCACGAAGCGACGGACAGGCTCCCGGTCGGCTGACCGGCGACGCGCAAAAGACAGTCTTACGAAAGGGATGTGTATGCCTTGGCACAGGAGCAGCCGTATGCCATAGAGCTCAAGGGCATCGTAAAGCGCTTTGGCTCTATACTGGCCAACAACAACGTAAACTTCACGCTGCGGCACGGCGAGATACTCGCGCTGCTGGGCGAGAACGGTTCAGGCAAGACCACTCTCATGAACATGATATCGGGCATATACCGCCCCGACGCCGGCGAGATATACATAAACGGCCGGCCGGTGCAGATCCATTCGCCGCGCGACGCGTACGAGCTGGGCGTGGGCATGATCCATCAGCACTTCAAGCTCGTGGATGTGATGAGCGCCAAGGAGAACATAGTGCTGGGCACGCGCAAACACGTGCGCCCGGGCGAGCTGACGCGCGAGATACGCGCGCTGAGCGAGAAGTTCGGGCTGGAGGTGAACCCGGACAAGCCCGTGCACAGCATGTCGGTCGGCGAAAAGCAGACGGTCGAGATACTCAAGGTGCTCTACCGCGGCTGCAACATACTGATACTGGACGAGCCGACCGCGGTGCTCACGCCGCAGGAGACGCGCGGGCTGTTTGAGATACTGCGCCGCATGAAGCAGCAGGGCTGCGCGATAATCATAATCACGCACAAGCTCAACGAGGTGCTGGCGATATCCGACCGCGTGACGATACTGCGCAAGGGCGAGAGCGTGGGCAGCGTGGTCACTGCCGAGACCAACGTAAAGCAGCTGACCGAGCTGATGGTCGGCCGCAGCGTGAAGCTCGAGATAGAGCGCACGCCGCGCGGCAAGGCCGAGCGGCTGCTGGAGGTGTCCAACCTGTGCGTCAAGGACGAGGACGGCCTGCCAGCGCTGACCGACGTGTCGTTCGAGCTGGACACGGGCGAGATACTGGGCGTGGCCGGCATAGCGGGCTCGGGCCAGAAGGAGCTGTGCGAGGCGATAGCCGGGCTGCAGCTGATTAGCTTTGGCAAGGTGCAGCTGGAGGGCCAGAACCTGGAGGGCCTCAATCCGCGCGAGATAATGCGCCGGGGCGTGGCGATGTCGTTCGTGCCCGAGGACCGGCTGGGTATGGGGCTGGTGGGCAGCCTGAGCGTGTCGGACAACGTGCTGCTAAAGAGCTATCAGAAGAACCACGGCTTGTTCGTGGATCGCGCGTCGGCGCGCAAGCTGTCCAAGGTCGTCGTGGACGAGCTGGAGATAGCCACGCCCTCGGTCATGCACCCGGTGGGCCAGCTCTCGGGCGGCAATGTGCAGAAGGTGCTGGTCGGGCGCGAGATACACCTGAACCCCAAGGTGCTGCTGGTGGCCTATCCGGTGCGCGGGCTGGACATAAACTCGTCCTACAAGATATTCGACCTGCTCAATAGGCAGAAGGCCAAGGGCGTGGGCGTGCTGTTCGTGGGCGAGGATCTGGACGTGCTGATAGAGCTGTGCGACCGGATAATGGTCATGTGCGCCGGGCGCGTGACCGGCATACTCGACGTGCGCGCCGAGATGCACGAGCAGGGCAACGCGCTCACCGTGTCCCACGAGGACAGCGAGGAGGACTCGGGCGAGATGCGCCTGCGCCAGCAGCTCAAGGAGAAGCTGGGCGCGCTGATGACCGGATTTGTCGAGGAGGACGGCGCCAATGAGTAAGTGGAGCGGGATACACGTGGGCAAGCGCGGCCACATATCGCGCCGGCAGATGCTCATATACCGGGTGCTGGCGATAGCGCTGGCGCTGTTTACCGGCGGGCTGTTCATACTGGCGATGGGCCACAACCCGTTTGCGGTGTACGGCACGATGGTATCGGGCGCGCTGGGCTCGCAGATGGTGGTGCGCGAGACGGTCAAGCAGGCGGTGCCGCTGCTGATAGCGGCGCTGGGCATAACGCTGGCGTTCAGGATGCACTTCTGGAACATAGGCGCGGAGGGCCAGATCTGCTTTGGCGCGACGTGCGCGACGTACTTTGCGCTGAACTACTCGTACCTGCCGCAGTGGCTGCTGCTGACGATAATGTTCCTGGCGGCGGCGATAGGCGGCGGGCTGTTTGGCATGATACCGGCGTACTTCAACGCCAAGTTCGGCACCAACGAGACGCTGTTCACGCTGATGCTGAACTACGTGGCGCTGTACCTGATACAGTACCTGCGCGACGGCCCCTGGAAGAGCCCGGAGGCGATGGGCTTCAACTTCATAGCGACGTTTGAAAAGAGCGCGCAGTTGCCCAAGGTGCTGGGCGTGCACATAGGCTGGATATTCGCGCTGGTGTTGGTGGCGCTGGTGTACGTGTACCTGAACTACACCAAGCACGGCTATGAGATAAGCGTCGTTGGCGGCAACTCGCGCACCGCGCGCTACGCGGGCATGAACAACAAGCTCATCATAATGCGCACCATGTTCATCTCGGCGGCTATCTGCGGCGTGGCGGGCATGATACAGGTCGCGGGGCCGGATCGCACGCTGACCGACTCGGTCGCGGGCGGCGTAGGCTTCACGGCGATAATCATAGCCTACCTGGGCCAGCTCAACCCGCTGGCGATACTGGTCGTGACCGCGCTGTTTTCGATACTGGAGAAGGGCTCGGGCACGGTGCAGTCAACCTACAACATATCCACCGCGGCCGCGGACGTGCTGCAGGGCATACTGCTGTTTTTCGTGCTGGGCAGCGAGTTCTTCTTCAAGTACAGGATAGTGCTGCACGCGGACAAGCTGGACAGGGGAGGCGTTAAGGCATGAACGAGACGCTGGACTACATAATCAAGTTCCTGTACGCGGCGGTGCTGGCGGGCGTGCCGCTGATGTACGGCACGCTGGGCGAGATAGTCACCGAAAAGGCCGGCAACCTGAATCTGGGCGTGGAGGGCCTTATGTACATGGGCGCGATATTCGGGTTCATGGCGGGGTTCTACACTCAGAACGCGGCGCTGGCGCTGCTGGCGGCGTTCGGCGCGGGGCTGCTGGGCTCGCTGATATACGCGGTGCTGACGGTGTCGTTCAAGGCGAACCAGAACGTGACCGGCCTGACGCTTACGATATTCGGCACGGGCGTGGCCAACCTGCTGGGCAGCAACTACACCGCGTCGGGCGCGCTGTCCGAGGGCGTGATGAGCGTGTTCAAGCCGCTGAACGTATCGGGGCTGAGCGACCTGCCGTATGTGGGCAAGCTGCTGCTCAATTACAATCCGTTTGTGTACTTTGGCGTAGTGCTGTGCGTGGCGGTCGGGCTGTATATTAACCGCACGTCCTGTGGGCGCTCGCTGCGCGCGGTGGGCGAAAACCCGGCGGCGGCCGACGCGATGGGCGTAAACGTCACGCTGTACAAGTACGTGCACATACTGCTGGGCGGCGGCATATGCGCGCTGGGCGGCGCGTATGTGATTATCGTGACCTGCAACGGGCTGTGGACGTACAACTGCATAAACGGCCTGGGCTGGATCGCGGTGGCGTTGGTCATTTTCGCGGGCTGGAGCGCGTACCGGGTAGTGCTGGGCTCGCTGGTGTTCGGCGCGTTGAGCGTGCTCAGGCTTTACACGCCCGCGTCGGTCGCCAATGTGCCGCAGGCGATATTCATGATGCTGCCGTTCATAGCCACGGCGATAGTGCTGGTCGTGACGTCCATACGCCCCTCGAACAAGCATCAGCAGCCGCGCAGCTGCGGACTCAACTATTATCGCGAGGATCGCTGACCGCGTAAGTCTCACTTAACAAACAGTTAACGCTGAAAATGGAGCAAATCTATGGTGCAATCCGTCAATATTGTAGTCTCCTGGAAGGAGAAGCAATTGTTAACTGGGAGGTAATGGTATGTTTGGTAAACTAAGTAATACCGCGTTTGCCAGGATCCTGGCCATTATAACCGCAATGCTGGTATGCCTGGCGCCTATGGGCGCGCTGGCGGATGGCGGCGCGACCGAGCCGGCTGCGGCTTCAGGCACGCTGACGATAAGCGTCGACGCGCAGGGCGGCGATGCGGACACGATCTACTATGTAACGATAGTCGGCACGAACACGTTTGAGGCCACCTGCACGGTGGGCAGCTCGGTCAGCAACATCACCAGCGGCTCGCAGATAGGACTCAAGGCGGGTCAGACCGCCTCGATAACCAACGTATCGGGCAGCTTCACCGTGTCCGAGACGGCGCCTCAGGGCGCCAAGGTGTCGTTCAGCGTCAATGGCGGCGCGTACAGCGAGGGCAACACCACGTCGGTGAGCGTGAGCGAGGGCACTGCCAAGGTGGCGTTCATGAACACCTATGCGGCCACGCCGACCGAGACCCCTGCGGCGACCGAGGAGCCCGCGGCGACCGAGGCCCCTGCGGCGACTGAGGAGCCCGCGGCGACCGAGGAGCCCGCGGCGACCGAGACCCCTGCTGCGACCGAGGAGCCTGCGGCGACTGAGACTCCCACTGAGGCTCCCACCGCCGTGCCCGTGGAGCGCGGCGAGCTGGCGGTCAGCGTGGAGAAGGCCGGCAATCTCGCCGAAGCGGGCGATGCCAGCTTCACCTATGTGATCACCTCCAACGGCGCGGCTGTGCCCGGCACTGTCGAGATAGACGGCCAGGCTGTGGCGCTGGGTTCGGACGGCAGCTTCACCGTGCCCGCGGGCAAGACCGCGGTGTTCACCGATCTGCCGGTCGGCAACTATGTGATCGCCCAGCAGCTCCCCAGCATAGGCTGCGAGACCCGCAACCAGGTCAACGGTGAGGCCTGGACGTACAGCTCGGTGGCCAGCGCCAACGTTGCGGCGGGCGCGCGCACCAGCGTGATCTATATCAACACCTACACCATGGGCGATGATCCGATCGAGCCTGAGTACTACGATCTGAAGATCACCAAGGTGCTCAAGGGCGAGGGCGCCGATGCGAGCAAGAAGTTCACGATAACCGTGACCTTCGATGCCGACGGCAGCTACAAGACCTCCAACGGCGACCGCATATCCAGCGGCGACAAGATCACGCTCAAGGGCGGCCAGAGCCTGACGATCTACAACCTGCCCGCGGGCACCACCTACAAGGTGCGCGAGAGCAACGCCAACGAGGGCGGCTACAAGACCACGTACAGCAACTGCAGCGGCACGCTGTCCAAGGATACCACGGCGCGCGTGACCAACACCTACGTAAACGAGGACGATGAGGACGACAATGGCCTGGCCAAGACCGGCGACTCGAACAACAACCAGCTCTACATCGCACTGATGCTGATGTCGGCGGCGGTGGCGGCGGCGGCCGTAGTGGGCCTGCGTCGCAAGCAGAGCCAGCATTAAGCGCATAAAGCCTAAAGGCAAGGCGCAAAACAAACCGGCGGCGCGCGATTCGAAAGAGTCGCGCGCCGCTTTGCGTCGGCGATATGCACAGTCATGTCCTATCGTTGGCTCATGGTTGGCCACCATGGCGGACGCTCGAACTGAAAGCGTGGCAGCCGTCGGATAAGCGCGGCGGGCAAGCGCTCAGCTGCCTGCACGTCGCGCTCCCGAATGCAAATCGGCGCGCGACCCTCTTGAATCGCGCGCCGGATATGAACAGCGTGTGCGCCCAGTTTGTTTACAGGCGTCCTGACTGCGCACAGTTCCGCAGGACCTACAGTAGCGACGGTTAATCGCCGCAAGTGACATGTCGATGCCCCATGCTATACGTTAGTCCGCGACGCCATCGACATGCCAAATCAGGATCGATATATGCGGCGCTTTGCCCCGCGGCAATGGCCTTGCCGGCTGCCGCGCGCGCCCGCCTCAATCCTCCAGCCCCAGCAGCTCAGCCGCATTGCGGTAGAGTATCCCGTCCAGATCGTCGCCCTGAATGCCCACGTCGCGCAGCATCTGCAGCTGACGCCGGGCGTCGCTCCAGGGGCAGTCGCTGCCAAAGAGTATGTGGTCGACGCCGTGCGCGTCGATCAGCGCGCGGAAGCGCTCGGGCGTGAGGTAGACGTAGCTCATCGAGGTGTCAAAGTACAGCTCGCGCCCGCAGAGCTGGTCGAGCACCTCTTCGGGCATCTTCATGCCGCCCATGTGCGCGGCGATGACCTTGAGCCCGCGCACGCGGTCGATCACCCGGCGCAGCCGCTCGGGCGTGGAGCGGGTCAGCTCGGGCGAGACCGGATCCCAGCCCGCGTGGAACACCACAGGCAGCCCCAGCTCGGCCATCTTCTCGTAGAGCGGAAACATGCGCTCCTCGTCGGGGTATATCAGCTGATAGTCGGGGTGGAGCTTGACGCCGTGCAGGCCCAGCGCCTTTATGCGCGCTATCTCGGCTATCGGGTCGTCAAAGTCGGGGTGCACCGTGCCAAACGCCAGCACGTAATCGCTCGATATGGCCGCGGCAAAGTTGTTGATAGAAGTGCACTGCGAGGGCTTGGTCGCGATCGGCAGCGCGGCGAAGGCGGTGATGGCGCAGTTGCGCATGTGGCGCACGGTGGCTTCGCAGGTCGGGCTGGTCACCGGGCGTAGGCCATCGGCCACGGTCACGAGCTTGTCCATAGTGCGCTGCGCTATCGCGTCGGGGAACACGTGCGCGTGCATGTCGATCGCGCGCGGGTAGGTCTCGCGCCAGCCGCGGCACACGTCTACCCAGCCGTCGGCGTGCGAGAAGCGCTCCAGCTCCTCGCAAGTGAGCTCGATCGCCGAGTTGGAGCTGCCGCAGGCCGGATACACCGTGCCAAAGCGCCGCAGCGACTCGTCCAGGTATATCTCGACCGAGTCGGACTTCACGTCGAACGGGCACACGCCGCCGACCGCGTAACCGGTCAGCTCCAGCGCGCGCTCGGGCGTCAGCATGCGCGCCTTGCGCCCGAAGCGGCGCTTGAACGCGGGGTTGTCCACGCGCGCGTCGCCCGCGGCCACGATCAGCATGCAGCCGCGCTCGGTCTCGAACGAGAGCGTCTTGGCGATGCGCGCGGCGTCGGCGCCCACGGCCTGCGCGGCCAGCTCGACCGTGGCGCTGGACTGGTCGAACTCCAATACGCGCTGCGCGGCGCCAAATTGTTCAAGGTATCGCTTTACTCTGTCAATGGACAAGGGACTACACCTCCGAATCAGTGCGCGCCACCGCAAGGCTGGCCGTCCGCGCGCCGGTGGCGGCTATCAGCGCGCGGGGGTCGAGGTCGACCTGCGTGCCCACGCGCCCGGCCGACACGCATATGCGTTCCTGCAGGAGCGCGGACTGGTCTATCGCGGTGGGGAACTGCTTTTTCATGCCTATCGGGCTGCAGCCGCCGTGCACGTAGCCGGTGGTCTTGAGCAGCTCCTTTTGCGGAATCAGCTCTATCGACTTTTCGCCGACGCACGCCGCGGCGGCCTTGAGGTCGAGCTCGCTGGCCACCGGTATCACAAACACATAGTGCGCGCGGGACCTGCCCTGCGTCACCAGCGTCTTGAACACGCGCGCCGGGTCAATGCCGAGCCGGCGCGCCGCGGTCACGCCGTCGAGCGCGCCGTCGGACGTGTCGTAGGAGTGCGTCTCGTAGGCTATGCGCAGGCCCTCCAGTATGCGCATGGCGTTGGTCTTGTTGTCTTTCACGCCGTTTACCTCGCTTTCTACGCTGTCGATTATATCACGGTTTGTGTTTACATTCAATGCGCAGCGCAATGATTTCACAGAGGCGGCGGCTTGCTGGATTGGGTTTATGAATAATCATGCGGCCCATATTCCGAAAAGTTGGGCAAATCGCGTGTCAATCTGGAAGTTCGCCCGAAGCAGGGTCAATATTGTTAACAATAGCGAGCCAGTTCAAATCGGAGCGCATATTCTGAAGAACCGATTTCCGTGCCGTCGGCCAAATACGATTTGTCGAGCGCCGCAAATCATGCTATAATAATGCGGATGGAGGTGAGCGGGTGGACGAATACATGCGGCGCGTGGCGGCGATAGAGCGGGCGCTGAGCGCGCTGAGGCTGCCCGCCGCGCCGGGCGAGTACGACATGCACGCGCAGGTCGCCGACGCGCTGGAACGCGCCGGGCTGCGGGCGGCGCACGAGGTCAGCCTGGGCGCGGGCCGGCGCATAGACTTCATGTGCGGCGGTGTGGGCATTGAAGTAAAGAAGGGCAAGCCGGCGCGCGCGGCGGTGGCGAGCCAGCTGCGGCGGTATGCGCTCTGTCCTGAGGTGCGGGCGCTGGTGGTGGTAGCGCCGGGCGAGCTGCGGCTGCCGCGCGAGATAGGCGGAGTGCCGGTGCGCTGCGTGGCGCTGGCGCGGCTGTGGGGGGTGGCGCTGCCATGAGGCGCAGGTCCAAGTCGTTCAAGGGCGCGATGCAGGCGCGCGAGATGCACGCCGCGCGCGACGAGTACATACGCGCGCGCTACGGCGCGCCTGACGGCGCGGCAGCTGAGCCGCACGAAGCGCCCTACGGAGCCGTCGACGCTCCAACCGAACCGGCTTCCTCAGCCGGGCCGAACGAAGCGCTATACGGAGCCGTCGACGCTCCAACCGAACCGGCTTCCTCAGCCGGGCCGAACGAAGCGCTCTACGGAGCCGTCGACGCTCCAACCGAACCGGCTTCCTCAGCCGGGCCGCACGAAGCGCCCTGCGGAGCCGTCGACGCTCCAACCGAACCGGCTTCCTCAGCCGGGCCGCACGAAGCGCCCTACGAGGTCGCCGATTGGACGCCGCCCTATCTGGCCGAGCCCGACGCGCGCGCGCACAGCTATGGCACGCTGAGCTACAACGCGCGCAGCCGCGTCTGGACGATACACGGCGAGCCCTGTGTGATCGAGCTGGCCAAGCGGCTGTTCCCGGGCTGCGACGGGCGGGGACGGGGCGTGGCGCGGTTCGTGGCGCACACGCGCATAATAGGCGAGCTGAACTGGCTGATGCTCCGCTATCCGCTCGAGATCGCCGAGCGCGACCGGGCGCGCTGGCAGAAGGCGATTGCCGCGGCGCGCGAGTACGCGGCGCGGCGCGAGCGGGCGCGGGCGCATCCGTCGCGCGTGCGCCCGCCGGCCACGTTCACCGGCGAGCTGATGCCGTTCCAGCAGCTGGGGCTGGGGTTTTTGATGGACAATCCGCGCGCGCTGCTGGCCGACGAGATGGGCCTGGGCAAGACGGTGCAGGCGCTGGCGCTGCTGTGCGCGCGGGGCGCGTTCCCGGCGATAGTGGTCGCGCCGCCGCACCTGGTGCGCAACTGGGAGCGCGAGATAGCGCGGTTCGTGGCGCTGCCGGGCGGCACGCGCGTGCACATACTGCGCGGGCTCACGCCATACGAGCTGCCCCAGGCCGACGTGTACATAGTGCACTATCTGCTGTTGCGCGGCTGGAAGCAGGCGCTGCCGCGCCTCGATTACCGCGCGGTGGTGTTCGACGAGGTGCAGGAGCTCCGGCGCACGGGCACCGAGAAGTACTCGGCGGCTACGCTGCTGGCCGGCGACTGCGAGACGGTGATCGGGCTGTCGGGCACGCCGATATACAACCATGGCGGCGAGATCTGGAACGTGGTAAACGTAATCGACTACCACTTCCTGGGCGACTGGGAGAGCTTCACGCGCGAGTGGTGCCTGGGCTACGGCAGAGACATAGTGGCGCGGCCCGAGGAGCTGGGCGAGCACCTGAAGCGCGAGGGGCTGATGCTCCGGCGCACCAAGCGCGACGTGCTGCCCGAGCTGCCGCCCAAGCGCCGGCTGGTGCAGGCGATAGACTGGGACGACGAGGTGTACCGCGAGTACATGCGCCCGGTCGCGGATACGCTGCGCTCGCTGCGGGGCGAGACCGATGCGGCGCGCCGCGCGATAATCGAGGACGCGATATCGCAGACCGAGCGCCAGGCCACCGGCATAGCCAAGGCGCCATACGTGTGCGCGTGCGTGCGCGCGCTGCTGGAGGCCGGCCAGAGCGTGCTGCTGTTTGCGCATCACCATGCGGTAATGGATATATACCGGCGCGAGCTCCGGCGCGAGCGGCCGGTGTTCATAACCGGGCGCGAGAGCGAGGCCGAAAAGGACGCGTCGCTCAAGGCGTTCATGAACGGCGACACCGAGCTGTGCTGCATATCGCTGCGCTCGGCGAGCGGGCTCAACCTGCAGCGCGCCAGCTGCGTGGTGTTCGGCGAGCTCGACTGGTCGCCGGCGGTGCACTCGCAGGCCGAGGATCGCGCGCACCGCATAGGTCAGCGCGACTCGCTGCTGTGCTACTATCTGGTCAGCCCGCGCGGCTCGGATCAGGAGATGCAGCTCGCGCTGGGGCTGAAGGTCAGCCAGTTCGTGGGGCTTATGGGCGACAGCGTACCCACGCCCGAGCAACAGCTGCAGCTGGCCGGGCAGGCGCGCGCGTACATATCGCAGCTGGTGCACAGGCTCGACAGCGAGCTGCTGCCGGCGGAGGATGGGCCCGACGCCGGCTGACTACGATCGGGGACGAGGGGAGTATCATATGACGCATAAACTGTTTCACGACGACGTGACGCTGCGCGAGTTCGACGCGCGGGTGCTCAGCTGCGAGGCGCTGGGCGACGGCCGGTATGCCGTGGTATTGGACAAAACGGCGTTTTACGCCGAAGCGGGCGGCCAGCCGTGCGACCTGGGCGAGCTGGGCGGCGCGCGCGTGCTGGACGTGCAGGAGGACGGCGAGGACATACGCCACATTGTCGACGCGCCGCTGGCGGGCGAGGTGCACGGCGCGATCGACTGGGCGCGCCGGTTCTCGCACATGCAGCAGCATGGCGGCCAGCACCTGCTGAGCTGGGCGATACACCGGCGGCTGGGCGGCTATACATATGGGCTGCACATAGGCGCGCAGGAGTGCACGATCGACACCGACCTGAAGCAGGCGCCGACCCGGGCGCAGCTGGACGAGCTGGAGCGCGACGTGAACGAGCTGATCTGGCGCGACCTGCCGGTCAGGCAGTGGTTCCCGAGCGACGCGGAGCTCAGCGCGCTGCCGCTGCGCAAGCGCCCGACGGTCAGCGAGCATATACGCATCGTGATGACCGGCGACATAGAGTGCGTGGCGTGCTGCGGCACGCATCCGACCTCGAGCGGCCAGATAGGGCTGATAACGGTGCTGGGCGCGCACCCGGCGCGCGGCAAGACGCGGTTTTCGTTCCTGTGCGGCGCGCGCGCGTACGAGCGGCTGCATGCCGAGGCGCAGGCGTGCCGGGAGGCGGGGCTGCTGCTGAGCGCGACGCACGAGGACCTGGTCGAGGCGACGCAGCGCGCGCTGGACGAGGCGCGCGAGCGCGGCCACGAGCTGGCGCAGCTGCGCCAGGCCGAGCTGCTGCGCGAGCTGCCCGGGCTGCTCGCGTCGGCGCGCGAGGTGCGCGGCGCGCAGGTCGTGGCGCACCGGTTCGAGTCGGCGGCGCGCGATGCGCTGATACGCGCCGCGTCCGAGCTGATAGCGCGGCCGGGCACGGTGGCGCTGCTCGCGGCGGGCGCGGCCGATGCGGCGGGCGACATAGCGGTGTTCGCGCGCGCGGACGACGTGCCGGGCGACATGGGCCGGTTCATGCGCGCGGCTCTGAGCGGCTGCGGTGGACGCGGCGGCGGGCGGCCCAACTTCGCGCAGGGCGGCGCGCCGGCGGCGCTGGACGCGCAGGCGCTGCTGGAGGCGTACGCCGGGTTTGGAGGGCAGTGATGGCGGGCGAGTTTGAGCGGCTGGGCATGCTGATCGGCCCGGACGGGCTGGCCCGGCTCGCGCGCGCGCACGTGGCGCTGCTGGGCGTGGGCGGCGTGGGCGGCTACGCGGCCGAGGCGCTGGCGCGCAGCGGCGTGGGCCATGTGACGCTGGTCGACGGCGACCGCGTGGCGCTGAGCAACATCAACCGGCAGATAGTGGCGCTGCACTCGACGCTGGGCGAGTATAAGGTTGAGGTCGCGCGGCGGCGCATGCTGGACATAAACCCGGATATGCGCGTGGACGCGCGGGCACGCGCGTTCCTGCCGGGCGACCCGGCGCCGTTTGACGCGGACGTGGATTACGTGATAGACGCGATCGACATGGTCGCGGCCAAGCTCGCGCTTGTGGAGCTGTGCGCGGGCATGGGCGTGCCGCTGATAAGCTGCATGGGCACCGGCAACAAGTTCGATCCCACGCGCCTGGAGGTGGCCGACATATATTCGACCGACGTGTGCCCGCTGTGCCGGGTGATGCGGCGCGAGCTGCGGCGGCGCGGCGTGTCGGCGCTCAGGGTGGTGTACTCGCGCGAGCAGCCCGCGCAGCCGCGCGCCGACGCGGTTGAGCCGGACGCGGCGCGAGCCCGGCGGGGCACGCCGGGCTCGACGATGTTCGTGCCGCCGGTCGCGGGCATAATGCTGGCGCGCGAGGCGGTGCTGCATATACTGGGGCGCGCTTAACCCAGCGCCATGTACGCTATCAGCGCCGCGAGCATCAGCTGCACCAGCGCCAGCGCCGGCATGCCGTACTTGAACGCGCGGTGGCGCGTCTTGTGATGGAACGCACGCATGCCCAGGCAGGCGCCCGGCGCGCCGAACGGCAGCGCGCATAGCCAGAGCGTGCGCTCGCTGATGCGCCAGGCGTTGCTGACGGCGCGGCGCTTGTCCACGCCCATCAGCGAAAATTCGAGCACGTTAAATGCCACTGCAATTATGGGTAATACCGTCAACAATATGTCCAGCATAAAATCCCTCCAATCGATGCGTCCGGCCGAATTTGCTTGTAAATCGGCCGCTAAAGCGCTATAATTAAGAAAACACGGATCGACAATATGCGTGCGGCCAGCCCGCGCGCGGCAACGGAGGTAGAGCAATTATGATCATGCGAGCGCTGGGCCGAACCGGTATGATGGTAAGCGAGGTTGGACTGGGCTGCGAGCACCTGCAGGGCAAGAGCGCCCAACAGGTCAGCGCGGTAATTAGCGCGGCGTTGGACGCGGGCATAAACTACATGGATACGTTCATGTCCGAGCCCGAGGTGCGCTCAAACATAGGCGCGGCGCTGAAGGGCCGGCGCGAGAGCGTTATGCTGCAGGGCCACATAGGCTCCGTGTGGCAGGGCGGCCAGTATTCGCGCTCGCGCGACTTGAGCGCGTGCCGCAGTTTTGTCGAGGACTACCTCAGGCGGGTGGGCACCGACTATATCGACGTGGGCATGCTGCACTTCGTCGACGAGCCCGCCGACTGGGAAGCGCTGGAGCACAGCGAACTGATGGACTATGCGCTCAGGCTCAAGCAGGAGGGCGTGATACGCGCGCTGGGCATGTCGTCGCACAACCCGGCAACGGCGCTGGCGGCGGTGCGCTCGGGGCTGATTGAAGTGCTGATGTTCTCGCTCAATCCCGCATACGACCTGCTTAGCGAGGGCACTCAGATAGAGGATCTGATGAAGTCCGACACATATCAGCTGGAGAAGCTGACGCCCAACCCGCTGCGCGCGCAGCTCTACCGCGAGTGCGAGACGCGCGGCGTGGGCATAACGGTCATGAAGAGCCTGGGCGCGGGCGCGCTGCTCACCGACGCGGGCTCGCCGTTTGGCCAGGCGTTTACCGTGCATCAGCTGATGAGCTACGCGCTGGCGCGGCCGGCGGTCGCGAGCGTGCTGGTGGGCGCGCAGACGCCCGAGGAGGTGCGCGCCGCCGTGGACTACGAGGACGCGCCCGAATCGGAGCGCGATTACGCGCAGGTCATGATGCACGCGCCCCGGTTCTCGCTGGCGGGCCACTGCATGTACTGCAACCACTGCCTGCCCTGTCCGTCCCAGATAGACATCGCCCGCGTCAACAAGTACCTGGACATGGCGCTGGCGCAGAAGGAAGTGCCCGAGAGCGTGCGCGAGCACTATCTGGCGCTCGAGCATACGGCGCGCCACTGCATAGCGTGCGGCCGCTGCGAGATTCGCTGTCCGTTTGACGTGCCCGTCAAGGCGCGCATGCAGCGCGCGCTGTCGCTGTTTGGCAAGTAATGCGGCGCGGCGGCCGGAGCCGATCTGGCCGCCGCTTTTATTGCGCGATTCTGCTTATGATGTAAATTATAGTATAATCCAACGCCAAACGCAATAGCATGCGTGGGTTGACCCTAAAATTGCCACGAATACTGCAGCTTTATATAATTTTTCGTTTCACGCTGTAAACTCACGCAAATTTCTGATATAATATGGCTAAATTCAATACGTAGAGGATGGTTTATGTGAGGAAGACTAAGATTATATGCACGATCGGCCCGGCGAGCCGCTCCGAGCAGATGCTGCGCGCGCTGATAGACGCGGGCATGAACGTCGCGCGACTGAACATGAGCCACGGCGACCATGAGTCGCACGGCGAGACGATAGAGCTGCTCAAGCGCCTGCGCGCCGAAAAGGGCGTGCCGCTGGCGATCATGCTGGACACCAAGGGCCCCGAGATACGGCTGCGCAACTTCGAAAACGACAGCGTGCAGCTTGAGCCCGGCCAGCGCTTCACGCTGATCTGCGGCGAGGACATACCCGGCACCAAGGACTATGCCTGCATAACCTATGACAACCTCTATAAGGACGTGAGCCAGGATTCGCGCATACTGATCGACGACGGCCTGGTCGAGATGACGGTCGAGGACATAGACCGCAATCGGATAGTGTGCAGCGTGCTTAACGGCGGCGTGATAAGCAACCACAAGGGCATAAATGTGCCGGGCGTGAAGCTGAACCTGCCGGCGGTGACCGAGCGGGACGTTGACGACATCAAGTTCGGCTGCCAGGCCGGCATAGACCTGATAGCGGCGTCGTTTGTGCGCAAGGCGGCCGACGTGCTCGAGCTCAGGCACGTGATAGAGGAGGCCGGCAGCGAGGACGTGCAGATATACGCCAAGATCGAAAACGAGGAGGGCGTGCAGAACGTAGACGAGATAATAACGCTCGCCGACGGGCTGATGGTCGCGCGCGGCGACCTGGGCGTGGAGGTGCCCATACAGGAGGTACCGCTGATACAGAAGAACATGATCGCCAAGTGCAATCGCCTGGGCAAGCCGGTCATAACCGCGACGCAGATGCTGGATTCGATGATGCGCAACCCGCGCCCCACGCGCGCCGAGGTGTCGGACGTGGCCAATTCGATACTGGACGGCACCGACTGCATAATGCTCTCGGGCGAGACGGCCTCGGGCCGGTATCCGCTGGAGGCGCTCAAGACCATGGTGCGCATAGCCAACCACACCGAGGCGCATCGCAACTCCGAGCCCAAGGGCGTGCAGGAGAGCTTCGACGTCAACTTTTCGATTACCAACGCCGTCAGCTACGCCTGCACCACGATCGCGGCCGACCTGAACGCCGCGGCGATAATCACGCCCACGCACCGCGGCTCCACGGCGCGCAAGGTGGCCAAGTACCGCCCGGCCTGTACGCTGATCGCCACAACCGAGAACAAGCGCGTGTACAATCAGCTCGCGTGCGTGTGGGGCGTAATGTCGCTGCTGGTTCAGCACAGCGACAACACCGACGAGATGGTGAACCGCTCGATCGACGCGGCGCTAGCGCACGGCTTCCTGCACGTGGGCGACGTGGCGATAATCACCGCCGGCGTGCCGGTGGGCATGAGCGGCACCACCAACCTGATTAAGGTGCACGTGATAGGTGACGTGCTGATGCGCGGGCGCGGCATAGGCGACGCGCCGGTCGTGGGCCGCGTGTGCGTCGCGCATACGCTGGCCGAGGCCGCCAGCAACTTCACGCCCGGCGACATACTCGTCGCCAAGCAGACCGACAACAGCTTCCTGCCGTACCTGAGGCGCGCCTCGGGCGTGATAGTCGAGTGCGAAGGCTCGGCGTGCCACGCGTCGATCGCCGCGCTGACGCTGGAGATACCGGTCATACACTCGGCTGAAAACGCATGCTCGGTGCTGCGCACGGGTACCACGATCACCCTCGATCCGCTGAGCGGCTACGTCTACAACGGCGAGGCGCGCAATGTGTGATGTGGCGCAATTGTGGCGCGCGGTGCGATTCGCGCGAAAGTATGTACTAGCATCATAACACAAATACGCTTGAATATATTGATATCACGGCCTATAATTGCAGGTGGCCGCCGTATTGACGCGGCGGCCACATTGTTGCGAGGTGTTGGGGGATGCTGATAGCGCTGGGCGATGTGGTGCAGATGCGCAAGGCGCATCCGTGCGGCAGCGACAAATGGACGATAGTGCGCACGGGCGCGGATGTGAAGCTGCGCTGCCAGGGCTGCGGGCGGCTGGTCATGCTGGATCGCGCCGAGTTTGAAAAGCGCGTAAAGAAGCTCGTCGAGCACGCGGAGGCGCCCGATGAGCGCGCGTGAAGCGGAGCGCCGGCCGAGTGAACCGGAGCGCCGGCCGCATGAGCCGGAGCGCCGACCGCGCCAGCCGGAGCGCGCGCCGGGTCGGCAGGGCGCCGGCGCGGCACATCCGCGGGCTTCGCGCGGCCCGGCGCCCTGGCACGGCCGGCGGCGGCATGCGCGCGCGCGGCGCGAGCTCGCTGCCTGGGTGGTCACGCTGGCGCTGGCGGCGCTGGTTGGACTGGGCGTGCGCGGGTTCGTGTTCGAGCTGGTGCGCGTGGAGGGCCCGTCGATGAGCCCGACCATACTCAGCGGCGAGGTGCTGCTGGTCACGCGGTTTGACTACCTGGTCGACGGCCCGGCGCGCGGCGACGTGGTCGTGTGCCGGTATCCCAACCGCGAGGGCACGTTCATAAAGCGCGTGGTCGCGCTGCCGGGCGATGCGTTCGAGATCCGGGACGGCTGCACATACGTAAACGGTGCGCTGCTGGACGAGGACTATGTGGAGTACGCGGCCACCGAGGACTACGGCCCGGTGCTGATAGGCGACGGCCAGTACATGCTGCTGGGCGACAACCGTGCGGTCAGCCACGACAGCCGTGCCGGCGACGTGGGCACGCTGCGCGCCGACGACATAGTGGGCCGCGCGCGCTGGGTGGTATATCCGTTCGATGCGCTGCGCGCCGTGGCGGCGTAGCGCATGGACTGGCTGCTGGATGCGGCGCTGGCGCTGGCCATAGCGGCGCTGGCGCGCGGGCTGATAGTGCTGCCGGTGTGCGTGCGGGGCGACTCCATGCGCGACACGCTGCGCAGCGGCGACCGGCTGATAGCGCTGCGGCTGCCGGCGCGACTGGGGCGGTTGCGGCGGGGCGACATAGTGATCTGCCGCTACCCGGGCGCGCGGCGGTACTACATAAAGCGGCTGATCGGCCTGCCGGGCGAGACGCTCGAGCTGCGCGGCGGCGAGGTGCTGATAGACGGGCGGCCGCTGAGCCCGCCGCGCGCGGCGCGGCCGACGCGGCGCAGGTTTGGGCCGATCGAGCTGGGCGCGGGGCAGTACTTCGTGCTGGGCGACAACCGCCCCAATTCGCGGGACAGCCGGGCGGTGGGGCCGCTGAGCGCGCGCGACCTGCGCGCGGTGGCGGTGCTGCGGGTGTGGCCGCTCGGACGCGCGGGCCGGCTGGGCGCGCGCTGAGCGCGGCGGGACTTGTTTGCGCGGGGGCGCGCATGGCGATATACGACACAGCATTGCGAAAGGAAGTATTCTTATGGACAACAAGCCTGAGCTCGAGAATAAACATAAGCCTGAGTTGCCGGACGAAGGCGCGGAAGCGCCCAAAAAGCTGCTCGAGCTCGCCGAGGACGAGGGCGAGCTCAAGCGCCGGGCCGAGCGCAGGAAGAAGATAGTCAAGGAGACGCGCGATTGGCTGATACTGATCGCCTGCACGCTGGCGGTGGTGTTCCTGGTGCGCACATATGTGTTTGAGCCGATAGTCGTGGACGGCCCGTCGATGAACGACACGCTGTTCACCGGCGACCGGGTGTTCGTCACCAAGTTCGACTACCTGATCGGCGAGCCCGAGCGCGGCACGGTCGTGATCTGCCACTACCCGAACTCGCGCGAGAACTACATAAAGCGCCTGATAGGTCTGCCGGGCGACACGATAGAGATAAGGGGCGGCGTCACCTATCTGAACGGCGAGGCGCTGGAGGAGGACTTCATATCGTACCCGACGACGCGCGACTACGGCCCGATAACGCTGGGCGAGGACGAGTACTTCGTGATGGGCGACAACCGCGCCAACTCGAACGACTCGCGCTCGGTAGGCCCGCTGAGCCGCTCGCAGATAGTCGGGCGCGTGCGGTACCTGTTCTATCCGTTTGACCGCGCGGGCACGGTTGAGCAGCAGTATCAGGAGGACGCGCAATGAACATAGCGCTTTGCCATCTGTACACCGGCGACGGCAAGGGCAAGACCACCGCAGCGATGGGCCTGGCGCTCAGGGCGCGCGGGCGGGGGTTGAGCGTGCGGGTCATGCAGTTCATGAAGCAGCAGCCCACCGGCGAGCAGCGCCTGCTGGAGTTGCTGGGCGTGGGGTTTGAGCGCGCGAGCAGCGACTGCACCCGGTTCGTGTGGAACATGAGCGAGGCGGAGCGCGCGCAGTACGCGCAGTCGCAGCGCGAGCTGTTCGAGCGCGCCCGCGGCGAGTGCGCGCGCGGCAGCGTCGATCTGCTGATACTGGACGAGGCGCTGAGCGCGACCTACCTGGGCGCGTTCAGCCAGGCGGAGCTGTGCGAGCTGGTCAGGTCGCGCCGGCCTGGTCTGGAGCTGGTCATAACCGGACGGGGCGCGTGCGACGAGCTAATAGCCGCGTGCGACTACGTGACCGAGATGCGCGCGCTGCGCCACCCTATGGAGCAGGGCATAGCGGCACGCCGGGGCATAGAATACTGACAGAAGGGCCATCCGGGAAGCGGGTGGCCCTTGTTTATCGCCAAGGCCGTTTGTGTCGGCAGTTTCGCCTGGGTTGCGGCAAGTGACGACAGCTCGATGCGGGTT
>CAWVGT010000151.1:0-15365 GCA_963928645.1 Candidatus Fimadaptatus sp.
AACCATCGCCTACACGCTGACGGCGCAAAACGGCATGGCCATCTTTGACGGCAATACCGCCGCCACGTTTACCGGCACGGGCGAAACGACCCTGAGCCTGAACGTGGCCGAGGGCCAGGAGCTTGCGCCCGGACATTATACCGACACGCTGACGTTTACCGCCAGCGCGGAATAGGAGGAAGGGTATGAAACAGGATACAGACCGGAGCCGAAGGGACAGGCAGCGTCGCAGGCGCAAGCAGAAACAGACGCAATGGTTGATCGCGCTGCTGGCAGTGGTCATACTGGCGGTCGCCGCGGTGCTGATCTGGCAAAGCACAAAGCCCGAGGCCACGCCTGCGGCGACGCCCGCAGCCACGGCAACGCCCGCGCCCACCGCGGAACTTGAAATCGACCCCAACGCAGGCGAGCTGGTCACGCCTACCCCCGCGCCCACGGAGCCCGGCGTGGCGATCCCCGGCTGGGGCAGTATTACGCTCCCCGCGGGCGTGACCGAGGCGGCCACGACCCTGAAAAATCCGGAGGCCAACGAGGGCTGGTACTACCTCACCTTTGAGATGCGCCTGCCCACCGTGGACGAGGAAACGGGGGAGGAGCGCTACGAGGTGCTCTTCACCACCGGGCTGATCCCGCCGGGGCAGTACTGCAACCAGGTCACGCTCACACGCGCGCTGGAGCCGGGCGAGTACAACGTCATACTGCACGTGCAGCCCTACCGCATGAGCGATAAGACCCCGACAAACAACGCCGATACCGAAATGGTGTTGATTGTGGAATAAAGAGAGGAGACCATGAGAAAGTTTTAGAGCCTGTTACTGGCGCTGAGCCTGCGGTGCGGGCGTGGCGCTGGCGGAGCGCGCAATCGACCACGATATCCCCTCGCACAATACGGCCGCGACATTTGACATTACCGGAGACGGATTGCACCGTCACCATTTACGCGAGCGCGATATTTGCAGGCGCGGCGACCCCGACCAGCATGCCTGTGACCATCGGTGCGGATTCCATGCTGGCGGAAGGCGCGATCCTGCAGGTCGCGCTGGCCAGCTCGGCCGACAGCTTCCGGCTCCAGCAGGGCGACAGCACCATTGCCCATGAAATCAAGCAGGACGGAAGCGGCCTGAACGCGGGCAGCGCAGTTCTCTGCTGGACACAGGGCGAGGAGATCCACGACGCGGCGACGCTGAATCTGGAAGTCACCGGCTCTATCGACGGCCTTCCCTGCGGATCTTGCACCGACGCCCTGACCTTCAAGGCATCTGGGGTCGGCCGCGAAGGTTTCGGGGCTGAATGGCAGTCTGGATGGAAGAAATAAAGAAGGAGTTTGATCGTTAATGAAGAAAGTTTTCTGCATGCTTCTGACGCTGAGCCTGCTGTGCGCGGGCGCGGCGTTGGCGGACACGAGTATCACCACCGACGGCGGCACCGGCTCCACCATGGTGACCTACACTGTGCCGCAGCCGGGGACGGGCTACACCGTTATCATTCCTGCGAGCGTGAACATTCCCCAGGGTGCAACTTCCACCACCATGCAGATTTCCGTCGAAGCGGGTTCCACGCTGGAATCCGGCAAGACCCTGCGCGTAATGCTGGAAAGCTCGGCCAATAACTTCAGCCTCAAGCAGGCGGGCGGCAGCGATGCCATCGCCTATGCGGTGAAGAAGGACAGCCAGGCCGTGAACGCGGGCGGCGAGGTGCTCAGCTGGACGAGCGGCGAGGCCATACCAGAAGCCACGACGCTGACGATGGGGTTCACGGAGTCCACCGACGGCAAGGCCGCGGGCGACTACAGCGATACGCTGACCTTTAAGCTGAGCGTGGCCAACTGAGCTGGCGGCTCCGAGAAGCCGACAACCCATTAACAAGCCAGAAACGATAGAAATTTGCTTAATAATGAAAGGAGCGTATTCCCATGAAAAAGTTGCTTTGCGCGCTGCTGACGCTGAGCCTGATCTTCTGCAGCGCCGCGCTGGCCGAAGGCACCTATGACGAGAATGACTCGACCGCGTCCACCACGCTGACCACCACGATCAAAGATCCGGACGCGCCGACCTACACCATCATCATTCCTCCCACGCTGGAGATTGCGCCCAATGCGACATCGACCACGCTGACGGTGGAGCTGACGGATGTGAAGAACGTCAAATCGATCACAGTGAAGACGGCGGCAAGCGGCAGCATGACGAATGGCAGCGGCGGGAGCATCGACTATACCGTGACGGGCTATGCGCTTCCGTGGGACTCCCCTTCAGAGAAATCGATGACCATAAACATCACCGAGGCACAGTGGCAGCAGGCGCCGGCGGGCGACTATGCCGGCACGATGAGCTTCACCATTTCGGCAGAATAAGTGAATGGCGATAACAACTTGCGGGGAGGCATGGAGCCTTTGAGAAAATATATTGCGTGGATTCTGGCGGCGCTGTGCGCGCTGCTGCCCGCGACGGGGTTGGCGGCGGAGAATCGCGATACCCAGCCGGCCACAACGCTGCCCCGCGAGCACACGATTGCGGTAGTGTGCGGCGCAGGCGGCGCGGTGCGCGTGGACGGGACGGTTTATACGGGCGAAAAGGCATTTGCCGTGGATCGGCTGTCCGCCTTTATACTGGAGGTCGTGCCGGACGCGGGATACCGCCTGAGCCAGGTGATGGCGCAGCCGAGTAGCGGCGTGAGCATAGCGGGCAATACGGTGCGCATAGGCAGCGTGTACGAGGACAAGACGCTGACGCTGAGCTTTGTGCGCGAGGAGCCGAAACCGACGCCTACGCCGTGGTCTACGCCGACGCCCACGGCGACGCCGACTGCGGCGGTTACGGCGACGCCGACCGCGGCGGTTACGGCCACGCCGACTGCGGCGGTTACGGCCACGCCAACTGCGGCGGTTACAGCTACGCCGACTGCGGCAGCTCCAACGCCGACGGCGAGCCCGACGGCAGCGCCGGTGTTTGATTTGCCATATGTGGAACCGCAGGGCAATGTGCTGTACGACGACTACCTGGGTACGGGCGACGGCCTGAGTGAGCTGGGCATTGTGTACGACGAGACCAACGAGCTGGACGGATACGAACTGCTGACCGTGCTGTACGAGGAAGATCAGGCGGAAGAGAACATGCTGCTGGTCGTCGCCCAGCCGGACGAGGACGGCGAGTATGCGCAGCGAAGCCTGATACTGACCGGCCTGCAGCTGGCGCGGCTGTGGCAGGAAAAGGATATCCGGTGGATAGAACTGCGAAACGGCGAGGCAGGCGCGCTTATACGCATGGAGGAGCTGCTGAGCGGTGACGCGGCAAAGCTGATCGATTGGGTGCTGGCGGATCCCGAGGCCGCGCAGCCCGAAGATGTGTGGGATCAGCCCGATGCGGAGCTGACGGCTGGACAGCTGGGCGATATCCGGATTGAAGTGCGCATTACCCCGGACGAGCATGACGGGTACCGCATTGGCGTGTACGCATGGTATGCCGACGTTCAGCGGGCGATTGGCGAACTTACGCCCTCGCTGCAGGTGTGCATAAGCGCGGGCGAACATGACGACGAGGAAGAGCGAAGCGCGTACGCAGAGACGCATGTGCTGAGCGCGACGGACGAAACGGGCGCGGTGCAATACCTGGAAAGCACGCTTATCGAGACGCCCGCGCGCGAGGACGAAGACCGGACGGATCCGGCCGAGTATTTTAGTGCGAGCACGGAGGACGGGCAAAACCCCGTCGTGCTGTACGACCCGGCGATGCCGCTGGATAATTGCCGCCGCTGGTCGATGTGCGCGGACTGGATCGGCGACGCGACGTACCGCCTGGAAAACCTGGAGGCAGAGCAATAGCAAAAACCGAATGCAGAGATGAAGCGCCGGCCGTGTATTTTGTACGGACGGCGCTTTTACTAGATGGGGAGGTTTCAGGCGAGGGGCTATTTACGCAGAATACCCTTTGAATAACCCAAGTTTCATTTGTTGCTCGTATCATTTTCCAAGTGCGGACACAGCTGACGATCCAATGCCAACACCGTGCCAACAGCCTGGCAAGCCCGAACGGCAGGCAGAGAAGTCGGCACACCTGATCCTGCGAGATGCTACGGTCGCAAAACCTGACGAAGAGTTTCTGACGGACATTGCCGAGCTCCCCTGCACTGACGGCAAGCTCTATCTGGCGGGCAGTATTGAACTGTTTCGACGGCAGCATGCATGGCTTCCACATGGACGCAAACATGCGGGCCGAGTTGGGCAGCCGAGCCCTGGAAAATTCCTGTCGCAACAGTAACCGAGGGCATAATACTTCACTCTGATAGAGGCGGTCAGTTCACAAGCCAGCAGTACCGTGAGGTGCTCCGGCGCCACAAGATTGTGCAGCGCATGAGCGGCGCCAGGCGCTGTTACGACAACGCGCACATGGGAGCGGCTTCAATACGTTGCAGAAGGAGAAGTTCTGCCAGATGGTAACCACCCGGCTGCAGCGCGAGGGCGTGGAGCCTATTATCTTTCGAAATATCCACTGCTACATTCTACGTCGAACCTAATCGGTCAACTGTGGTTTAGCGCCGTTGTTGTATCGGAAGGATTATTTGACCTCGGGTTCCGCTGCTGATTTATGAGCGGGCATATGTATTCGTACAATCCATGCTTGTTTGGGCTAAACTTTCTTGACAACTTCAAATTCGATTTTCAAACAGCAGGCGCGACATACCGACGCTGCTTGAGGCCCCTGTGGCAGAGTTGGGTATTTGGCACAAACGGATCGGCCCATACACGTCGCGTCACAACGGCAAGGTCGAGCGAAGTCACCGTGAAGGCCAGAAGCGATTTGTTTATTCCCACCGATCCTGGCCGCTCGCCGACTTTGGCGCCCAGCCAGTTGGGCACCAAAGTCGCAGCAACTCAGGCCCTATGCGCTCTCTTCGCTGGCGCTCGCCCTGGCAGATGCCTGCTTGCTTCGCTGTATAAATGATTGACAAACCTGCACTGCTCAAGGTGTTCTATCTGGCGACCTGGGAGCTGACGAAAAATGGACATTGCCTGTTCGGGACTGGAGACGGGTTTATGCGGAACTGGACATCGTGTATCCCGGCAGGCTGACCCGGAATCAGCAGCCTGCTGCGGTAAGGAGGGCGGTTGCGCGTTGGATCAGCGCCAGCCTTGACAGAACGCTGGGGAAATGGTATTCTTGTTTCACCGACGGCGATGGGAATCAGAGGCTGCTCTGGTTTCTACTTCGGATCTCCATTTCAGCATTTCCTCGACAACCTGCCAAGGCCAGGCCGCTGACGCGGTGGCTGCGCCTGCTGTTGCCGCAGGCGGGGACCTCTGGCTCCGGCAACCGTTTGCTCGTTGCAGTTTCGCCTGCTTACGGAAATCTTGAACATTGCCGGTCGAACTTATGGTGCGAACAGTATTCTGAATTACCTTCCGCGAAACTATGCCGACTATGCCATTCCTCCTCGCAAATGTACCTGCATTCCGTGGTTCTGCGGCTGGCAGTTTTACAAATATCGTCATGTCATAGAGCGCTTTTTCCAGAAACTCAAATGGTTGCGTAAAATTGCTGCTCGCCTTGACAAGCTCGATTCTGTCTTTCTTGCCCACATTTATATTGCTTCATGCTCTGCTTTGTTACTTCTGCTCTACTTTCCATTTTTGCAAACAAGCCCTGGTGGAAACGGTTGTTTGTCCTGGCAAATTCCAAATCGACTGGCCTTTAGGACGAAAGGAGTCGCCATGCAACTATATGCAGCTCATATCGATCGGGAAAGCGGACATACACAGTCCCTGACTGAACACGCCGAAAACGTTGCGTTGCTCTGCGCGCGGTTTGCCGCACCGCTTCGCCTTGCCCACACAGCGCGACTTATCGCCCTTATACATGATATGGGGAAAGGGACGCCGCCGTTTCAGGCACATCTGACTGACGACTATAATAAAAAGACGCATCCCCATGCCCCTGCAGGCGCAATCTTTGCTTATGAGCACTGGTCTTCCGGCGATGAGATGCGCAGGCGTGCGGCACAGATCGTGGCTCTGTGCGTATACGGACATCATACTGGGCTGATGGACTGTGTAGGCAAAAGCTCGGAGCCGTCCTTTATTCAGAAAATGCAGGCAGATAAACATGCGCTGCACTATGATGAAGCCGTCGCATACTTTACTGATAACGTCGCGTCACTTTCACAGCTCGACGCGCTGTTTGATGCCGCGTGCATAGAATTGCAGCAATTTCGCGCCGCAGGAAGGAGCGGCGCCTTTCACGATGGACTGATCGCGCGGCTGCTGCTGAGCATACTCGTGGACGCCGACCGCCATGATGCGGCCTGCTTTGAGTACGGCGAGGACGCGCTTGCGCAGCCGCCCGCGCCCGTCTGGGGCGAACTGCTCGGGCGCTTGGACGCATACGCTGGCGCGCACTTCGCGCTCCGGACGCCTATCGACCAAATCCGCGCCGGGATCGCCGCGCGCTGCGGCGAGGCGTCCGCGCGCAGGCCGGGCGTGTATCGCCTCACGGTGCCCACCGGCGGGGGCAAGACGCTTTCGAGCCTGCGCTTTGCCCTTGGGCACGCCTTGCGGCACGATATGGAGCGCATATTCTATGTCATACCGTTCAATACCATTCTGGACCAGAACGCGCGGGATATCCGCAATGCGCTGGGCGGCTACGACAGCATACTCGAGCACCACGGCAACGTCGTTGTGGAGGACGAAGGCGAACGGTTGCAGTATCGGCGCCTGACGGAGCGCTGGGACAGCCGCATCATACTGACCAGCATGGTGCAGTTTCTCAACGCGCTCTACCGCTGCGAGAACACGAACGCGCGCCGCATGCACAGGCTGACCCGCGCGGTGATCGTCTTTGATGAAATCCAGGCGCTGCCGCCCAGGTGTAAAGCGCTCTTTGAGCGTGCGGTCAACTTCCTCGTGCTGAACTGCGGCTGTACGGTGCTGCTGTGCACGGCGACTCAGATGGAGTTTGAGCATATCGCCATGTCCGGCGACAGCGAATTGATGGGCGATGAGAGCGAACTTGCCCGGCTCTACGACGCGCTCGCGCGGGTGCGCTGGATACCTGAAATCGGCAAGAGCCTGACAAATGAGGAGGCGGCCCGCAAGCTGCAAAACCTGATGCGCACGCACGCCAGCGTGCTGACCATAGTCAACACAAAGGCCGTCGCCTGGGATGTATACCGGCGTACCGTCGATCTGCTCAAGGAGCAGGGCATGCAGCCCGTCGCCATGGACTGCACGCTGGATAGAGAAGCCGTCATTGAGCGGGCAAAGGTCGCCACAGAGGAGGATGTGCTCTGCGTCCATCTGAGTACGCTGCTGTGCCCCAGGCATCGGCTCGCGTACATAGACTTCATGAAAGCGTGGCTCGAGGGTGGCGGGCGCGCGCTGTGCGTATCCACGGCGCTCATCGAGGCGGGCATAAACATCAGCTTCCCGGCCGTCGTGCGCAGTCTCGCGGGCTTGCCGAGCATCGTGCAGGCGGGCGGCCGCGGCAACCGCAACATGGAGCGCGAGTGCGGGTATGTGTACATCTGGGAGTTTAAGGAAGAAGTCCTAAAGAACCTGGCGGCGATTGAAAATGGCAAATGCTGTACGCGCAAGCTGTATCATGAAAGTCCGGATGATTTTGAGGCGCTGTGCAAGCCGGGCGGCATTTGCAGATACTTTGTCGAAGAACGATGCTATACGAAAAAAGTGGAAAAGTATCCCTGCGCAAATGGCAACCTCGTCGATCTGCTCGGTAAGAACGCGGCTTTTGCCGGAGGCACAAAGGATCTCTTCCCGCTGAAGCAGGCATTTCGCACGGCCGGCGAGCTCTTCCGCGTGATTGATGATGACACTCGCGCCATCGTCGTGCCTTACGGGGAGGGCGATGCGATCATCAGCGCCTTGCTCAGCCAGTCCGGAGTAAAGCGGCGCGCCCTGCTGCTTGCCTGCGCGCAGCAGTACAGCGTCAATGTGTACGACTATATGCTGAAGCGGCTGGAGGCGGAAGGCGCGGTTTATGCCGTTGGCGACACGGGCGTACTGGCCTTGAGGGCAGAATACTACGATTATGAGCGCGGGGTAAACGCCGTGGGTCGTGAGCTTGACCTGATGGATTATTAGTACTATACCATCTAACTACGAGAAAAAATAATCATTGACAAGACGCCCATTTTAGTTTATAATAAGTCACATAAATACCCGGAAGCCAGAATGCTATGGCTTCCGGGCCCGTACGCCGCTTCGCGTACTATAGCCCCTCACTACTTTTCAATCCACATGCACATCAGTGCGCTGTACATGACGCATTAAGTATACCACATTCCACGACTGACGTGCAAGCAGCAACGAAAGGAGATGGCGATTGATTTGTCCCATGGCAAAATCCGCAACCAGATAGAGTTCAAGGTGTACGGCAAATACGCCCTGTTCTCAGATCCCATAACGCGGATGGGCGGCGAGAAGCGCAGCTATCACGTACCGACGTATCAGGCGCTCAAGGGCATAACCGAAAGCATATACTGGAAGCCGAGCATACAGTATATCGTCGATGAGGTCTGCGTCATGAATCCCATCCGCACCGAGTCCAAGAACATCCGCCCAATCAGCTATGAGCAGCCGCAGAACACGCTCTCGGTTTACGCCTATCTGGTCGAGCCCGCCTACCTGGTGCGCGCGCATTTCATCGCCAACCCCTATCGGACCGAGCCCGACCTGATCGCAGATGGCCAGAACGAGCACAAGCACCACAACATCGCCCGGCGCATGGTGCAGCGCGGAGGCCGGCGTGATATCTTCCTGGGCACGCGCGAGTGTCAGGGATACGTCGAACCTTGCGACTTCGATGCGGAAAAGCGGCACAGTTACTATGCCGGTCGCGGCGAGATCGACTTCGGCGTAATGTTCCACGGCTTTGACTACCCGGACGAGACCGGGCGGGATGTGCTCGCCGTGCGCTTCTGGCGGGCAAAGATGGTGGACGGCATTATCACGTTCTGCGCGCCGCAGGACTGCACGCTGCGCCACGATGTGCGGCCGATGAAGGCCAAGCAGTTCGGCGGCAAATACGGCAACTTTACGGGCATTGACGAGGCGTCCTTGCAGCAGGAGCTGAGCCTTATGCAGCGGGAAGGAGGCGACGCAAGCCATGGGCTGGATCCAGAAACTCTGTGACGTCTACGACGTGGTCAGCCGCTTTGACATTGCCGACGATAGCAACCATACCCAGCTTGCCCGCGTCGGATTCACAAAGAAGAAGCTAAGCTATGTGGTAACCGTCACGGCGGACGGCGAGTTTTCCTCAGTAAGCGTGCTGGACAAGGCCGATTGCGAGTGCATCGTGCCTGCCACGCCGGAGGCGGAGGGGCGCACGGGCGCAAACGGCGCGCCCTATCCGCTGGCCGACAATCTCAAGTACTTCGTGGAAGAGGCCGGCACCCACAACGCGCTGCTTGACGATTACCTGGCTCAGCTCAAGGGCTGGTGCGCGCAGCCCGAAGCGCCCGAATGCCTCAAGGTGCTGCTTGCCTATCTGAGCAAGCGCCGGCTGTTGGACGACCTGCATGACCAATTGCCCAAAAAGCTCAAGCTGCACAAGGATGAAGTTGAGCATGATTTCGGCGGCCCGGACGCCAAGGCGATGGTCTGTTTCAGCGTGGAGGACTGCAACTCCCCCGAAATGCGCCTGTGGAAGCGAAGGGATGTGCAGGACAGCTGGTCGGCATACATGGCGCGCAGGCCGGGCGGCGAACCGATGCTGTGCTATGCGACAGGCGAAATGCTGCCCGCGCTTGACAACCATCCCAAGGTGCAAGGCAATGCCAAGCTGCTCTCTGCCAAGGATGCAGGCTATCCCTTCCAATATAAGGGACGCTTTGTTGAAGACCGCAGCGCCGCAACCGTCAGCGCATATGCCTCAGACCGTGCACATCGCGCGCTGCAGTATCTGATGACCAATCAGGGACTCAGCTTCCGGCGCTTCGGCCTAAACATAGTCGCATGGGATGTTCGGACAGGCGCCATTCCGGTTCCGCTGAATGAGCGCGGTTCTGCCGCGGATGAGGATGAAGATGAGGACCGCATCGAGCTGCCGGACACATTTGAAAAGTACTCCCGGACGCTCTGCGATGCCGCAAGAGGAGCCGGACGAACTGCAAAGGTATTTGAGGACTGCATCGCCAACCTGGTGGATGGCGAGGAGCGGGCTTCGTCCGTAGTCATCATGAGCATGGAGGCGGCTACTGATGGCCGCTTGTCGATAGACTACTATCAGGAACTGCCCGATGACCTCTATGTGGGCAGGCTCACTAACTGGTATCGCTCCTGCTGCTGGACGTACTGGAACAGGGCGGGCGGCAAATACGTAGTGCGCACCCCGCTGCCGCTGGCCATCGCCGATGCCGTCATGGGCCCGAACGCTGTTCGCCGTGCCAAAGAGGACCTGCGCTGCACCAAGAGCGACGCCAAACAGCTGCGCGCGCTGTACAAGCGCCTGCTGAGCTGCATCGTGGACGGCGCGGCACTGCCGCGCAACATCATCGATAGCGCGGTGCACCGCTCCGAAGCCCCGCTCACCTTCCGCGACAATAAGGGCAACTGGCAGCGGTTCGAATGGGAGAACTGCATGCGCACGACCTGCGCGCTGCTCCGTCGCAGCCGTTTCGACGCCCTCCCCCGTGACGCAAGAGTAGATCCGGATGGGCAGCTTCCGTCCGATAGACTAGATACTGGCAACAAAAGCCGCGACTACCTCTACGGCCGCCTGCTCGCGCTGGCAGATGTGGCCGAATATGAGGCGACGGAACATCGCGCGCTGCCGACAAACGCGATACGCCTGGCGCAGCGCTTTGTCCAGCGCCCCAATGAGACCTGGCTGCTGCTGCACGCCAAGCTCCTGCCCTACCTCGCCATGCTGGGCAACGACAACAGAGCGGATTACATCATGCACGCGATATCCGACGTCGAAACGCTGTTTGAGCGCAGCGACAGGGAGAGCGCCGCCGCGCTCGGTGAGGACTTTCTGCTCGGCTATCTCGCACAGCGCCGGGATTTCTACACTCCGCATGAAAAGAGCGCACCGGGCCATTCTGGTAAAGGCCGGCCAGTTTACCGTTTCGGCACGGAACGCAGCGAGCGCTTTGGCATGCTGGCAGCTGTCGCAGACAATGTGGAGCACCGCGCCACGTCCGAAGAGCGCGGCGAGCGCACCGTATCCACGCATGAAGGCAACACCAACGCGCTGCGCATGATGGTGCGGCTCACGCAGCGGCCCGCTACGGCGTGGGCGGAGATTCATGCCCGGTTGCTGCCGTACTGGGAAAAGCTCGGCATTCGCAAAAGCGCGTACTCCATATACATGCTGCAAACCATCGAAGGCGGATTTGAGCGCGCGGAACGGCTTGACGACGCGCCGCTTAACAGCCTATTCCTCAACGGGTTTTATCGCATGCGCGCATACCTGCGCTCCGGCGGCAGCGTCGAACTGGATGCGCCCGCCCCGCAGGAGCAGCCGCTGACGCGCGACCGCGCCTATGCCTCGCTGCTCGCCATCGAAAACCGCGTCGAGCGCATAGTTCTCGATATGGAAAAGCGCGAGGAGGATAACCGCACAAGCAATGCGCTGCGCTTCATGGACAAGTTCGCCGTCTCGCCCGCCTCGACCTGGCGCTATCTCGCGGAGCGCATGCAGCCATACTTGAAGAAGCTGCGCGGCAAGCGCGCCGGTTGGTCGCAAAAGATAGAGGAACGCATCGACGCCCTCGGCAATGCCATACGCGAAAACGCCTGGGACAGCGATGATGCGCTCTCCTCCGGCTGGTTGCACGATTATTATACAGCTGAACTGCATGACAATAAACAGGAAAGGAGCGCGTGAGTCCATACGCCGGCTCACGCCAAACTGAACATGTCTACCTTGAATCACAAGATCGATTTCGCCCTCATATTCATCGTCCGCAACGCCAACCCCAACGGGGACCCGCTGGACGGCAACCGCCCGCGCACCACATACGACGGAACCGGGGAAGTCTCCGACGTCTGCCTCAAGCGCAAGATCCGCAATCGCCTGATGGACGCAGGATACGCCGTCTTTGTCCAGTCCGACGACCGCCGCATAGACGGCTGCCGCTCGCTGAAGGAGCGCGCCGAGTCCTGCGCTGAACTCAAGGCCTGCATGGACGCCATCAACAGCAAGAAGAAGGCCAAGAACGCGCCTGCGCCGACCCGCGACGACTATGCGGCCATCGCCTGCAGGACATGGATCGATGTGCGCGCCTTTGGTCAGGTTTTCTCCTTCAAAAAGGGCGACGAGAGCGATGGAGTTTCCATAGGCATACGCGGCCCGGTAACCATTCAGCCCGCGTTCAGCATCGCTCCGGTGAACATCGTGAGTTCGCAGATCACCAAGTCGGTCAACCTGGAGACCGGCGACGATCCCGACAAGAAAGCCGCTGATACGATGGGCACGAAGCACCGCGTCGAGTTTGGCGTGTACAAGACGTTCGGCTCCATAAACGTGCAGACCGCCCAGAAGACCGGCTTCACCGAGGAAGACGCCGAGGCGCTAAAAGAGGCGCTGCGTACGCTTTTCCGCAACGACGCCACCTCCGCCCGCCCGGACGGCAGCATGGAGGTAGTGCAGCTCGTTTGGTGGACGCACAACTGCGCCAACGGCCAGTATCCCTCTGCCAGGGTGCACCGCTCGCTGCGCGTGAACGTCGACGATGACGGCGTGCCCAGCGTGACGGTGGACGGGAGCGCCATTGAGGGCCTTGCCTATGAGCAGATCGATGGAGAGTGATGCGGATTTTCTGATGCTCTCAGGACTTAGGCACTTCTGCTTTTGCCGGCGGCGGTGGGCGCTGGTACACATAGAGCAGCAGTGGCAGGATAACGCGCTGACTGTCTCCGGCAATCTGATACATGAGCGCGTGCATGACGAGAACTTCACCGAGTCGCGCGGGAGCGTGCTGCTTTCGCGCGGCATGCCGGTGCGCTCGCGGCAGCTGCGCATCACCGGCGAATGCGACCTGGTGGAGCTGCGTCGCGCTGAAAACGGCGTCGCGATACACGGAAGGAGCGGGACGTGGCGCGTATACCCCGTCGAATACAAGCACGGTCAGCCCGACGAGCGCGGTGCGGACGAGGCGCAGCTGTGCGCGCAGGCCCTGTGCCTGGAGGAGATGCTGGTCGCCGATATCCCGGAGGGCGCGATCTATTACGGCAAGCTCCGCCGCCGCGTGCCGGTCGCCTTCACTGCTGAGCTCAGGCGGCAGACCGCCGAAGCCATTGCGGAAATGCACCGCCTGTTCGCGCGCGGCTACACGCCGAAAGCCAAATGGACGAAGGCCTGCAAAAGCTGCTCTCTGGTTGATGTCTGCCAGCCGCTTTTGACAAAGCGCGCGAGCGCATCGACATATGTCAGGCAGATGCTCGAGGAGGACTGACTGTGCGAAGGCTTCAAAACACGCTCTACGTCACCACGCCCATGGCCTATCTCTCGCTGGATGGCGAGACGATTGTGATTCAGAATGAGGACGAATGCCTGGGCCGAGTACCGCTGCTGAACATTGAGAACATCGTCAGCTTTGGCTATCGCGGCGCAAGTCCGCGGCTCATGGACGCGTGCGCCGAGCGCGGCATTGGCCTGTGCTTTTTGACGCAGCACGGCCGGTTTCTGGCGCGTGTTTCCGGGCCCGTCAGCGGCAATGTGCTGCTGCGCACCGCGCAATATTGCATCGCCAGTACCAAAGCTGAAGCGCTGCCCATCGCCAGGATGTTCCTGACCGGCAAGATCTTTAATGGCAGATGGAGCCTGGAGCGCACGTTGCGCGATCACGCATTGCGCGTAGATGCAGACCGATTGAATGGAGCCATTGGGCAAATGAAGCAGTCGCTATCTGATCTAATGAGCGCGGGCGCTGTGGAAGAGCTTATGGGGGTTGAGGTCATCGCTGCAAAAGCCTATTTCTCCGTATTTGACCAGCTGATACTCAAAAATCCCGCCTACTTCCGCTTCGACGGCAGAAACCGCCGCCCACCGCTGGATCCCGTTAATGCGCTGCTCTCATTCACATACAGCATCCTGGGCAACGAGATCGCCGGCGCGCTGGAAGCTGTGGGACTCGATCCCGCCGTAGGCTTCCTGCACGCGCTGCGCCCGGGCCGCGCATCGCTCGCGCTCGATCTGCTCGAGGAGCTGCGCGCACCGTTTGCCGATCGCTTTGTTTTATCGCTGATCAATCTGGGCACGATCACCGAAGGCGACTTTGGACGAAAGGAAAATGGCGCGTTCTATCTGACGGACGAGGCTAGAAAGCGGTTTCTCGCCGCATGGCAAAAGCGCAAGCAGGAGATCATAACTCATCCATTTCTGAAGGAAAAGCTGCCGTGGGGTCTTGTTCCACATGCCCAGGCGATGCTGTTAAGCCGATATATCCGCAAAGATCTGGACGCATATCCTCCATTTATGTGGAAATAAAAAAGGCAGGGATTGACATGCTTGTCTTGGTCACGTATGATATCAGTATGGAAGAACTAGAAGGGAAAAGGCGATTGCGGCGCGTTGCCCGGCACTGCCTCGATTACGGTATACGTGTGCAGAAATCCGTGTTTGAATGCAGGGTGGATGCCGCGCAGTTGGTAAAGCTCAAGCGGCTGATACTATCCGAAATGGACGAAGCGCGCGACAGCGTTCGCTTCTATATACTGGGCAACAACTATCATGGCAGGGTTGAGCACTACGGTGTATCGCCTGTTCTTTCATTGGATGAACCATTGATACTTTGATGCGAACTGCCAGCGCACACCAAATCCCCGGTAGGTTCGCACCCGATTTGTGACTGCTTTCCTGACGGCGCTGCCGCTTTTCTTCCTGCAGCCGGTTTTTTTGCAGGATTTTTGAAGAAGTGAGTTGTGTAAGATGGATGGCTTTTGTGGTTGGTTTTTTGTAACTGTTTGCTGTCTCGCCCCGTGTGGGCGAGTGGATTGAAATAAAAGGGGCTGGTTCCCATACAGGGAGCCGTCATGGGTCTCGCCCCGTGTGGGCGAGTGGATTGAAATCATCTCTGCGTTTTTTTCACGGTATGTGACCCAAAGTCTCGCCCCGTGTGGGCGAGTGGATTGAAATTGTGTTATTCGCTGATTGACAATCTGTGTCATGGGTGTCTCGCCCCGTGTGGGCGAGTGGATTGAAATCTTTATGCGTTAGAACGGCAACTCGCCGTTGTCTAGTCTCGCCCCGTGTGGGCGAGTGGATTGAAATGTCGGTGGTAGCAGCCTGATTCCGGCCGCCAAAGGTCTCGCCCCGTGTGGGCGAGTGGATTGAAATGTCAATCATGCGCTCAATGGCCGAGCGTGGCATGTCTCGCCCCGTGTGGGCGAGTGGATTGAAATAAGG
>CAWVGT010000152.1:0-9838 GCA_963928645.1 Candidatus Fimadaptatus sp.
GCGATCGCTTGACGGGCGATTGCCGTTCCGCTTTTTGTATGGGTGAGAATTGATGCCGGGCGGGCCGGGCCTTGGGATTTGCGCGGCGGCAATTGTGTTGCGCAGCACCCGCCGCGCTCTGGCACAAATCCACTGTTGCGGCGTACATACACTGCCCAGCCGCAGGGCCCGCACGCCTGACGGTTCGGCGACAGATCTCACTCGGCAGCTGCAATCCGGCGACGGTTAGGTCGTTCGGCGCCCGACGCATGTCGGCCTCGCGGCGCTGCTCTTGCCAAATGACGCGCGGCTCCGTTCGCAGAGCTTGCCTGTTCGCCCGCCCAATATAGAATCGCACGCGGTAGCCGCAAGGCGTGACGGCGATTGCATGGTTCAACGCGGGCCGCATTTGGTGCGCAGTCTGCCGCCGCCCGGAATTTATGCACGATTCTGTCCGTACGGGCCGCGCATCCGCCAACCCGACGGCACATCCTCTGCGGCACAAAGCGGCGGCGATTGCCCCGCCCAGCAATCGCCGTCATCCAGCCGCCTGCAATCCGCCCATGCGCCTGCAGCGTCACTTCAGCTCGGCATACTTAGACGACACCAAGCAAGCCTCGCCGTCGTACGCCACCGCGTACCAGTCCACGCCTCTGTCGTCGATGTGTGCACGATTCTGTCCGCACGGGCCGCACATCCGCCAACCCGACGGCACATCCTCCGCGACACAAAGCAGCGGCGATTGCCCCGCCCAGCAATCGCCGTCATCCAGCCGCCTGCAATCCTCCCATGCGCCTGCAGCGTCACTTCAGCTCGGCATACTTGGACGACACAAAGCAAGCCTCGCCGTCGTACGCCACCGCGTACCAGTCCACGCCTCGGTCGTCGATGTATACACGATTCAGTCCGTACGGGCCGCGCATCCGCCAACCCGACGGCACATCCTCTGCGGCGCAAAGCGGCGGCGATTGACCCGCCCAGCAATCGCCGTCATCCAGCCGCCTGCAATCCGCCCATGCGCCCGCGGCGTCACTTCAGCTCGGCATACTTGGACGACACCCAGCAGGCCCCGCCATCGTACTCCACCGCGTACCAGTCCACGCCCCGATCGTCGCGCGCCGTCTCGCCCCGGTAGATCAACTCGTCGTCCTTGTGCAGCACCGCCAGGTTCTCGCCGTTCAGGCTGGGCGCGCTGCGCAGGTTCGTGCTCTGGCCCGTTATCCGCACATACTCCGCGCCCCCGCCCGACGCAAACTCCGCGTACTTCGACGATACCCAGCCCGTCTCGCCGCCGTAGCTCACCTTGAACCAGCGCACGCCCCGGTCGTCCACGGCGTCGCGGCCCGCGTAGCTCAGCGCCGTGCGCTCGGGTATCGCGCACAGCGACGCCGCGCCTATGTTCGGCTCGCTGCGCAGGTTGACCTTGCCGGTGGTGTTTATTACATAGCCACCAGGCTGTGCCGTCGCGTCTACGGACGCATGGTATGCCTCGTCGCTCGCGTCCTCGGCCCCGTCGCCGGCATGCCCGGCCTCGTCGCCCGCGTCGTAGCCCGCGTCGGGTTCGGCCGGGACGGCGCCCTCCGACTCATACTGCACGTACCGGGCCAGCAGCCAGCCCGTCTGCGCGCCCCAGCGCACGTTGATCCAGCGCGCGCCCTCGGCGTCGTATGCCTCAGCGCCCATGTACTCAAGCAGCGCGCCCGCGGGCACCTCGGTCAGTATATCGGCCTCCAGGCCCGGCTGCGCGCGCAGGTTGAGCGCCGCGACCGCGCGCACGCTGCCGGCCGCCTCGTCCGCATCACGCTCGGGCACATCAGCGGCCGCGGCGTACAGCGCCAGCTCGGACATGCACAGATCGTCGTATTTGTCGCCGGCATACGTCTCCACAAACGCTATCGTCAGCGTGCTCAGCTCCACGCGCGCGTCCAGCGGGAAGTACTGCTCGCGCGAATCGTCATCCAGGTAAAAGTAGCCCAGCAGCTCGCCGCTCGACGCGTCGCCGTCCGCGTACAGCGCAATCAGCTTCGCGCGCGCATTGGCCCGCCAGACGTCGGCGTTCTTGGCATAGCCGTTCACCAGCGCTATGCCCGCTATGCGCTGCGGCTCGCTCCAGTCCACGCGCAGCCACTGGCCCGCGCGCGCGCCGTCGGAGCACCACGCCGTAGTCACGTTGCCGTCGAACGCGCAGCCCGGGTCGCAGGCATACGCGTTGTCCGCCAGATAGCCGCTGCCCGACGCCGCCATGCCGTCCAGGCGCCGCACGCCGCCGAGCGCCTCAACATACTCGTCCCACGCCGACGCGCCCGCGTCCGCATTCACGGTCGCCACGCCGCCGTCCGGCATCGTGTACTCAATGCGCCGCGCGCAGGTCGCGCCGCTGTTTTGTGCGTACAGCATGTCCCGTGCGTCGCTTTCGCTGTACGTCACGCTGTCACCAGTCCTGACCTCGTCGTCGGCGCGCGCGGGCTCGTCCTCGTTGTCATTCGCGTCACCATCGTATGTGGCGTCATCGCCGTATGCGTCCCCGCCGACGGCATGCGCGTCCTCGTTCGCGCTCAGTGCGTCGCCTTCATAGGGCGCGATGTCGCTCTCGGCCCGCGTGGAGTCGCTCTCGTCGGCCGCGAGCCGTTCCGGGGCGTCGGTGGCCGCCGGCCCTTCGGACTGGGCGGCGTCGCTGTTGTTGAAGATCGACCACAGGCTCATGCTCGCCGCGTCATCCGCCGCGTCGCGGCCGGCCGCATCGTCCGGCGTAGCCTCGCGCCCGGCCGCGTCGTCCGGCGTAGCCTCGCGCCCGGCCGCAGGCGCGCCGCTCACCGTAAACAGCAGGCCCGGCGCGTCGATCGCCACGCCGGATCCACCCGCGGCGCTGAAGCTCACGCCATATCCGGCAAACGCGCCATTCAGCGCGCGCAGGTACTCGTCCGGCGCTGCGCTGCGCGCGCACAGCTGCTCGGGCGCCGCGCCGCGGGGGATCGATATCAGCCCCGGATAGCCGCCCGCGGCGTCGCCCAGGTCGGCCAGCGTCACCGCCGCATCCAGCGCGCCCGCGTCGTAGCTCAGCAGCGCATACCGCGCCGCATCGCCGGTTGCCTGCGCGCGCGTCGCCACGAACAGCCGCCACTGCGCGCCGTCCGTCAGCAGATGCGCCTGCGCCTCGAAGTCCCCGGCGTACCGCGCCAGCTCCAGCCCGGCGCTCACCTTGCCGGACTGGTCGCCTACAAACAGCAGCACGCGGCGCATGCCGGCCTCGCCCGGCGCGGTGCTCAGCCACACGCGCTCGAGCGCGCCGTCGCCGTCCAAATCGGCCCAGGCCTCGGCCAGGTGCGCATAGTCGTCGCTCGCGTCGACGCGAGTCGACGCGGAGGCGTTGGCCAGGTCGAATATGCCGTCCGTCGCGCCGGCGGGCAGCGCCGCCCGGAGCGCGCGGTATGCGTCCACCATGCCGCACTCAAACCCCGCGCCCTCCCCGGAGGAGAGCCGCACGCGCACCTCGCAGCTGTCGCGCACTATCGCCTTGACCTCGGCCGCCGACAGCTCCGGATCGGCCGCCCAGACCAGCGCGCACACCCCCGCCGCGATCGGCGCGGCCATCGATGTGCCGCTCTGATAGCCGTATCCGCCCGAGAGCTGCAGCCGGGTCAGCGCGCCCGGCTCCGCGCTGTATATGTCCACGCCCGGCGCGCACACGTCGACCTGCGCGCCGTAGTTTGAAAACCCGGCGTAGGCGTAGCCCGACCCGGTCAGCTCGACCGCGCCCACTATCAGTATGTGCGCGCGCACCTCGTCCGGCGCGGCGTCGGCGCATCCGTCCAGGCTGGCGTCGGTCACGCTCGCGAACAGCCCGTTCTGCACGGCGTCCTGCGCCTGGCCGGCGGCGCCGTTGCCCGCGCTCTGCACCACCAGGAAGTCCTCATAGCCCGCGGCCGTCAGCCGCGCTATCGTAAGCGCCGCCAGCCGGCCCTCGCGCGCCAGCGCCTCGGCGTCCAGCGCGGTGGCCCCGCCGCCCGACTTGCCCTGCGAGAAGTTTACGACCCGCGCGCCCGCCCTGACCAGGCTGACCAGGTTCGCGCACGCGCTGCTGTCCCACGCCAGGTAGCCGCCCAGCTGCTCGCTCCAGGCATACGGCGCCAGCAGCAGCTCGCAGTTGGGCACCACGCCCGCGATGCCCGCCGCGTTGTCGGCGCGCGCTCCAATTATGCCCGCCACGCGCGTGCCGTGCGCGCTCGCGGCGCGGCTCTCGGCGTCGCCCAGCTCGCGCCACCACACCGGCAGCGCGTTGCGCGACTCGAGCACGGCGTTCGGAAATGCGACCCTGCCCTTGAGCTCCTCGTGGTCGACGTCGAACGCGTTGTCGCATATGCCTATCGCAATTTCAGGCAGCTCGCCCGCCAGCGCCCAGGCCTGCGGGGCGCTTATCGCCTCCAGCCACCAGTTGCTGCCCTCGACGCCGCCGTCCTGCCAGTCGAGCCGGCTGACGTCGCCGTCCCAGGGATCGTCCGGCGTGTCTACCGCGTCCGCATGGAGCGCGGCCAGGTCGTATGTGGCGTATGTGACGCATTCGAACTCCGCCATCAGCCCGTCCGCCAGCTCTCCAAGCTCGGCCAGCGCGTGCCCGGCGGGCAGCCGGAGCTGGTACATGCCTATCTCGGGCACGGCCCCGACCAGCTCGCCGCCCACGTACTCGGCCGCGCGCTGCCGCTGCGCGTCGGTCGCATCGGGCTCCAGCATAACTATCAGCATGTCATCCGCGTAGATCAGCCCGGTTCGAGCGTCGCGCGCGACCGAGTCCGCAGCCGGTATGCAGTTGTCGCTCAGCGGATCGACCGCGGCCTCCCGCCCGCCGCGCAGTCCGCTGCGGGCCAGCACGTACGACACCGCCGGCACGTCCGCGCCCGTAAAGCACGCCACCGCCACCGCCGCGACCGCGATGCACATCAGCGCCAGCGCAATAGACCTCCGGCAGCGCCCGGCCAGATTCCGTGCGTCGCACTTCGGGCACAGGCCGGTTACGCCGTCCAGCCTGCCGTTGCACCTCGAACAGAGCTTCGCCATGTTTGCCATCCTCGCAATCCACAAAAAGGCGCGGGCGACAGACAAGCGCCTGACCGCGCCAAAACCGGACGGGCGCGCCACGGCCCACGCCCTGCGCGCGAACCGCCCGTGCCCATCGCCGATATCTGCGGCGTATGCCGCCAATGTTTTTGTTATTATACGCCACATTCCCGGCATTTGCAAGTTTGCCGCCGAGTATCCATACATTTTTTACAATAGTTTTACCATGTTGAGGTGCGGTGCAGCGGTATTGCAGAGCGCGCACGCCATGGCGTTTGCCGAACTGAGTCGGCTTTGCGGACGAGATCGCGGCGCGCAGGCTTCAGGCGATGCGCCGCCATGGCTTTGCTGTGTCCGGACATAGCGCGCGATGTCAGATACCGGCCCCGTGCCACGCCGCATTTGCACTGCGTGCTCTCCGCCTTTGCTGAGCCGATGTGCGGTGCGCGCACGGCGTATGAAATCAACCCAATGTAAGCCGCCCACCTGTGCCCATTGCGCGCCTGCGCAGCGCCGTGCACGCTGCCGCGGGTAGCGCATACCCGCGGCCCGCGCGCTCGCGCCTTGTCGCCGTGCAGCCCGGCCACGGCAGATTTTGCACACGGCCCTGGCCGGCCTTTGCGCAAACCTGCGCGATACACGCGGCAGCTGGCCAGCCGCGCCCTGCCGTGCCGGCGCCATGCTGCGGCATGCGCAGTCAGCGCATATGCGCGCATTGCCGGGGCGAAATGTCGCTACTCGATTTGCATCGTTTCCATCTGCTCCCGGGTGATCCCATTCCGCTTGCCATAGTTTTCCCAGTATTTGGTCGAGGCCTTGATAAACATTTTCTTGGTGATCGGCATTGTCACTTGGCAATCCCTATACTTGCCGCCGCCTATGGAGCCTGCGAATCTTTTCATTTTTGCCTTCAACAACATCCGAAACGGCGTATTCAGAATCGCCTCGCCGCTTCCTATCCGCAAAGCCGCGCCGAACGGATAGCCATTCTGCCGACAATAGCATCGCACCATTTCGACCGCAACGTCGGTCTGGTACGGTTCAATAAAGCCGCAGTTGACGATCACGGAAACCGTCGGCTTTTCAGGGCGGTCAATGCCTTCCAGCGTCCTTAAAAAGTTCAACAGCGTTACGGGTATTCCGTCCGCGTAAAGCGGAAAAACAAACACAATGTCCGAAAAGCCCTCCATCTTGTCGCACAGCGCCGCATGGTTGGACTTGTTGACTTCATAGTATTCGGCGCTAGCATGACAGTACTCCGCAAACAGCCGCGCATATTGCTTCGAATTTGACCTGGGCGCGCGCGGACTGGCATTGATGAGCATTATTCCCATGTCGCCACCTCGCTGTTCGCTGCCGCTTCGACTTCGCCTTCTGCGGCAAATATTATGCGATGACTTTTAAAGTTCATGTTCTTTGCATTGCGCTCTACCAGCGCCCTGAAAATCCGCTGTGCTTCGGGTGATATATCGCCATATCCAATGATAACCGCAGCCTTTGCGACTACATTGCGCTGAACATGGTGCGTCTCGCCCTGCAGCAGGCGTATGAACGCCTGCTGCACCGGTATGCTGCGTTCGAGCATGGTCTTCATAATAGTGTCGTACCCGCCATATCTGAGCCTGCTAATATACAGTATCCGATCGCTTGCCGCTATGCGAGGATATACTTTAACCGCATCGTCGCGTATAACGCAGCGCCCCGGGGTCTTGGTCCAGCAGCCAAAACAGCCGACGCAGTTGGCGATTTTCAATTTCGACAAGTCGATAAACTGCACGCCCGGATGCCGCACATTGAAGCCCTCCAGGCTCCTGTCGCTCAACACCAGATCCATTTTACGCTCCTCCACATCGCTCCATGGTTTTGTTTTCCCGTACTTCTCGCCTGCGCCACCCAACGCCGATCGACGCGCAGGGCATGAACCGCCGCCTCTGAGCCGCCGTATGGCCATCCGATCCAGCCGGCATCGCCAATGTCTAGCGCCCGGCCGCAATGCCGCAAGGCCCGATATTGCATCGGCCGGGGGAAAGCGCCAGCGCGGCTATGCGAGGACGCAGTCGGCCTGTATCCACGTGCATTAAGATCCCCCGCACGCCCCACGCCTATTCAAACGGAAGTGCCGCGCCGGCGCCGAAGCGCGCCGCCCCGCATCGGCCGCACGGCATTCCAGGGCCCGCATCGCCTGAGCGGGCGTCGGTTTCGCATCAAGGCCATGCGTCCGGTTCGATGTGCAGGCGCGGCCCGGGGGCCAGGACAAAGCTCGACGCCGCCCGTCCAAGCGCGGAGGTTTGGACAGGCAGCGTCGATCCGGCCGTCATAATCCGGCGCGCAACTCCCTACCGGCTCAACAAAGCCCATGTATGCTCGATCGCGTCGCGGAGGCAGCGCGACGCCAGCGCGCACGCCTCGCAGTCCGGGCACTGCGGCCATATCCGCGGGTCAAACAGGCCGTTGGGCGTCGCGTGCGCGGCCCGGCAGCGCGCCGCGATCTGCGCGCCATAGGCCGCCTCGCACGCCGCCAGCGCGGTCTCCTCGGCCTCGCCCGCGGCAAGCGCCCGCCAGTAGTCCCGATACGCCCTGTACAGCCGCAGCGGCACTTGGTCGGCGCCCTCGGTCGCCAGAAACGCGTCCATGGCCTGCGCCGCCTGAGCGTACCGGCCGACGCTGCCCATGAGCAGCGCCTCAAACGCGCCCTCATGCGCCCCTACTCCGGGCGTTGACCGATCCGCGAGCCGCTCCAGCGGCGCCCTGGAAACCGGCAGCCGGGCCCCCTTCAGGCCCGCGATGGCGTCCGATAGCGCCTCGAGCGCTTCCCTGGAGGCCCCGGGCAGGTTGTACACCGCCTCGGAAGCCCGCCGCAGCCTCACCCAGGCCGCGAACTCCGCGCGCGACAGCGGGAAGGGCACGAACGCCTCCGACGCGCCGGGCACGTACACCCGGTAGACCGGAAAGCCCAGCCGCGAATAGTCTCGCACAAACACGGCGCTGCCCCGCTGCCGCACGAGCTCGACCTGCGCGCCGAGCGCCTGCGCGTCGGTTTCAAAAGGCGCCCCGGCCGCGTGGGGCGGATACGAGGGCGGGCCGTCAAACGCGCTGTCCGGGAACGCGCCGCTCCCGTCCGTCAGCCGGGCCATGTAGCTCCACGCCACGGCCGCGCTGTCCCGCCCTATGAGCGCGCCCGGCCGATGGAACCTGCGCGATACCGCCGCCGCGTTGCCCTGATACAGCTCCGTCAGGCAGCGCTCCAGCGCGACCTCCCGCGAGGCCGCCGCGCCCGCGTGCAGCGCCCGCTCGCCGCCGGGCAGCCACAGCGCCAGCGCCAGCACCGGATACCCCTTGCCGAGGGACAGGTCGCGTATCGAATACCTGAGCCCGCTCGCCGCCAGGCGCTGCAACACCGGCGTGCCCGCGAACTCATCCGCCGGTATCTCCGGCGGCGTCAGCCCGTACTGGTACAGCTTCCTGACCGCATACCGCTCAAAGACCTCCATCAGGCCCTGGAGCATCGCCTCCTCAGGCGTGTTGCCCGCGCACAGCCCCGTGGTTCCGCACAGCAGCTGCACCAGCTCCAGGGGCATCAGCGCCTCCGAGCCGTCGTTCAGGCACCGAAACGGCGCGCACCTCAGCGACGCCTCCCCGAAGCAGTCGCGCAGGAATGCGGCGAGCTCCGCCCGCGACCCGAGCTGCAGCGCCGCAAGGAGCGCCTCGGGGCATTGCGCGGCAAGCGCCTGCGGGCTCAGGTCGACGGCGTCCGCCTCGTCAAAGGGACAGCCGGGCATCAGCGCGCCGGTGGACAGCCGCTCCATCAGCTCGCCATAGGCGCTGGCGAGCGCATAGCGCGGGCTCATGCCCTTGCCATTGACGCCGAAGCCCCGGCCAAAGAGCGGCGGATCGCCCAGCTCCAGGCGGCAGCTGTACGCGCCGTGCCTTTCCGGATACGTCGTCTCCACCACGAACAGATCGCGCTCGCTCAGCAGCGCGCGTATGCGGCGTATCGTCTCCTCGGGCGGCACCGCCTTGCGCTGCGGTTCGGTTGGCAATCGATTCATCGCCGGCATTCCTCCCTGATCGTTCAGCTCAATGCGGCTGTCATTCGCGCCGCGACTGTCTGGGTCATGTCCACCACTAGCAGCTCGCGGTCGCTCAGCAGCGCGTGTATTTGGCTTATTGGCTCCACGGGCGGCACCGCTTTGTGCTGCGGTTCGATTGGCAATCGGTTCATAGCCGGGTTACCTATATAATCCCTCAGCATTATGCGGCTGCAATTCGTGCCGCAACTGTTTGGGTCATATCCACCACTAGCAGCTCGCAGTCGCTCAACAGCGCGTGTATTTGGCTTATTGGCTCACCGGGCGGCACTGCTTTGTGCTGCGGTTCGATTGGCAATCGGTTCATCGCCGGGTTACCTCTATAATCCCTCAGCCTTATGCGGCTGCAATTCGCGCCACAACTTTCCGGATCATATCCACCACTAGCAGCTCGCAGTCGCTCAGCAGCGCGTGTATATGGCTTATTGGCTCCACGGGCGGCACCGCTTTGTGCTGCGGTTCGATTGGCAATCGGTTCATCGCCGGGTTACCTCTATAATCCCTCAGCATTATGCGGCAGCAATTCGTGCCGCAACTGTTTGGGTCATATCCACCACTAGCAGCTCGCAGTCACTCAGCAGCGCGTGTATTTGGCTTATTGGCTCCACGGGCGGCACTGCCTTGTGCGATTGCGTCGGCAATCGGTTCATTGCCGGGTTACCTCTATCACTCAGCTTAATGCGGCTGCAATTCGTGCCGCAACTGTTTGGGTCATATCC
>CAWVGT010000153.1:0-3645 GCA_963928645.1 Candidatus Fimadaptatus sp.
AATCGCGGTGTGTTTGAGCCGCACGTCGATGCGCGAAGTCGGCCAGGCGCTCACCGAGCGCATATCGGGCGGCATGGACGAATACCGCGAGCGCCGCCAGGTGCGCGGCCGCGAGAAGGCCGAGCTGCGCGCGCAGTCGCTGGAGCGCCGCGTCGCGCGCGAGGAGCGAGAGCGCGAGCTGCGCAGGCAGCGCCGGCTCAACATGGAGCAGGAGCGCGAGCGCCGGCTGGACGCCGAACAGCGCGAGCGCGAATTGCAGCGCCGCCGCCGCGAGCTGGAGCGGCAGGACCTGCCGCGCGCCGGCGAGTACGACGACGACGACGATATGGCCGGCGCGGCGCGGCCCGCCCGCGCGCATGCGTCGCGCCGTGCGCCCGCGCGAACGGCGCGCCCCGAGCCGGTGGAGCCGGCCGAGGCCGACGCGCCGCCGTGGGACGAGCCGGCCGCGGCCGAGGCCGAACCGGCCCCGCCCGAGCCGGCGCAGCACCGGCCGCCGCGCGCCCGGCCCGAGGTCAGGCCCGTGGCCGAGGAGGCGCTGGAGAGCGCCAAGTCCCGCAGCCGCGGCGATATGGAGGCATACAATCAGGCGTTGCGCGAGCACATGGCGCAGGAAGGCGTACCTATGTTTTTGGACAAGCGAGTGCCCGGACGGGCGCTTACCTCGGCAGGCGCTGTGCCGCTGCGCGCCGCCGAATCCCCCGAGGCGGCGAGCGCGACGGCGCGCATGGTGTTCACCGGCTACGACGAGCCCGGTGCCGAGCGCGCCAGCGACGATCCGGACTACATGGCCGGCGGCTATACGATGTCCCGCCCGCCCGAGGCCGGCCCGGGCGTGCTCGACCTGAGCGGCATACAGTGGAACGAGGCTCAGCCCACGCGCGCGGACGAGCTGCTGCGCGCCGGGGCCGCGCAGCCCGCCGAGCCGGCCGAGCCCACGCTGCGGCCGCTGCGCCCCGAGCGCGACAGCTCGGCGGACGGGCGCGCCTGGACCGGCGGCTCGGCGGCGCGCCGCATAGCGGGCAGCCGGCTGCGCGCCGAGGCGGCGCAGGACGCCCGCGCGGAGCAGCCCGAGGCCCAGCCGGACGCGCTTGCGCCGCGCGCGGCCGAACCCGAGCGCGACGCGCCGGCGGAGCACGCGGCGCGGGGGTATGTGCCCGCGCCCGGCAGCGCGTATGCCGCCGGCACCGGCTATGACCACGGCATGCCGTACGAGCGCTACTGCGAGCCGGCGCCGGGCGACGGGCTGCCCGACGAGCTGCCCGAGTTCGAGCCGCCCGTGCTCGCGCCGGACGAGGCCGCGTCGGCCGCGCCCGAGCCGCTTGAGCCCGAACAGCTTGAGCCCGAACAGCTTGAGCCCGAGCCGGCCGCGCCCGGCGCCGACGCTGCGGACGAGCTGCCCGAGTACGCGCCGGCGCAGCGCACGCCTGAGCCCGGTGCGGAGGCCGCGCAGCCCGAGGGCATAGCGTTCGACGGCTACGCGGGCGAGGGCGGCGTAAACGAGGAGATAGCGCTGCAGCACACGCCCGAGATAGTGCCCGAGACCGCGCGGCGCGTGGCGATGTACACGCCGCTTAAGGCCGATCTGGACAAGCCCCTGGGCGACGGCACGCGGCTGGACGGCACGCCGATACGCATGCCCAGGCCCGCGATGGAGGAGATACCGCAGGAGAAGCCCTACTTCTACCCGCCGATAGAGCTGCTGCACTTTTCAGAGGGCAACGGCGTGTCGATGCAGGAGCAGCAGCAGATAGACGCCGACAAGGCGCTCAAGCTCGAGCAGACGCTGCAGTCGTTCGGCATACAGGCCAAGGTCGTGGGCGTGAGCCGCGGCCCGGCGGTCACGCGGTTTGAGATGACGCCGGCGCCGGGCGTGCGCGTCAGCAAGATATCCGGCCTGGCCGACGACATAGCGCTCAACCTGGCCGCGACCACGGTGCGCATAGAGGCCCCGATACCCGGCAAGTCGGCGGTGGGCATAGAGCTGCCCAACGACCAGCGCGAGATGGTGACGCTGCGCGACGTGCTGGACAGCCCCGAGGCCGCGCGCGCGCAGAGCAAGCTGGCGGTGGCGCTGGGCAAGGACAACGCCGGCAAGCTGGTAATAGCCGATATCGCCAAGATGCCGCACGTGCTGATTGCGGGCGCGACGGGTTCGGGCAAATCGGTGTGCATAAACACGATAATCATGTCGATCATCTACCGCGCGACGCCCGACGAGGTGAGGCTGATACTGATCGACCCCAAGGTCGTCGAGCTGAGCGTATACAACGGCGTGCCGCACCTGCTGATACCGGTCGTGACCGACCCCAAGAAGGCGGCCAGCGCGCTCAACTGGGCAGTGCTGGAGATGACCGAGCGCTACCAGAAGTTCGCCGAGCGCGGCGTGCGCGATATAAAGGGCTTTAACCACAACCTGAAGGCCGACGAAAAGCCGCTGCCGCAGATAGTGGTCATAATCGACGAGCTGGCCGACCTTATGATGGTCGCGCCGGGCGAGGTCGAGGACGCGATCTGCCGGCTGGCGCAGCTGGCGCGCGCGGCGGGCATACACCTGGTCATAGCCACGCAGCGCCCCTCGGTCAACGTCATAACCGGCGTCATAAAGGCCAACATACCCTCGCGCATAGCGTTCACGGTGGCCTCGCAGGTCGACTCGCGCACGATACTGGACGGCGCGGGCGCGGAGAAGCTGCTGGGGCGCGGCGACATGCTGTTCTTCCCGCAGGGCGTGAGCAAGCCGCAGCGCGTGCAGGGCGCCAACGTCACCGACGACGAGGTCAACGCCGTGACCGAGTTCATAAAGAGCCAGCACGAGGCGGTGTACAACCCCGACATACTCGAACAGCTCGAGCGCGAGGATCAGTCCGACGCCGAGCGGGACGAGCAGAAGGACGACGAGTGCGACCCGCTGCTGGCGCAGGCGGTCGAGATCGCGGTCGAGCTGGGCCAGGTCTCGATATCGATGCTGCAGCGGCGCATGCGCATAGGCTACGCGCGCGCGGGCCGCATAGTAGACGAGATGACGCGCCGCGGCATAATCGGCGAGGCCGACGGCGCCAAGCCGCGCATGGTGCTGATGTCGCGCGAGGAGTTCCGCCGGCTGTATGGCGACGACGCGGGCGGCAATGCGTGAGGCGCGCCGAAAGCCGGAGCGGGCGCGCGCCCATTGACGTCGCTCAACCTCGGTGTGGCAGGCTGAAAGCCGTGGTGCGGATTCACGCGTTCTGTGCCAAAGAGGCAATGTCTCAAGGCAGGTAAATGGTGTTTGGCACAACGCTGGAGGCGGAAGAGCATTTACGCCACGATGTAACTCAAAAGCGTTTACCAGAGTCGCGCCGGGGCCGGGATGGCGTGGCGGCGCGGAGCGGTGCAAAAGCATCTGCGCAGAACAGCGCCGGGGCTGGCATTGCGTGTACGCCACGGTGTGGCTTAAAAGCATTGGCAGCGCCGCGTCGGGCAGACGCCTGGACGCCACGGCGTAACTGAAAAGCGTTCACCAAAGTCGCGCCGGGGCCGGCATGGCGCGGCGGCACAGAGCGGCGCAAAAGCATCTGCGCAAAACCGCGCCGGGGCCGGCATGGCGTGTACGCCACGGTGCGGCTTAAAAGCATTGCCAGCGCCGCGTCGGGCAAACGCCTGGACGCC
>CAWVGT010000154.1:0-8034 GCA_963928645.1 Candidatus Fimadaptatus sp.
GCCTCGGCATACTGTACGCCGCGCAACCATTCGCGCCGCATTTTGGCGGCGAATACACCGCCTGATCATTTTGCACGCCGCGCAACCCTTCGCGCTGCATCCAGACGGCAACTATACACATCCGCAAAACACTGCGCAGCCATTCGTGCCGCATGCAGACTGTACGCCGCTCAACCATACGCGCCGCATTTTGGCGGCGAATACACCGCCTGATCATTTTGCATGCCGCGCAACCCTTCGCGCTGCATCCAGGCGGCAACCATACACATCCGCAAAACACCGCGCACTGCGCAGCCATTCGTGCCGCATGCAGACCGCGAATATCCACAGCCTTACTGTGCGCCGCGCAGCCTTTCGCGCCAAATCCGCACGATACCCATCCCCAACCGCAGCACATCTCGCACCGCGCAATCGCCCGGCACCGCACCCGATATACCTCCGCTTCACAAGCCTCCCGCGCGCCGCCGCCCACAAGGCCCGCAACGCATCCACTGCTATCTCATGACCACATAGTCCAGCATCTCGCGCACGAACCCGGCCGCTTCCAGCGCCTCGGCGCACTCGCGCGGGTACTGGCTGACGCGCAGCATGGGCAGCGTCGGGTACACCTGGCCCAGCTCGAACGCGCGCCTGAGCTCGGTCAGCGCCTCGATGGCATGCTCCGCGTCCGGCACGCGCAGCACACGGCCCTGTTGCTCGCAGATCGCCGCCGGCACGCCCTGCCGCAGCACCACCGCCGTGCCCGCCACGCGCATGAAGCTGCGCTGCCCATCCGCATGCGCCAGCAGCAGCCCCCACGCGTTGAGCGGGTCTATCGCGCTGAGCGCCACGCAGTCGCCGCGCGGCTGCGCCAGGTTCAGGCACACCCGCTCGAAGTCGGCCGCGCGCACGAACTGCGCGCCCGACATGCCCCGCACAAAGTAGCCCCGCCGCACCTGCCCCGCGTATTCCAGCGCGCGCAGCCGCCCCAGCGCCTCGCCCCAGCTCAGCTCCGACTGCGCCAGCGTCTCGCGCGCGACTATCGCGTAGCGGTCGAACGCCCGCTCCAGCTGCGCGTCCACGTCCAGCGGCTTGAGCGGCCGCGCCAGCTCCCAGCGCCGGCGAGTGGCCTGCGCGGCCGTGCGGCGCGCCGCGCGCTTGAGCGTGGCCTCGCCCGAGCTCCGCAGCGGCTCCAGCGAATCCGCGGTGACCAGGCCCTTCAGGCACAGCCCGGTCAGCAGCTCCAGCGCGCCCGCCACGCGCGGCAGCGCGCTTATGAACGACGCGCCGCGCACCCTGAGCGCCTCCAGCAGCGCGCGCTCGGCCTCGCTCAGCTCCACGCCCCGCCACACCGCCTCAGGCTCGGCGTCCCAGTCTATGCGCTCCGGGTCGTCGAAGCTCAGCAGCGGCCGCTTGCCCGGCGTCACCCGCCAGATCACGTCGCCCGAGCCTATCAGCGCGTCGATGTGCCGCGCCGCGTAGCCCGCCGTCAGCGCCGGCAGCACCGTCTCCCACGCGCCCACCGGCAGCGCCAGCCCGTATAGCGGCCTCAGATTGCTCAGCAGCCGCTCGGTCGCGCGCCCCGCCGCGCTCCGGCTGTGCGCCAGCAGCGCGGCGTAGCGCTCGGGCGGCGCGGTGCGTATGCGCTCCCGGCGCGCGCGCAGCTCCATGCGCTGGGCGCGCCGGTATACGTCGCGGTGCACATAGCCCGCGTCCAGCGCGACCACCTCGCCCCGCGCGCTCAGATGTGCCAGCGCGGCCGCGACCGCCTGTTCGGCCAGCGCGTACCGCTCCGCCAGCTCGTCCGCGTCCAGCGGGCCGTGCCAGCGTATGCAGCGCCTGAGTATGCGCTCCAGCGCCGCGGCGGCGCCGGCCTCTCCCGCGTCCGCGCCGTCCGGCACGCCGTGGCCCGCTGTGCCCACGTCAGCAGCTCCTGCTCCGTTTTCATGCGTTTTTTCGTCATTTTGGATATCAGTCGCGCCATTTCCGCAGGCATATGCCTTCTCATCCGGCCCATTGCCTCCACATGCAGTCATGTCCCCATTCAGCGCGCGCGCATAGAGCGGCTCGTCCTCGGCGGCTATCCACAGCCCAGGCTCTATGTACAGCGCGCGCCGCTGCGCGCACAGCCGCTCCAGCCACTCCAGCGGCGCGTCGCACTCGCCCGCGACCATGTCGCCGCGGCTGAGCAGCAGCTCGTGCAGCCGGTCGGCGTTTTCGGCGCGCGGGACCTCGGCCTGGGCCGCGTCCAGCGCCGCCCGCGCGGGCTCCAGCGTCAGCTCGGGTTCATTCGTCAGATCCAGCCCGCCAGCCGCGCTGGGCGTGGGCGTGTAGTCGTACATCTCGACCGCCTCGAGCTGGCCGCGCAGCCCGCTCGCAAACGGCGACGGCAGCGTACTGGTGCGCTCTATCACGCCTATCTCGCCCGCGGCCAGCCGCTCCAGCACGTCGGCCAGCGCGGCGCAGTCGGTGTAATCCTCCAGGCACTCGCGCATCGTCTCGTACAGCAGCGGGTGGCGCTCGTGCCGGAGCGCGCGCGCATACGCCTGCTCGCCGCGCAGCCGCTGCACCCACAGCGGTTGCCGGCCCGCGCCGCGCATGCCCATCATCAGCGCGCGCGCGGCGTTGTAGCGGAACGCCATCGAAAACAGCGGCGCGGCCGGCATCAGCCGCACCAGCTGCTCGCGCGCGTGGGCGCGGTCTATGCTGCCGAGCAGCCCCTCGGGCAGCGGCGCGCCGCTGGAGTGCAGCAGTATGCCGTCGTCCGAATAGTGCATGCGCACGTCGCAGCCCAGCGCCTGCGCCGCGCGCCGCTGCAGCAGCAGCCCCAGCGGCAGGTTGACCCGCGCGCCGAACAGGCTGTGCACCAGCAGCTGATGCTCGCCCGCGCCGTCGCTGAAGTGCTCGCACACCAGCGTGCGGTCGGTCGGCAGGCCCACGCGCGCCTGGTCCTCTATATAGCGCGCCAGGTTCAGCCGGGCGTCCTCGTCCAGGCAGAACCCGCGCAGCGCCTCCTCCAGCCGCCCGCGCGCCCGCGCCTCCTCCAGCGCGCGCATGTACCCGCCGAACAGCCGCCCCGCATCGTACGGCCGTCCCATGCCGTCGCCGTGCCAGAACGGCGGCGCCGCGCCGCCCGTGTCGCAGCCGCGCACCAGCACCCGGTCGCGCGTTATGTCGACTATCTGCCACGCGAACGCGCCCAGCAGGAACCGGTCGCCCAGCCGCGCCTCGAACACGCACTCCTCGTCCAGCTCGCCCAGGTAAGTGCCGTCCTCCAGGTACACGCCGTAGTAGCCCCGGTCGGGTATCGTGCCGCCCGCGCGCAGCGCCAGCAGCCGGCTGTAGTTGTCTCCGCGGAACACGCCGTTTATGCGGTCGTATACCAGCCGCGGGCGCTGGGGCGCATCGTCGTCGCGCTCGTAGTCGCCCGCGAGCATGCCCAGCACGCGCTCGAGCTGCTCGCGCGTGAGCTCATGCGTGGGCCACGCGCCGCGCAGCAGGCTCAGCGCCGCGTCCACGGTGTACTCGCCGCACACGCTCAGCGCCACCAGCTGCTGCGCCACCACGTCCAGGCACAGCCGCGGCGGGCGCATCGACTCTATGTCGCCGTCCAGCACGCCGCGCGCGGTGAACGCGTCCAACAGTATGTCCTGCGCGGTGCGCGGGTAAAAGCGCATCCGGCTGACCTCGCCCGGGCGATGGCCCGCGCGCCCCAGCCGCTGCGCCGCGCGCGCGACCGACGCGGGCGCGCCTATCTGCATCACCAGGTCGATCTCGCCCACGTCTATGCCCAGCTCCATCGAGCTGGTCGCGCACATCATGCGCAGCTGGCCGCTCTTGAGCTGGCGCTCGGCCTCAAGGCGCTGCTGGCGCGATATGCAGCCGTGATGCGTGCGCGCAAAGCCCTCGCCGCCCAGCGCGTTCACGCCGTGGGCGAGCTTTTCGGCGGTGGCGCGGCCCTCGCAAAACGCGAGCGTGGTGCGACAATGCGATGCCGCGTCGTATGCCCTTTTGAATATCTCGGGCCAGATGCTGCCCTCGGGCAGCACGCGCAGATCGGGCACCGCGAGCTCGACCTGCAGCTCGGCGCGCTTGCGTATGTCCGGGCACACGGTTTCGCACGCGCGCGGCGCGCCGTCCGCGTGAAACCCGGCCAGGTACTCCGCGGCCAGCGCCAGCGGCTTGACGGTCGCCGACAGCCCTATGCGCGGCACCTCGCGCCCACACAATTCGTTCAGCCGCTCCAGCGTCATCATCAGGTGCGCGCCGCGCTTGGAGTCCATCACGGCGTGCAGCTCGTCGACGATCACGACTTCGACGCCGCCCATCAGTGCGCGGGTGCGCTCGCCGGTCAGCATTATGAACAGCGACTCGGGCGTGGTTATCAGTATATGCGGCGGGCGGCGCAGCAGCGCGCGGCGCTCGGAGGGCGGGGTATCGCCGGTGCGCACCGCAGCCCTGACCGGGCACTCGCCGCCCTGCTCGGCCGATATGCCCTGAAGCGGGCGCTCCAGGTTGAGGCGGATGTCGTTGCCCAGCGCCTTGAGCGGCGATATGTATATCACGCGCATGCCGTCGGCCAGCGCGCCGCGCGCGGCCTCGCCCAGCATCCGGTCTATCGCCCACAAAAACGCGGTCAACGTCTTGCCGGTGCCGGTGGGCGCGGATATCAGCACGTTGCCGCCGCGCGCAATCGCGGCCCAGCCCGCGCGCTGCACCGGCGTGGGCGCGCCGATATCGCGCCTGAACCAATTCCGGCATGCGGGCGAGAACAGTTCGAGTACGTCGTCGTGCATGGCGGTCGACTCCTTTCCGGGTGCGGCGCGGGCGCGTTGATGCGACCACGCCGGCATGTGCATATTGTACCCCATCGGCCCGCTGGGCGCAAGGGGAGGCAGGGCTGCGCGGCGCGCCGGCATGTGCGGAGCGCCGGCGTGCTGCGCTTTGCCGCTTCGAAGCCGCTTGCTGCTAGCGAGCGGCGGATTGCGTATAAACCCTACATAGTGTGACGGCGCGTTCAATGCGCAATGCCACGCCGCCGTTGTCATGAGCTTTACTGCCAAACACGCACAACGCTTGCCGCTTCTATGCCGCCTGCCGCGAGCGGGCGACTGGCCGCGCTCAAACCCCACATGGCGGTACGGCGCGGTTTGCGCGCATGGCTCCGCCGCCGTTATCCTGGGTACACAAAACGCACATGCGCGCAATGCCGGCGCATGCCTTGCCGCGCCAGTGCGCCGCGCTTTGCCGCTTCTAATCCGCCTGCCGCGAGCGAGCGGCAAGTTGCGCCCAAACCCCGAATGGCCGGCCGGCGCGTCCTGCACACGTCGCCCCGCCGCCATCGCCACATGCCCTCATTGCATATTGCGCCTCCGTCGCCTGCCCGGTGTAAATCTGCAAGGGCGATCCGCTTGAAATACGCACCGTTCGATAACCGCACGGCTCCACGCGCAGCGCGCGCCGCAACCGGCGTTACTTTAAATTTGCAAAACCGCTAAACGGCTTTACACAACCGCGGTATAATGGCCGTGTATGGCGGCGCGTCCCCAGATGTCGCGGCCGGATTGGCCGCGGCGTCGCGCCGCCCGAAACCGCACTAAATCCCCGGAGGTATACGTAAAAATGAGATGCGTTGTACAGCGCTGCACCCGCGCGCAGGTCAGCGTCGACGGCGAGGTCGTGGGCCGCATTGGCCGCGGCTTCATGGTGCTCTGCGGCGTGGAGCAGGGCGACGGCCCCGATGACATGCAGTACTGCCGCGCCAAGCTCGCCGGGCTGCGCGTGTTCGAGGACGCGCAGGGCAAGATGAACCTGGCGCTGGGCGACGTCGGCGGCGCGATACTGCTGATAAGCCAGTTCACGCTGCTGGGCGACGCCCGCCATGGCCGCCGGCCCAGCTTCTCGGACGCCGCCGCGCCCGCCGAGGCCGACCGCCTCTACCGCGAGCTGGCCGACGCGCTGCGCTCGGACGGATTTGCCGTCGAGACCGGCCGCTTCCAGGCCCATATGCAGGTCGAGCTCGTAAACGACGGCCCGGTCACGATACTGCTCGACTCTAAGAGGAGATTCTGATATGGATACAGTGATACAGACCATTATAACCAATTCTATGGAAGAAAACGCGCACCTCATATGCAACAAGGCCGCCGGCGCCGCATTCGTGGTCGATCCGGGCGGGGCCGCCGACGAGATCTGCGAGGCCTGCGAGGCCCAGGGCTGCCGCCTGACCGACATACTGCTCACCCACGGCCACTTCGACCACATCGAGGCCGTGGCCGAGCTCGCCCGGCGCACCGGCGCGCATATCCGCATCCACCCCAACGACGCCGACATGCTGGTGAGCCTCGAGCGCTCGCTGGGCCGGCCCGGCTACGAGCACGTGCAGGTCGCCGCCGACTGCCCGCTGGACATACTCGAAAACGCCCGGCTCGACATCTGCGGCCTGAGCATAGACGTCATATACACGCCCGGCCACACCGCGGGCTCGGTCAGCTACTACCTGCCCGACGCGGGCGTGCTGATCGCCGGCGACACCATGTTCTACGAGGGCTTCGGGCGCACCGATCTGCCGACCGGCTCGCCGGTGCAGCTGCGCCGCTCGCTGCGCAAGCTGTACAAGCTCCCGCCCGACACGCGCGTGCTGTGCGGCCACGGCCCCGAGACCACCATCCGCCACGAGGTGACCGGCCAATGATACTGCGCACTGAGCTGCCCGAGTTCTTCAACGACATCTGCGAGGTCGTGCGCCTGTTCATAAGCGTCAGCGAGATACGCCTGGCCGAGCCCGACCAGACCGCCGACCTGATGCACACACACCTGGAGCGCGACGGCCGGTGGTGCGAGGCCTTCGACTACATGGGCGCGCACCGCGAGGCGAGCCTGCCCATACCCGACGGCGACGCGCTCGAGCGCAAAAAGCAGCTCAAGCGCCTCATCAAGCACACGCTGTACCTGCTGCTGCGCGACGCGCTGGGCGTGCGCCCGCCGTGGGGCTCGCTGACCGGCATACGCCCCACCCGGCTGGTGTACGAGGCGCTGGAAAGCGGCATGGACGAGGCGCAGGCGCTGACCTGGCTCAGCCGCACGTTCGACGTGTCCGAGCACAAGTCGGCGCTGCTGGGCGAGATCGTGCGCGCGCAGCGCCCGGTCATGACCCACGACATGGGCGTGTTCGACCTGTACATAGGCCTACCGTTTTGCACTACGCGCTGCGCATACTGCTCGTTTGCCTCGGACGAGCTGGGCAACGGCCGCATGGTCGAGCCCTACCTCAATGCGCTGTTGCGCGAGATAGCGCTGACGGGCGAATTGATGCGCGCGCGCGGGCTGAAGGTGCGCGCCGCGTACATGGGCGGCGGCACGCCCACCGCGCTGAACGCCGAGCAGCTCGCGCGCGTGATAGCCGCGGCGCAGCGCGAGTTCCCGGGCGCGATAGAGTGGACCTGCGAGGCCGGCCGGCCCGACACGATAGACCGCGCCAAGCTCCAGGCGCTGCTCGATTTGGGCATCACCCGCATATCGATCAACCCGCAGACGCTCTGCGACCGCACGCTGGAGGCCATAGGCCGCCGCCACACCACCCGCGACACGCTGGACGCGTATGCGCTGGCGCGCTCGATGGGCTTTACCGACATAAACATGGATCTGATCGCCGCGCTGCCCGGCGAGGATATAGCCGAGTTCGAGCGCACGATGCGCGGCGTATGCGAGCTGGCGCCCGAGAGCGTGACCGTGCACACGCTGGCGATTAAGCGCGCCTCGCGGCTGCACGAGCGCGGCTACAGCCAGGTCGACGCGCCCACCGCGCAGCGCATGGTCGAGCTGGCGCGCGACATGGCCCACGCCGCCGGCTATGCGCCCTACTACCTGTACCGGCAGAAGTACATGGCCGGCAACCTTGAGAACGTGGGCTACTCGCGGCCGGGGCGCGCGTGCCTGTACAACATAGACATAATGGAGGAGACCACCCACAACCTCGCGCTGGGCGCGGGCGCGATATCCAAGTGGATATTCCCCGAGCGCCGCCGCATAGAGCGCGCCGCCAACGTGCGCAGC
>CAWVGT010000155.1:0-5637 GCA_963928645.1 Candidatus Fimadaptatus sp.
GTGGTGCCGCTGGTGGGGAACATCCAGTCGATGTTGATGCCCAGCTGCTCGGCAAGGCCGGTATGGAACGGCGACTCGGTAGCATCCACAAATTTCTCATGCGGAGTAAGGCCGCCCTCAGAGTACCAAGTTATCGTTGCATCGGAGCCAAGGGGATAGGTATCGCCGGCCGAGAGCAGGTCGAGCGCGAACGCGGGTGCGCAGGCCAGCACCAGTATTACGGCCAGAACCAGAGATAACGCCTTTTTCATGCAGATCCTCCTTTATAGTTACAAATTGCCCCTTGTTACAACACGCAGGGAATCTAAAAAATATTATACGCCCCATTCACCTAACCTGTCAATAACATATCGCTCAAAAAATCGAATCGATTGAAATTAATGTGAGGAATTTGCACAGTTTTGAAATCTAGGTGCGTTGGAGGTTAAACTGAATTGCCGGATATGTAAAAACCGGCGCTGCGCATTCTGCGCAACGCCGGTATATATAACGCGTGGTAAATATGGGCAAGCATGGTTTGCATACAGCACGATTGCGGCGGTCGCATATCCGGCGCAGTCGCGCTGCGCGTGCCGGCGACGTGCGGTCGGGTCGGGCCGCGGGCGCGCTTACAGCCGCACGCCGAAGTACTCGGCGGCAAACGGCACGTCCCGCACCGCGAAGCTGCGCCCGCGCAGGTATTCGAGCGGCCCGGCGTCGCCCCTGAACGCCATGTCGACGCGGTAGGCATACAGCGCCTGGTACTCGCGGCCAAAGCGCTTTCCTTCCTCGGGGCGGCCGTACTGGCCGTCGCCCAGCAGCGGATGGCCGGCATGGGCGAACTGGGCGCGTATCTGATGGGTGCGGCCGGTGATCAGCTCGCAGTCGACCAGCGACATCTCCCGGTTGGCAGACAGCGTCTCGTAACGGGTCAGGGCGCGCTGCGCGCCGGGCAGCGCGCGCTCGCTGACGAGCACGCTGCGCCGGCCCTCGGGCTTGAGTATGTAGCCCTCCAGCGTGCCGTGCGGCGCGGGCATCTGGCCCAGTATTATGCACAGGTAGTGCTTTTCCACCTCGCGCCGGCGTATGAGCGCGTCCATGGCGCGCAGTGCGGGTGCGTTCTTGGCGAATATCACTATGCCGCCGGTGAAGCGGTCTATGCGGTTGCAGGGCGCGGGCGCGAACGCGGTTCTGTCCATGGAGTCGTATTCGCCCTTCTGGTAGAGGTATGCGCGCACGTGCGTGACCAGCGTGTTGAGCTTTTCGGTCGCGTCGGCGTGCACCATAAGCCCGGGGCGCTTGTCCACGAGCAGCAGGTTGTCGTCCTCGTGGACTATGCGCAGGCTGTACTTGAATCGGCTCAACAGCGCGTCCACGGGGCGGGGCTTTGCCAGCAGTTCGTCGGCTATGTACAGCTGCACCACGTCGCCCGGCTCAAGCCGCGCCGAACCCTCGCTCGCGCGGCCGTTGAGCTTTATCCGGCCCAGCCGCAGGTACTTCTGGCACATGCCCTGCTTGAGCAGCGGCAGCTCCGCGCGCAGGTAGCGATCCAGCCGCTTGCCGGCGTCGCGCGCTGTTATGACGAGTTCCTTCATATATTATATCTCCTGCGGGAGTTAGTTTGAGCGCTCGTGCGCGCCGACACGGTTTTGTACATAGTTCAAAAGTGCCGCACTCCGGCGTGCATATCGGTGAGCGGCACGGCGCGCCATGCGCAATGCGATTTGACCAGCGTATAAAACGCAGCCTGCGCGCCCTCCGCGCCGCGAAAAAGCGCCGCCCGGCGAGGGACGGCGCTCAGTTGGCGCAGGGATTACATCAGGCCGCGGTACAGCGCCTTGATCTCCTCGACGGAGGTGTCGCGCGGGTTGCCGGGGCGGCACGCGTCGGCATAGGCGGACTCGGCCAGGAAGTCGACGTCCTCGTCCTTGAGTATGCCCTTGAGATCCTGAGGTATGCCCACGTCCTTGGACAGCTGCTTGACGGCGTCAATGGCGGCCTTGCGGTATTCGGCCTGGCTCATGCCGTCGACGCCCTGCACGCCCATGGCCTGGGCGATGTACTTGTACTTGTCGCCCGAGAACTCGGCGTTGTACTCCATGCCGGTGGGCAGTATGATCGCGCAGGCGACGCCGTGGGGGGTGTCATAGAGCGCGCTGAGGCCGTGCGCCATCGAGTGGACGATGCCCAGGCCGACGTTGGAGAAGCCCATGCCCGCGACGTACTGGCCCAGCGCCATGCCCTCGCGGCCCTCGGGCTCGTTGGCGACCGCGCCGCGCAGCGAGCGGGCGATGATCTCGATCGCCTTGAGGTGGAACATGTCGGTCATCTCCCAGGCGCCCTTGGTAATGTAGCCCTCAATGGCGTGGGTCAGCGCGTCCATGCCGGTCGCGGCGGTCAGGCCCTTGGGCATCGAGGACATCATGTCGGGATCGATTATCGCGACATCGGGTATGTCCTTGGGATCGACGCACACGAACTTGCGCTTCTTCTCGACGTCGGTTATGACGTAGTTGATGGTGACCTCGGCCGCGGTGCCGGCGGTGGTGGGCACGGCTATAGTGTAGACGCACTTGTTCTTGGTAGGGGCCACGCCCTCCAGCGAGCGCACGTCGGCGAACTCGGGGTTTGTTATGATGATGCCTATGGCCTTGGCGGTGTCCATCGAGGAGCCGCCGCCTATGGCGATTATGTAGTCCGCGCCGCTCTTTTTGAACGCCTCGACGCCGGTTAGCACGTTTTCGATAGTGGGATTGGGCTTGATGTTGGAGTATATCTCGTAGGCCAGGCCCGCGCCGTCCAGCACCGCGGTGACCTTGCCGGTCACGCCGAACTTGATCAGATCGGGATCGGTGCACACGAACGCCTTGCCAAAGCCCTTGGCCTTGACCTCGTCGGCTATCGCCGAGATTGCGCCCTTGCCGTGATAGGATATGCCGTTGAGCACTATGCGGTTAGCCATGATATAACACATCTCCTTAATATGTAGGTGTAAGCGCCTTATGACTGGATTATACCATGCCCAGATGTAAGCTTACCTCATATGTGCGTTAAGTTTGTAAATCTTTTGCAGCGCGCGCGCACGCCTCAGGTTGCGGCCGCGCCCGGGGCGTGCTATAATCAGAAAAACGGGCGCGCACGCGCCGCGACATGCAGGGGGATGTGAGGCAGATTGAGCATACTGTACATAGAGTGCGCTATGGGCGCGGCGGGCGACATGCTGATGGGCGCGCTCAGCGAGCTGACGGGCGACGCGGACGCGTTCGTCACACGCATGAACGGGCTGGGGCTGCCGGGCGTGGAGCTCACGCGCGAGCAGGTCACGCGCTGCGGCATAGCGGGCACGCACATGTGCGTGCGGATCGACGGCCGCGAGGAGTTGGATCACGACCATGACCACGGGCATGACCATGACCACGGGCATGACCATGGCCATGAGCACGGACATGACCATGACCATGAGCACGGCCACGCCCATCATCATCACCACGCCCACGCCGAACACCATCACGCGGCGCTTGCAGACGTGGCCGCCACGATAGAGTCGCTCGACGTGTCGGACGGGGTCAAGCGGCGCGCGGGCGAGGTATACGCGCTGATTGCGCAGGCCGAGGCGCGCGCGCACGGCCAGCCGGTGGAGCAGGTGCACTTCCATGAGGTCGGCGCGCTGGATGCGATCGCCGACGTGGTGGGCGTGTGCGAGCTGATAGAGCGCATCGCGCCCGAGCGGATAGTGGTCTCGCCGATAAACCTGGGCAGCGGCATGGCGCGCTGCGCGCACGGGCTGGTGCCGGTGCCCGCGCCGGCCACGGCGGACATACTGCGCGGCGTGCCGGTGTACGGCAGCGACATCCGCGGCGAGCTGTGCACTCCGACCGGCGCGGCGCTGTTGCGCGCGCTGGCCGACGAGTTCGGCCCGCTGCCGCGCATGCGCATCACGGCGATAGGCTACGGCTGCGGCACCAAGGAGTTCCCGGCGGCCAACTGCGTGCGCGCGTATCTGGGCGAGGCCTGGTGAGGCGCAATGTTATAATTCGCATACTCAATGTTTAGGTTTGGTATACAGGCAGGAAATGGCGCTCGGACGGCGAATAATTACAAAAGTAACGGCGCGCAAATGTACTTGAAGGCGGTCAGGCGCGCGCCGCGCACAATACATACAAGCGCAAACGGAGGTAGAATTCAATGCGTTTTGAACTGCTCCATCCGGCGGACCAGCTGGTCATGATAATGGACCGCATCTACCAGTACGGCATGACGACGACCTCGGGCGGCAATCTGTCGATACGCGACGAGAACGGCGACATCTGGATAACCCCGTCCAGCATAGACAAGGGCACGCTTACGCGCAAGGACATGATCTGCGTAAAGCCCGACGGCACCCAGATAGGCATACACAAGCCGTCGGTCGAGCTGCCGTTCCACACCGACATATACAAGCAGCGCCCCGACATACGCGCGATACTGCACGCGCATCCGCCGACGCTGGTGGCGTTCTCGCTGGCGCGCAAGATACCCAACACGATGCTGGTGCCCAGCGTCAGCCAGATCTGCGGCGAGATAGCTATGGCCAAGTACGAGGTGCCGGGCTCGGAGCTGCTGGGCCAGTACATATCCGCCGAGTTCGCCAAGGGCTACAACACCGTAATGCTCGAGAACCACGGCGTGGTGTGCGGCGCGAGCAACCTGTTCCGCGCGTTCATGGCGTTTGAGACGCTGGACTTTGCGGGCCGGCTGGAGATAGACGCGCGCAAGCTGGGCACGCCCAACGAGCTGACGCTGGCGCAGATAAACATAGACTCGGCCAAGGCGCATCCGCAGCTGGACGCGTTCGTGGCGCGCAGCATATCGTCCGAGGAGTGCGCGGCGCGGCGCGACATGTGCAGCATGATACACCGCGCCTATGACCAGCGGCTGTTCAACTCGACCCAGGGCACGTTCTCCCAGCGGCTGTCGGACGGCTCGTTCCTGATAACGCCGTACATGAAGGACCGCAAGTACCTCGAGCCCGAGGATCTGGTGCGCATAAAGAACGGCATGTGCGAGGAGGGCAAGATGCCCAGCCGCTCGGTGCCGCTGCATCAGGAGATCTACGCGACCCATCCCGAGGTAGGCTCGGTGATAATCGCGCATCCGCCGGCGATAATGGCGTTTGCGTGCACCGACACCGAGTTCGACTCGCGCACGATACCCGAGAGCTACATCAACCTGCTGGACGTGAAGCGGCTGCCGTACGCGGCGTCGACGATGGACGTAAAGGGCACTGCGGCCGCGATCAACCGCCGCTCGCCGGTGCTGATAATCAGCAACCAGTGCGTGATAGTGACCGGCTCCACGCTGCTCAACGCGTTTGACCGACTGGAGGTGCTGGACTACAGCGCCAAGGCGATAATCGCCACGCGCGACATAGGCGAGATAGTCACGATCTCCGAAAAGGAAGTCGACGACATAGAGGTTGCGTTCAACCTCAAGTAAGCTGGCTCCGTGCTTTAAGCGCCCGCCCTCTGCGAGTCAGAAGGCGGGCGCTTCGCATTGACGGCGGGCATGGGCCGCGGTGGTGATCTTTGCATGCGGTTGCGCCGCGTTTTGCACCGACATGCGCGCAAGCTGTTCGGCAACTGCGCTCGACGCTCGAGGTGCCTTTGCATTATGAACGCG
>CAWVGT010000156.1:0-6246 GCA_963928645.1 Candidatus Fimadaptatus sp.
CGGCAAAGCCCGGCTGCCATGAGGCGGGGCTTCTGCGATTTACCTGTTTCGCGATCGGGAGTGCATACGTGATCGGGCCGGCAGCGAGCGCTATACTTTGTCAATAAACTGACGCCCGGCGGGTATTCATGTCCACCAGGTCAGGTCGTTGGCGACGCCCTGCCGGGCGGCGCGTTTACACCGAATGTTCTTTATCAGGCGGTATACGGGTAAGCGGCATGCGGGCGATGCGGCAAAGCCCGGCTGCCATGAGGCGGGGGCTTCTGCGATTTGCCTGTTTCGCGATCGGGATTGCATATTTGATCGGGCCGGCAGCGAGCGTTATACTTTGTCAATAAACTGACGCCCGGCGGGTATTCATGTCCACCGGGCGTACCTGCTGCCTGTTGTCTCAGGCCCAAATCAGCAATCACATTGCGCGCGCCCGCTTTGCCGCGTCAGTCATCCCGCCGCACTGGCAGCCCCGCGACGCATATCAGCCCGACTATGTTCAGCAAGAATCCCGTCCAGAAGTATCCGGTATAGCCCTTCTTGCCGGCAAGGCGATGCGTTATCAGCCCCATAATCACCGCCGCGCAGACGACTGCCAGCAGCCATATCCCCAGCGCCGCGAACACCCTCGCGCCAATCTATGTCACATCGCTTTGAGTAACAGGTGCCATTGCGTTGCCAACTCCATTCATATTGTATTTCAGTTTCCGCACGTCGGTATACAGGTTGGGCGGCCCCGGTATATGTTCATGGCGCGCTCACCGCCGCCCCGCGATGCACGCGTTCATTATTATGACTATGTCCGCCGCGATTGCCGCATTGAGCGGCTCGGCCCGGCGCACTCAGCCGAAGGACGCGCTTCACCATGAGCGCCGCATAGCCTGCCATATCGGTAGACCTAACACGCGCCCGTTCACGCATTCCACCGCGTTGAGCGACTCGGCCTAGCTCAGGCGCATGCAGCTGTGAAACGCGCTCCACCAGGAGCGCCACACAGCCGACCTTACCGAATAGACCTGGCCCGCGCGCCCGTTCACGCGCTCCACAAACCGCGCCGCCCCGCGATGCTCGCATACATCATTATGCCCGCCGCGACCGCCGCGCTTAGCGGCTCGGCCCGGCTCTGGAACACACAGCCGCGAAACGCGCCCCACCACGAGCGCCGCACAGCCAGCCATACCGCCAAGCCTAACCCGCGCGCCCGTTCACGCGCTCCACAAACCACGCCGCCCCGCGATGCTCGCATACATCATTATGCCCGCCGCGACCGCCGCGTCGAGCGGCTCGGCCCGGCTCTGGCCCACACAGCCGCGAAACGCACCCCACCACGAGCGCCGCACAGCCAGTCATACCGCCAAGCCTAACCCGCGCGCCCGTTCACGCGCTCCACAAACCGCGCCGCCCCGCTCACCGCCGCCCCGCGATGCACGCGTACATCATTATGCCCGCCGCGACCGCCGCGTTGAGCGACTCGGCCCGGCCCGGCATCGGCAGCCGGAGCCGGTGCGTGGCCAGCGCGCGCACGCCCTCGGACACGCCGCGCGCCTCGTTGCCTATCGCCAGCGCCACGTCGCCGCCCGGCAGCCCCTCGAAGAACGGCGCGCCGTCCAGCTGCGACGACACCACCGCGCAGCCCCGCGCGCGCAGCTCGCCCAGCGCCTGCGCCAGGTCGACCCGCAGCGCCGGCACGCGGAACGCCGCGCCCATCGACGCGCGCAGCACCTTGGGCGAAAACTCGTCCGGGCAGCTCGCGCTCAGCAGCAGTCCGTCGAACGCCGCCGCGTCGCAGGTGCGCCAGATCGTGCCCACATTGCCCGGGTCCTGCACGCCGTCCAGCGCGGCTATCAGCAGCGCGCGGCCCGCTTCCCGCGCGCGCCGGCACAGCTCGTCCAGCGCAATCGGCGCGGGCGGCTCCACCGCGGCCACTATGCCCTGCGGCGTCACGGTCTCGCACAGGCCCTCCAGCACGTGCGGCGCCACGCTCAGCGCGCCCGGCCCCGCCAGCGCCGCGTCCACGCGCGCCGGGTCGTACAGCACCTCCCGCACCGCCAGCCCGCACGCGCGCGCCTCCTCCAGCATCTTGCCGCCCTCTATCAGCATCAGCCCCGCGCGGCGGCGGGTGCGCGGCTCGCGCAGCGCCCGCAGCGCCTTTACGCGCGGGTTCTGGTTGCTCGTTATGTCCGGCATCGGCCCGGCACCTCCGCTCATCGTACTGCGGCGGCGCAGCGCCGTCCGCACCGCCATTATACCGCGCGCGCCGGGGCGCTGTCAAACCGCCCCGGCGCATAAATATGCAGCATGTATCCGCGCTATTCGCTCACCAGCTCGCGCAGCGCCTGCGCCACCGCGTCCATCTCGGCGTCGGTGCCTATCGTTATGCGCAGCCGGTCGGCTATGCGCGGCTTGTCGAAGTAGCGCACCAGTATGCCGCGCGCGCGCAGCCCCTCAAACAGCGCCTTCGCCGGCACGCGCTCATGGCGCGGGAACACGAAGTTGGCGCGGCTGTCGGGCACGTCAAAGCCCATATCGCGCAGCTGTGCGCAAAAGCGCGCGCGGGTGGCGACTATCATGTCGCGGGCATGTTCAAAGTACTCCCCGTCGTCCACGGCGGCGGCCGCGGCGGCCTGGGCCAGCGCGTCCACGGTGTAGGAGTTGAAGCTGTTCTTTATGCGGTTCAGGCCGTCAATCAGCCCCGGCGCGCCCAGCGCGTAGCCCACGCGCAGCCCCGCCAGCGCGTGCGATTTGCTCAGCGTGCGCACCACCAGCAGGTTGTCGAACCCGTTCACCGCGTCGGCCATCGACTCGCCGCCGAAGTCGCAGTACGCCTCGTCCAGTATCAGCGCCCTGCCCTGCGCGCGCAATCCGGCGGCGAGCTGCTCCAGCTCGGCCCGGCCCAGCGCCAGCGACGTGGGCGCGTTGGGGTTGGCCAGCGCGACGGTGCGCCCGGCGATCAGCTCGCGCCACGGCACGCTCAGATCGTCGCGCACCGGCACGGTCAGGTACGGCAGGTCAAACAGCGCCGCGTACACCGGATAGAACGTATACCCGATGTCGACGCTGAGCACGCCCTCCGGCCCGACCAGCGCCTCGAACGCGAACGCCAGCACCTCGTCGGAGCCGTTGCCCACGAACACGTTGTCCGGCGCCAGCCCATGCCGCCGCGCGATCGCGGCCCGCAGCGCCGTGCACTCGGGGTCGGGATACAGCCTGAGCTGCGCCGCCAGGCCCTGGAGCGCCTCGGCCACGCGCGGCGAGGGCGGATAGGCGTTCTCGTTGGTATTGAGCTTGATGTAGCTGCGGTCGCGCGGCTGTTCGCCGGGCGTATAGGGGACTATCGTATTGGCCTTGGGGCTCAGGTAATTCATAGTGCATGCCTCGCTGTCGTAATCGTAATATGGTAAGTTTGGGGGATCGAGTCAGGCCGCGCCGCCTGAACCGGCCGCGGCGCATGCCCGGCGAAGGCGCGGTCGCGGGTCAGTGCGCCGTGGGCTGGTGCGCCGCGTGTCAGTGTACCGCGAGCCAGTGTGTCGCGGACTGGTGCGCCACGGGCATGCCCGCAGCAGTGTGCCGCCGGCAGCTACACTATACCATGCTAAAGCGATAAAGTCAAGCTATCGGCGGGTTAACTGCGGCGGGCGCGCTCCTCGCTCAGCAGCTGATCGATCAGCCGATCCAGCGCGGACGGGGCAAGCGGAGCCGCGCGGGCGACGCGGCGGGCGAGCGGGCGAGCCGGAGCGACTGCGCGCGGCGCCGCGCCGGGGGGCGCGGGTTTGACGGGCGCGGGGGGAGTTCCGGCTGCTGTTGCGCTGAGCGACGCGCTTTTGTCGGTTGGCATATTGGCATGGACTCCCGCTGTTGCACGATTTCGCGCGGATGTTGCGGTTGACTCTGCGTCCGCTTTCGCATATTCAGCAATGCAGAACGACGCGCTTTCGCTGGTTGAACCATTGGAGGATGCGTTCGTCGTTGCCCTTGGCTGCGCGGTTGTTATGGTCGACGCATTGTGTGCTTTCGCGCGTGTTGCCGCGCTGAGCGACGCGCTTTTGTCGGTTGGCATATCAGCATGGACTCCCGCTGTTGCACGATGTTGCGCGGGTGTTACGGTTGACTCCGCGTTAGCTTTCGCATATTCATCAATGCCGAACGACGCGCTTTCGCTGATTGAACCATTGGCGGATGCGTTCGTCGTTGCCCTTGGCTGCGCGGTAGTTATGGTCGACGCGTTGTATGCTTTCGCGCGTGTTGCCGCGCTGAGCGACGCGCTTTTGTCGGTTGGCATATCAGCATGGACTCCCGCTGTTGCACGATTTCGCGCGGATGTTGCGGTTGACTCTGCGTCCGCTTTCGCATATTCAGCAACGCGGAACGACGCGCTTTCGCTGATTGAACCATTGGCGGTTGCGTTCGTCGTTGCCCTTGGTTGCGCGGCGGTTATAGTCGACGCGCTGTAAGCCTTCGTGCGTGTTGCCGCGTTGAACGACGTGCTTTTGCCGGTTAGCACATCGGCAGGCACTTCCGCTATTGCACGCGGTTGCGCAGATGTTGCGGTTGATTCAGCGTCAGTTTTCGCATATTCAGCAACGCGGAACGACGCGCTTTCGCTGATTGAACCATTGACGAATGCGTTCGTCGTTGCCCTTGGTTGCGCGGTGGTTATGGTCGACGCGTTGTATGCTTTCGTGCGTGTTGCCGCGCTGAGCGACGCGCTTTTGTCGGTTGGCATATCGGCATGGACTCCCGCTGTTGCATGATTTTGCGCGGATGTTGCGGTTGATTCTGCGTCAGCTTTCGCATATTCAGTAATGCAGATCGACGCGCTTTCGTCCATTGAACCACTGGCGGACGCATTCATCGTTGCCCTTGGCTGCGCGGTTGTTATGGTCGACGCGTTGTATGCTTTCGTGCGTGTTGCCGCGCTGAACGACGCGCTTTCGGCAACTGGCACATCTGCGAGCGCTCGCGCCACCGCACGAGGCTGCACAGCAGCTTCGATCATTGCAGCGTGAACTTTTGCGGATGTGTCCTCACAAGACGTCGCCTCAGTGCCGGTTGGCATATCGGCAGGCGCTCCCGCCGTTGCACGAGTTTGCGCCACACCTTGGTGCTGCACATCGTGAACTTGCGCACAGGCAGCCGCGCCGTGCGCCTCGCCATATCCGGTTGGCTCATCACTGTAAGCCGCTCCCGCCATTGCATGCGTAGGCGAGATCACATCGCGTACCCCACAAGCAGGTTTTGCGGTCGCGGCCACATCGAACGCGGCCGCATCGCCGTCCATGCCGTGCGCTTCAGCGCGCGTGACTTCTGCCCCGCCGCATGCAAATTCGCCGCGAATCCCATCCTGCGTGCCATCGCGCGAATGTGCCGCCGCCATTCCTGTGCTAAACCGGGCGGCATCGCCCTCCGCCGCAAAGCGCAAATCGCGCTCTGAGTCTCGGGTCGACGCGCCTGCATTTTCAATTTCGCTGGTCAAATCGCCTATGTCAGCCTGCGCATATTTCGATTTCGCCGTCGAATTATCCGCATGTTCGCCCGTGCGTTTACGATATTCCACGCCGTCACACGACCAATCGGCGCCGCATATCGCATTACGCGCACGCTCATCAGCACCCACGTCGGCCAAGCCTCCCGCCCGCTCCGCGCGCGCGTCGCGCCTTGGGCGGTAGTCCTCGTCCGCACACTCTCGATTTTGCGCGCGCACACCGTCAAAATCCAGCCTTGACTTGCCAAAAACCACGCCGCCGCGCGCCGCATCGCGCCCCGGCGCGGCTCCATTACCGGCCGATTGATGTGCCAGCAGCGCTCCGATCTGCGATATGCGCAGCTGCGCGTGCGCGTCAGCCTGCCGCGCCCGCGCGAAATCCGCCTCGCGATACTCCTCCAGCTCGTCCACCCACGCGCGCTCCGCAGGCGCCGCCGGATGGTCGCTGCCGGTCGACGCGCCCGAGCCGGCGGTCTGACAGGCAACGGAGGCGTCGGCTGACTGGCCGGTTGCACCGGGTGACGACGGGGACTCATCAGCACGCGCGCACGCCGGTCCGGCGGCTGTGTCGGGCATGCAGCCGGTCACATCTGCCAAACCGGGTCCAGTCGCTGCGCACCGGTCGCCGCCCGTCCGTCCGTCGTCCTCGCTCATGCGCATGCCTTCCGCGCACACAGGGGCAACAGCGAATCCGCTCGCATCGCCGGTCATTCCCGCGCTAACCTCATCCCCCAAACCAAGTCGAGCCGCCGGACACCGGTCGTCGCCCGTCT
>CAWVGT010000157.1:0-35728 GCA_963928645.1 Candidatus Fimadaptatus sp.
CCCGGCGCTCAGCCCAGACCGTTGACGAGCCCCTGACTGCAGCATGCTGCGAGTTAATTAACCTGATCTGGCGAACGTATATATCGAATCATGCTAAACATGTAGAAAAGGCTATAACCATCGCGACAAGTACTGAACCATCTGCGCGAGAACAGCTTTGTCAAATTAGTGGGCTGAGCGCCGTGCAATACCCGGCGCTCAGCCCAGACCGTTGACGAGCCCCTGACTGCAGCATGCTGCGAGTTTCTATAATCCTGATCTGACGTATTTATAATCGAATCGTGCAAAATAGTATTGAGAAGGCTATAACCATTGCGACAAGTAACAAGCCATCTACGCGAGAACAGCATGTCGAAATAGTGGGCTGAGCGCCGTATAATACCCGGCGCTCAGCCGCAAGCGCGCGTCAAATCGCACAAGCAGATTCAGCCTGCAGCCCACGCGACGCACGGGCGGCAGCGGTCATATTGTAATACCGTCAACCGGAACCCCCAGCTCCGCGAGACGGCGGGAGAGCTCGATGCGCTCGTTGAACCGCTCTGCCGCCAGCGCTATCTCGCAGGCGGTGGGGTGATTCTTCATGATATCCCAGCGCGCTTCGCTGGCAGGCGTGGCGCTGTGGGGGCCGCCCGTGTTGGCGCGGAACGCCGCTATCATCTGCGGCGACATCGCGCCGTTGCAGACATAGCCGCCTATCACGGTGTTGTGCTCGCGCACCAGCTCGACGCCGCGATGCAGAGCTTCATGGGCATGCGCCGAGTCGGCCCAGTACGCCAGCGTGCAGAACACGCCGACCTTTTTCCCTTGCACCGACTCCATAAACTTGCGCATCTCGGCGTTGGGGCCGCCCTTGTCGACCCAGTAGCCCAGCAGTATCATGTCGCCGGTGAGCTCGGGCTGGCCGTCATTGAGGTCGTGTATCGATTTGCTTTCGGCGGCAAGCCCGGCGAATATGCCCTCGGCCAGTCGCCGGGTGCAGCCCGACAGGCTGGAGTAGATTACCTGTACATTCATATATATATCCTCCTCAGCTCAGCGTCTGCAGATAGCGCTCGACGCTCTCGAGTATCATGTCCGCGCCGCGCGGGCCGACCAGCGGCAGGTGAGTGGCTACCTGCGCGCCGTAGACCAGCGGCGTGCTCACGCGCAGGAAAGTGTTGTCGCCTGATAGCAGGTGGCCCGATATGTCGTCGGCCAGCACCAGCTGATGATGCAGGCTGCGCATCAGCGCAATGCGCTCGCCTTCATCTGGCAGATGGCGCACGTCGCCAGGCTGCTCTAGCGCACGCAGGCCGTGCGCGCAGAGCTTGTGCGCGACCGGGAAGCCCAGCTCATCCATGAACGCGCCCAGCCCTAGCGTCGCATTGCAGTCGGCGAGTATGCTCACGCCGGGCTTGTGGCGCTTGAGCATCATGCCGTACATGCGGTACTGCGCCGCCTCGCCCGCGCGCTTCCTGAGCTGCCCGACCAGCTTCGGCTCCGGTTCGCGCCCGAGCGCGCGGCCCACGTCCTCCAGCCAGCGCAGCGTGCCGGCATAGCCCCAGGGCATGCCCTGGGTAAATGGCGTGCCGCACTTGGCCTGAATGGCTCGCGCGGCGGGCAGCGCCTCGTCGCGCAGCACCAGATTGAGCTGAGCGCCGCCGCAGGTGCGTATGCGCTGGGCGTCGGTGTCCAGGCACAGGCACGCGTGGCACTCCATGCCGAACGCCTCGCGCATGAGGCGCTGTATCTCGCCGATGTCGCTGGCCGCTCGGTACGCGCCTATCGACGCGCCGAGTATGTTGTAGCTGCCGGGCTGAGCCGGGGCGTCGGGCTGCACCAGCTCGTCGGCCAGCAGCTTGTATACTTCCCTCAGGCCGACGCTGTAATCGCCGCGGAAGCCGCCCTGTTCAAACGCTATCAGCCGGGCGGCGACCTTATCCTGCATGTATGTGCACACGCCCTTCAGGTCGGTGCCTATCACCGCCGACACCGACGATGCCACGACGAATATCACGCTGGGATGGTAGCCCGCGTCGACCTCGACGAGCGCCTCCTCCAGCCGGGTTACGTTGCCCATGACCACGTCGTCCTCGCTCATGTGGGTGGAGAACAGCCGGTTCTGCTGGTCTATGCCCAGCTCGCCGAACAGGCCCATGCTGAAGTGGGTCGTGCCCGCGGGGCCGTATTCTACGACCACGCTGTCCTCGATGCACAGCAGGCTCCAGAGTATGCCCATCCGGTCGGAGGGCGTGGGCAGGTATCTGCACAGGCTCATGTCAGACCGCCTCCTTTCGAAGCTGACGGGCCTCCTGCGCGGCCGCGGTCAGCGCGCGCACCGCAAACTCGGTCAGCTCGAATCCCAGCATGCTGCCGGCGGCGTCGGTACGGGCGAGCGCTATGCGCTTTGCGCGCAGCCGCGCGGCGTACTCGTGGCCCAGGTAGAGCATCGGGTGCAGCACGTCGTATACGTACTGCAGCGGCGCAATGTTGGCGGTCTTGGTCAGGTAGGGGTCGCAGCAGGCGAGTATCGCGGCGATGTCCTCGCGGTCCTCGGGCTGTATCGATGCGGCCTGTATGACCTGCGGCACCATGCCCAGCCCGGCCATGAACCGGTTGAACTCAAAACAGCGCAGCGGCGTGTTGCCGTAGATATAGCTCACGCCTTCCAGCTGTCTGCGGCCGGCCTCGCATGCGGCCAGCGCTCGGGCGTGGAGCGCCCTGACCTCGTCCGGGCAGCGCATGTCCAGCGCGCTGAACAGGTGCATGTAGCACTCGAGTATGCGCCCGGGGTCGGCGTACTTGTCGAACAGTACATACGGTATATTGAAGCGCTGCTCCATGCGGCGCGCCAGCGGCAGCGCTATGTCGTTGACGACGATATTGACGCGCGCCGCGGCGGCGTTGCGTATGTCGTCCACGCTGCAGCCGCATGGCAGTTGCAAATGGACGTCGACGCCCGCGCTTTTGAGCACGCGGCTCAGCTCGGTATCGCTGAAGTTGCCCATGCGCTGGCCTAGCAGGTTAACGCCGCCGGTGCGGGCGCGATCCTCCATCAGCGGGAAGCAGGCGGTCATGGTGCGCTCTATGCCGGGCATGTGGTTTTCGCACTTGAAGTGCTCGGTGTGCACCGCCATGACGGGTATGCCGTACTGGCGCGTCAGCGCGTCGGCGAGCGCGTCGAAGTCGTCGCCGATTATCTCGACCACGCAGGTCGTGACCAGGAACACGGCGCTGGGGGCGTATTCGCACACTATGTCGGAGAACGCCTGCTCGACCTTGCCCACGCAGCCGAAGGTCACGTCGTGGCCGTCCAGCGTGACCGACACCACGCGCCCGTCCACGCCGCCGAACTCGTCGGAGTGCAGCGTCATGTGCTTGGTGTAATACGCGCATTCGTCGGTGCCGACTATGACCATCAGCGCGTCGCGTATGCCGCGCACCGCCATCGCCGCGCCCATCAGCGGGCAGTGCGTGCCTGGGAACATCGCCGCGGTCAGCGGCTTTACGTCCTTTATGCTCTCCACGCTGCTCAGGCGCCTCATGCGGGAGAGTATTGCATTGCCGTCCATCAATCTCCACTCCTTAACTTATCTCGCGGTAGGCTATCAGCGGGCGCTCGCGGCCGGGCACGCGGATTATGTCGCAGTCCACGTCGTACACATCGCGCATCATGCGCGCGGTTATGACGTCCTCAGGACGGCCTTCGTCGTACTTGCGGCCATCCTTTATGACGACTATCCAGTCGCTGACTTCAAGCGCGTGGCTCAGGTCGTGCAGCACCATGACCACGCCTATGCCGCTTTCGCGGTTGAGGCGCTTTATCAGGCGCATCATCTCCTGCTGATGGGATATGTCCAGATATGTGGTCGGCTCGTCGAGGAACAGTATCTCGGGCTGTTGACTGAGCACGGTGGCTATCCACACGCGCTGCGACTCGCCGCCGGAGCACTGGTTTATCGACTTGTCCTTGAGCCCCCATACGCCGGTGGCCTTCATCGCCCAGTCGACAATCCTGCGGTCGTCGTCGGTGTTGTGTTGATACCACTTCTGATAGGGCAGGCGGCCGTAGCCGACCAGTTCCTTTACCTGGAAGTCGGGCGGAGCGCTGTGTATCTGCGGCAGCACGCCGATGTGTCGGGCGAACTCCTTCTGGGTGAACTCGCGCACGTCGCGCCGGTCTAGGTAAACCGCGCCGCGGCGATAATCCAGCAGGCGCGTCAGCGCCTTGAGCACCGTCGACTTGCCCGAGCCGTTGGGGCCGATTATGCTGGTTATGCGGCCCTTGAGCACGGTTATGTCCATGTCGGCCACGGCGGTGTAGTCGCCGTAGGCTATCTCGATGTTTTCCGCTCTAATTTCCACTGACCTTTCCCTTCTTTCTGAGCATGTACAGGAAGAACGGTCCGCCGGTCACGGCCATGACAATGCCGACCGGTATCTCCATGCCGGGTATGATCGTGCGGCCCAGCGTGTCGGCGGCCAGCAGCACCACCGCGCCCAGCAGCACGCTGGTGGGCAGCATCGCCTTGTAGTCCGAGCCGACCAGCAGCCGCGATATGTGCGGCACGACCAGCCCCACAAAGCCTATCATGCCCGCGACCGACACCGTGGCCGCCGCCAGGAACGCCGACACCGCCGACAGGAATATGCGGCAGCCGTTGACCTTGACGCCCAGGCTCTTGGCCATCTCGTCGCCCAGCTGCAGCGCGTTGGCGCTCTTTATGCCCATGAACGCCAGCACCAGGCCTATCGCGGCGTAAATCGAAAGCGTCTGCACCTGCGCCCAGGCGCGCCCGGACAGGCTGCCGTTCATGAACGCCAGCACGCCCTCAAGCGAGTCGGAGTGCATCATCTGCAACAGGCTGTTGTACGCGCCCAGCACCGAGTTGACCGCCACGCCCGAGAGTATGATGCGCGTGGGGTCGACGCCGCGCTTCCACGCCAGCGAGTATATCAGCGCGCACGCCAGCGCCGCGCCGCCGAACGCGAACAGCGGCACCGCATTGGTCAACGCCGGGAACAGCAGCAGCACCGTGGTCGCAGCGGTGCCCGCGCCGGCCGACACGCCTATCGTGCCCGGGTCGGCCAGCGGGTTGCGCATGACCGACTGCAATAGCGCGCCCGAAGCCGACAGCGACGCGCCTATCATTATCGCCAGCAGCAGGCGCGGCAGGCGCAGGCTGAATATTATCACTCTTATCGTGCTGTCCTCGCCCGACAAAAGGGCGCGCAGGATCTCGCCTACGGAGTATCCTGCACTGCCCACTGCAATGGCGATCAGCGACAAAGCGGCCAGCGCTACGACGAGCAGCGCCCATACCGCGCCCACCCGGCGCAGGCTAATCTCCCGCTTTGGCGATTTACTCATCTGCACACCTCGATCACTCTGCAAAATGCGCCTCTATTATGTCGGCGAGCTTGTTGATGTTGTCGATTATGTTGATGCCGGCGGTCGAGCAATAATCGACGGGCAGGCAGATCATGTCGCCGCGCGCTATCGCGGGTATCGCGTTCCAGTAGTCGGGGTTGTTTTCAAAGTCGGCCAGCATCAGCGCCTCGTGCTCCTCGCCGGTCTTGCTCATGCCCACGGCCAGCACTACGTCGGGATCGTAATTGAGCGCCTGTTCATAGTCTATCTGTACCATCGAGGACGCGTCGTTCTCGTACACATTGGTCAGGCCTATCATGCGCGCCATCGTGCCCAGCGTGCCGTCGGCGGTCTGTATGTAGTGGCTGGGCGGGGAAGACTGGAGCACCATGCAAGTCTTGCCTTCAAGCGTCGCGCGCACCTCCTCGAGCCGGGCCTCCAGCTCGTCGAACCGGGCCATTATAGCGGCGCCCGCCTCGCTGCCGGGCGCGAACGCGTCTATCAGCACCTGGGTCTGGGCCTTTATTGACTCGTAGGACACGGTGTGGCCGGCGTCGACGTAGTATACCGGTATATCCAGCCCCTCGAGTATCGCGCCATAGGTCTCCTGGGACGTGTAGCCCATTATGACCAGGTCGGGCTCCATGGCCACGACGGTCTCAATGTCGAAGTTGGTGTTCATAGATACCTGCATCTGCTCTGCGCTGGCGGCCAGATCCTCGGGCCAGTCGACTACGCTGGTGGCCGGTATGGCTATCATGGTGACGCCCAGCTCGTACAGCGCCAGCACCGGCGAACTCGACATGCACACCACGCGCTCGGGCATGTCGTCCAGCACGAGCGGCTCGGTGTAACCCAACGCCTTGAGCGTATCGGGGTATTCAATCGTAACGGCGGTCGGTTCGGCGGCGGCTACGCATGCGCCGGACAGCAGCATCAGCGCGCTCAGCGCCAGAGCTATCAGCTTCTTCATAAGATCCATCTCCTTTGCGTTGTTTGGTATGAAAAGCAGGTCAGGCCTGCGCTTCATCGGCGTAGTGGGCTTCGAGCAGGTCTATCAGCGCGTTCAGGCTGCTGACTATCTGAATGCCCTTGGAGGTGACGTATTCGTTGGACAGGTATATCACATTGTCGTTGGCTACGGCGTCTATCCTGTGCCAGAGCGCTTCGTTCTCAGCGAACGCCTCCTCATAAGTGGCGCGCAGCACGTCGGCCGACGCGGCGCTGGGCGATATCGCAAATATGATCTCGGGATTGAGCGTCACGGCGGTCTCGACGTCCATCGTGGACGTGCGCGCCGAAGGGTCGATTATCGTGTCGGACAGGTTTTCGTACGGCAGCATCTCCAGCATACTGCCCAGATAGCCCTGCGAGGTCTGCTGATAGGTGCCGGGCGTGTGGAAAAATATCATCATGCGCTCGGGCTCATGCGCGGCGCTGAACTCGGCAGCGCGCGCCTCGACCGCGGCAAACTCGGCCGCTATCTCCTCGACCAGCGCTTCGTCGCCGAACGAGCGCGCCAGCGTCAGCGCTTCCTCCCTGGTCTCGGCATAGGCTATCGACGGGCCTTCGCTGGTGTAGTACACCGGTATGCCCGCGTCCGTGAGCAGCGGGCCGTAGGCCTCCTTCTGGTAGCTGCCGATTATCACCAGATCGGGCTCGAGCGCTATCACGGCTTCGACGTCCAGGCTGTTCATGCTGACCGATATCTGCGGCAGCTCGCTTACCCAGTCAGGATATGCGACCGAGCTGGCCGGGCTGGTTATCGCTATCGGGCGGATGCCGCAGCGCACGAGTATCTGCAGCGCCGAGTTGGACAGGCAGACTATGCGCTCGGGCGCGGCGTCGAGTTCGAGCGTCTCGCCTTCGGACGCCTGCATGTAGGACGGGTAGTACAGCGTGTGGCCCTGCGCGCCGGCGACGCCGCATATGCACGCCAGCGTCAGCGCAAGTATAATCGATATGATGCGTTTCATGATACGATAGGTCTCCTTTGTTTTATATGTTGGTGTTTGTGGAACTGCCGCGCGGCGCGACGCCGTCAGACAGCGTGCGCCCCGCGCATATCCTCGGTCAGCGCCAGCACCTGATCGGCCGATGCTGAGTAGATGCCGTGCATCGGCGCCACCTCATATGCGCGCCTGCGCGGGCGCGATTGAAGTCGAGATTGCGCTCCTCAGTGCCAAAGCCGCGCTCATTTGCGCTTCATCTGCGGCGCTGCATCCGGTCAGACCGCGTGCGCCTCGCGCATATCCTCGGTCAGCGCCAGCACCTGATCGGCCAGCGCGGAGTAGACCTGGTGCATCGGCGACTCCTTCAGGCACTCGAACACCGTGCCGCCGCCGGCTTCGGCCGTCTGTATATCGCCGCAGCGCGGCACGTACGCTATCACGTCTATGCCTATCTCGCGCGCGGCCCGGTCAACAATCTCGCGCTCGCCCGCGATGTTGCGGGCGTTGAGTATCAGCCCGCCCAGCCGCGCATAGCCGCGGCTGGCGAAGTTGCGCACCGCCTGGGCGATGTTGTTTGCGGCGTACAGCGCCATCATCTCGCCCGAGGACACTATGAACACCTCGCGCGCATAGCCCTCGCGTATCGGCATCGCGAACCCGCCGCACACCACGTCGCCCAGCACATCGTAAAGCACCACGTCGGGCTGGTAGACCTCAAACGCGTTCAGCTCCGCCAGCTTTTCAAACGCCGATATTATGCCGCGGCCCGCGCAGCCCACGCCCGGCGTTGGCCCGCCCGACTCCACGCACAGCACCCCGCCGTAACCTTCAAACACTATGTCGCTCAGCTTCAGCTCGTCGCCCTTTTTGCGCAGCTGCTCCAGCACCGTGGGTATGCGCCGGCCTCCCATCAGCCCCTTGGTCGAATCCGCCTTGGGATCGCAGCCTATCTGCATCACGCGGTAGCCCTTGCCGGCGAGCGCTGCTGACAGGTTCGACGTGGTCGTGGACTTGCCTATGCCGCCCTTGCCGTATATGGCTATCTTCCTCAATCGTGCCACCTCTTTCTGAGATCCGCCACAAACGCTCTTGACAATGGCGCCGCAGTGGCGTACAATGATATCTATGAGTTAAACAACTCTAACCACGAGAGGTATTATATCACTCCGCGAGTGGATTTGCCTTAAATATCGTCGCGGGAAGCTTAAATATCGTCCAATATGGAGCGTGATTGCGAGCATGAGCATGGACGGCATGGCGCAGCAGGAGCTGTGGGAATGCCTGTACAACCACAGGCAGATCTGCGAGGCGATAGTGCACGAGGGTGCGGAGGTGGCCAAGATGCTGTTGCGGCAGCAGGCGGGGCGGCTGGCGGCGCTGAGCGGCGCGGCAAGCGCATCCGAGGCAGAGACGGTGTCGATATTCCTTACGTCGCTGAACCGGAGCCTGTACAGCTACATACTGTTCCACCTGAACCTGTCAGCATCGCTGTGCTGCTTTGAGTGCCGGGTGCACCAGCACCATGTGAACGAACAGAGCGGAGTTATAGCGGCGGGCGAGCGCATAATCGACGAATACGGCCGCTATCTGACCGAGAGCGAGCTGAGCTATCAGCATGTGGAAAGGGCGTGCGCGTACATACAGACCCACCTGGCGAGCGAGCTCACGCTGAGTCGGGTCTGCGCGCAGCTGTATGTGAGCCGGAGCTACCTGTGCAAGGCGTTCCGCGAGCTGACCGGCACGACGCTGTGCGACTATGTGCGGCGAGTGCGGGTGCACCGGGCGCGGATGTTGCTGGTTTCGACCGGACTGAGCATAGACGAGGTCGCGGACAGATGCGGATTTCGCTCGTCGACTTACTTTGCGACGGTGTTCCGGCGGGAGATGGGCATAAGCCCATCGCAGTTCAGGCGTATGTACGGCCGCAGCGCCAGGTCGGGCGCAATACTGCATGCGCCGGGCAGCGCGTTTGGCGTCGATGAACAGCAACTGTTGCCGGATGCGCCGCGCGGGAGTGGCGGCATGTGATATGCGGCTGCAATGGAGCTGCATGCCGATTGGCGCGGCGCTGTATGCGGGGCGAGCATGTCGCTCGATCACCCAAGGCAGGGCTTGACAAACGCCGCAAAGCGATATACTCTATTTGCCAGAACGACAAAGGGATGCTGCGGCGTCGCCCGGGCTCCAAGGGCAAATCGGTTGGGTTGAGGTGTATCCGACAGACCCGTCGGTGCGCAAACTGCTGCAAGCGCTGCGCCCGCGTGGTGCCGGCGCAGCCGCTCTGTTATCCGCGGGCCGGGCCGCCCGTCAAGGCGTCCGGCCCGAAATGCGGTCGCTGCCGGGGGGCCTGGCGGTTGCAGCAGGCCGTGCTTGGAGCGCAAGCGCGTCCGGCCACATATCCGGGTTTGGAGGTGTACGGCAATGGACAGAATAGCCATAGTATACTTTACGCAGGGCGGTCGCGCGCTGGCGGAGCGGCTGTCCGGCGCGCTCGGTTGCGCCATGGAGCGACCTGCGGCCGGTCAGCTCATGTCCACGGCGGCGCGGCTGTTTGCCGAGTGCGACGCGCTGATATTCATAGGCGCGTGCGGCATAGCGGTGCGCGCGATCGCGCCGCTGGTCGCGGACAAGGCGCGCGACCCGGCGGTGGTAGTGCTGGACGAGCGGGGACGGCATGCCATATCGCTGCTTTCGGGCCATATCGGCGGCGCGAACGAGCTGGCGCGCCGCCTTGCCGGAATCACAGGCGGCGAAGCCGTGATAACCACGGCGACCGACGTAAACGGACGCTTTTCCGTGGACGCCTGGGCAGCGCGGGCGGGTTGCCATATTGATTCGATGGCGCTGGCCAGGCAGTTCTCGGCCGAGATACTGGGGCGGGATCTGCCGCTTTATACGGAGTTCCCGGTGGACGGCGCGCTGCCGCAGGGCCTGTACCGGGCGGAGCGCGGCGACATAGGCGTGGCGATAACGTGCAGCGCGGAGTGCGCGCCGTTTGACAGGACGCTCAGGCTCATGCCGCGCGCGCTGTGCCTGGGCATAGGCTGTCGGCGCGGCGCGTCGCGCGAGGCGATAGAGTCGGGCGTGCGCGCAGCGCTGGCGGCGCATGGGCTCAGCGCGCGCGCGGTCGGATGCGCGGCGTCGATCGACGTGAAGCGGGACGAGCAGGGCCTGATAGAGTTCGCGTGCGCCTGGGAGCTGCCGCTGGCGTTCTATTCGGCCCAGCAACTGCGCGATACGCCGGGCAGCAGCGCTGCGTCGGCATTTGTGGAGCGGACGGTGGGGGTCAACAACGTGTGTGAGCGCGCGGCGCTGCGTGCCGCCGGCGATGGGGCGCGCCTGCTGGTCGGCAAGACGACCGGCGCGGGCATGACTGTCGCCGTAGCGCAGCAGGACTGGCGGGCGCGCTTTGAGTAGTTTGCGTGCCGGTCGACGTGTACACGATATAAATCGCACTGCGCGCCAAAGGCGTCAGCAGGGCAATTTCAAACTGCTGGCAAACCCCGGCGGCTAGGCGGTCAGATTTACCTCAGACGACTTTCTACAATATTATGTTGATAACATGATAAAATCAATATAAGACGAGTGGTATCCCACTTTATTTGCATGTTTTGCCGGCCACTGTTGCGCATTCGGCCAAGTTGACCGTGTGAGATATACTTTGGCAACAAACTGAAATCGCCCCGCGCGCCAAAAGCGTTAGCAGGGCGATTTGTATGGCTTGACAAGTGTGACCTGTACGGGCGGCGAAATTGAGAGCGCCGACGCATGCGGCGCGATTGCTCCGGGCATACCAGGCGGCAAGCACGTCAGGCCAGCCGACCGCGGGTTCGGCGCTATGGCGCAACGTGAAGCCGACGCTGCGCACGATGGAGCAACGCGGTTCATCCGTGCGCTGCGTAGTGCCAAGGTGTCGCTATCCAATGAGGCGCTGCCGGATGGCTATGCTCAGCTGCAGCGCCGCGCACAGTCGTATGAGCGCGTTCTGCAAAGCGCCGCTCGCAGCCAGTTGGCCACAATCTGTTCAGGCTCCGCACCCGACCTAATGGCTGGAACACCGCGCAAAGTCGACCGACCGCGTTCTGTCAAAATGCTGCGCCCGGATGGCGTGCTGCGTCGCGCCAGCATGCTGGCGGCGCATCGCGTGCCACGCCGCCGGGGCGGACGCGGCGCAGACGACGCCGGCGTCAATCCATGCCGTAGAACTCCTTCTCATTGTCATAGAATATGCGCTGGCCGATCCACTTTGCGCGCTTGAGCGTAAATACGCCGTCCTCGACGAGCTCAGCGAGCACGCGCGCGACGCTGCGCCGGGCGAGCTCGATATGCCCGACAACTCCGTCGTAGAACAGGCAGTCGCCGCCGAAGGCGAATATCTTGTTTACCGGCATGAGCGTCAGGTACTCCTTGAGCGCGCGCTGTGCTGGCAGCGGCGCGAGCGCGTGCGTCCAGCACAGGTCCACCCGCACGTTGGGATACATCTTGCCCAGCGCGCCCATGGCGTCGCAGTAGGGGTAGCCTATGTGGAACAGGTCAAAGCGCACGTTCGGATATTGCGCAAACAGGCCGTTGAGCAGCAGCGGATTCGAGTTGGCTATGGTATTGGCATTGCCCTCCTGATAGCCGGTGTGTATCTGGAACAGCAGTCCGCGCTCGTTTGCAAAGCGCAGTATCGCATGTACGATGTAGTTCTGGGCGGCCTCGACAGCGCGGGGATCGCTTGCCGCAGCGCCGCGCTGTATCAGCTCAAGCCCTGGGCCGCCTGAGCGCGTTCGGCCGGTTCGAACTGCAGTGAGCGCGAATATGCCAGCGTGCTCTTGAGGCCCCTGGCGCCGCGCGCCGAGAAGTCCTCCGCCAGCGCGTCGACAGCCCGGCGCGTCCATTCGTCGATATCGGCTACGTCGGACGCGCACTGCGCAGAGGGCATGACCCAGGAGTCGATCTGGGTCATGAACCAGTAGAAGCCCTGCTCGCTGTCCAGATCGAGCCGCCAGATGTTGTCCATGCAGTGCTCGATGCCCAGGCGCTCGCGCATGATGCGCATGGCATAGCCCGGCGTCGCGCGCAGCTGCCGGTAGCCGCGCTCGATTTCGTCGACCGTATCGCCGTCTATCCGGTCGACGCCGTACAGCTCCCGCACCGCGACGTCGAGCACCTGGCCATATCCGGTATGGCGGCACAGCTCCCACCAGCGGCCGACCTTGGCCCACTTGACCCGGGGCGCGACGGTTGGATCGGCGAGCAGCTCCAGGTATTTACGCGGCATGCCGGCGGATACCAGGTCGCAGTTGAAGTAATGGCGGGTGTAATCGCCCAGCGCGTTTGTGACCGGCTGCAGGGCTTCGCTGGTCAGGTGTTCGTGGGTGTCGATTACGGGCGTGGCGCGCAGGTATTCGAGTAGTTCGCGTTGCAATGCGCTCATTGTGAACTGCCTCCTATGTTATAGCGGTTTTTCGCCGGGGTTAGCCCTGTGTTTGTGAATGCAGGGTGCGTAAGCGCCGGTGCGACGCTGTGTGGATGAATGCGCCATTGCGTGCTTGGCCTGTGGCGGTGCCTTGTTCGCGAGCGGCACATCACAGGTGCTCAAGCGCGACTCGGCCGTTTGGAGTGCCGGGGCATGAGCGATACCAGCCGACCATGCTTTGCGCAGGGTCACGCGTGTTTGGCGCAATCAAACTGCGCTTGTCGTGCCACGCCGGGCGTAAATCACATTGTGTGCAACGCTCAACGACATCCCAGCCATACAACTCATTGTTGAAATGTGCCCACAATGGCGCGGAATAACATGTTGCTGCATATTTGCATCCGATTCCGATGCAACATATCTGTCAATATCGACTCTGTTAAGTGCTCAAGCGCAAGGGAGGCGGGCGCTGTTTGCACGCTGCGACATGGCGCAGCGCCGCCATTCCCGATACTGTGATAGCGCTCGCGATCCTTATGCACCGCGCGCTCAACGGATGCAGGCCAAAGCGCGCGGCAGTGGCGCAAGCCGACTGCCAGCGCAATTCATGTAGACAGCGCGCCGTCGGCAATCGCCTTCGGTACCGGCTATGCCGTCCACAAGCCGATGCGCAACAATGCGTTCACTGTGCGTACGCTCGCATGCGCAAGCCGCCTCGCAGCGCAGTCACTGCCGAAGCTCATACCTCTCCGCCTGCGCCCGAAACGCCCGGGCATAGTAGCCGTTTTGCCGCATGAGCTCGGCATGCGTGCCGCTCTCGCTAATGCGGCCGTTTGCCAGCACGAGTATGCGGCTCGCGTCGCGCGTGGTGGACAGGCGATGCGATATTATAAATGCCGTGCTCACCCGGTCGCCGTCGAACAGGTTGCGCTTCAGGCGCGCCTCCGCGAGAGGATCCAGCGCGCTGGACGGCTCGTCCATAACCAGTATATCCGCCTCACGGAAGTGCGCGCGGGCAATGGCGACCTTCTGCCGCTCGCCGCCGGACAGGTTTACGCCATGCTCGTCGAACTCCCGCGACAGCACGGTATCCGCGCCGCGCTCAAGCTCGCTCAGCCTGCCGCCCAGATCCGCAAACTCGATCGCGCGCTCGAAGCGCGCCGGGGCGTCGTCCGCGTCCGCGCCGCAGGCCACATTGTCGTATAGCGACTCGGCGAACATGGCGTGATCCTGGAACACCGCGCCAAAGCGCGCGCGATACAGCCGGGGCTCGAAGCGGCGTATGTCGATTCCGTTGTACAGTATGCTGCCGCTTTGCGGCGTGTAGAGCCCCAGCATGAGCTTTACCAGCGTGCTCTTGCCGGCGCCGTTCTCGCCGACCAGCGCGACACGGTCGCCGCGCCTGAACTTGAACGATACATTCCGGAGCACATACTCGCCGCCGCCGTAGGCGAACGACACGTCGCGCATCTCAAAGCTCTCGAACTCGGCCGGCGCAGCGTTGCCGGGCGGCGTCGCGGGCCGGTACTCCATGAACGCGCGCACCTTGTCCATGTGCAGGCGCTGTTCGGGCAGGCTGGACACGGCGTCGACCAGCTCGTCGAGCGCCTCCCGGAAGCGCCAGTTCGCGCCGACCACGATCGCGAACTGCGCCAGCGTCACGCTGCCCACCACCATCACCCGATACAGCACGAGTATTATGACCGCCATGTACACGCTGTCGCCGTTTATGCCGGCCAGCAGGCTCCACGGGAACTTGCGCCGACCGTACTGGCGCTCCAGCGCGGCGCCCTGGCGGGCGTTGGCGTCGTAGTCGTCGGTCAGCGCCGCGCCCAGCTCGCTCAGCCGCAGCGCGGCGGCGTGTTCGCTGAGCCGGAAAACCCGGCTTATGTAGGACGCGCGCTTGTCGATTGGGGTCAGCGCCTGTTCGCGCTCGAACGATATGCGCTTTATGCGCGCCGCGAACACCGCGGACAGTATGGCGCTCACGGCGATGATCGCCATGGCCGTCGCGTCGACGTATGACAGCACGCCCGCCATGGCGACTATGGTGAGCGTAAACTTTACCACGGCGGAAAGGTTGCTCATTGCGCCGACGGCGAACCGGTCGGCGTTGTCCATGGCGAGTATGAAGCTGTCGTAGAACTCGGGGTCGTCGTAGCGCTCCAGCTCCATCTGCGCCGCCTTGTCAAACAGTGCCTTCTGCACCCGGGCGTGCAGGCGCTCGCAGAGCAGCGGCTTGAGCAGCGTGTTGTACAGCTGCGACCAGCCGATGCGCGCCGCCAGCATGGCCGCCATCAACCCGATGAGCTTCAGCGCGTCGCCGAACGCGCCGCCCGCCTCCAGCACGCCGAACAGCGCAGCCGTGACGAGCAGGTACAGCGGATCAAACAGCCCGCCCAATATCACGTCGAACAGATTGGCCGCAAACAGCGCTCGGGCGTTGTGCCAGCAGAACGCCAGCGAGTACAGGTTGCCGTGCAGCGCGCGCGCTATGCCGGATGGTTTCATACTGACGACCTCCTTACTGCCGGTATGCCGCCGCCTGAGCATTGAACATGCGCGCATATCGGGCGTTGAGCGCCATGAGCTGCGCGTGTGTGCCCTCCTCGACGATCGCGCCGCGCTCGCACAGGCAGATCCTGTCGGCGTCCTGCACGCTGGACAGGCGATGGGTTATGAATATCACGGTCTTGCCCTGGCAGGCATGCAGCATTGCCTCGTACATGTCGCGCTCGGCGAGCGGATCCAGCGCGCTGGACGGCTCGTCGAGTATGACGATGTCGCAGTCCCGGGCGTATATGCCGGCGATCGCGATCAGCTGCTGCTGGCCCACCGACAGGTTGGCCCCGTCCGGCGCGAACTCGCGGGTCAGCGGCGTATCCATGCCCCGGGGCAGGCGGCTGACCTGTTCCCAGAGCCCGACCTTCTCAAGCGCATCGCGCACGCGCGGCGCGTCGCCGGGCGCGCACCGCCGCCCCAGTACGTTGTCGGCGATCGACATCGCCAGCAGCGGATGCTCCTGCAGCACGACCGCAAAGCGCCGGCGATACTCGCCCGGCTCATAACGCCTTATGTCGCTGCCGCCGGCGAATATGTTGCCGGCCTGCACGTCGTACAGCCGCAGCAACAGCTTAACCAGCGTGGTCTTGCCCGCGCCGTTTTCGCCGACCAGTGCTAGCTTTTCGCCGGGGCGAATGTCGAGCGTCAGCCTGTCGATGGCCCGGGCCTGGGATCCGGCGTAGGCAAACGCTATGTCCGAAGCCCGTATGCCGGTCAGCTCGGGCGTGGGCAGGGGTTTGCCCCTGACCGCTAGCGCGGGCGGCTTTTCCATGAAGGCGCGGTAGTCCTCGACGTGCAGCGCGGTCTCGTCCACCCAGCTGAGCATGCGCGCCATATTCTGCGCGTTGTCGGCCACCTCGCCGAACAGGTTGAGCACCACCAGGCAGTCGCCAAGCAGCATGGTGTGGGTGACCAGCGTGCGATAGGCCGAATAGGCCATCGCCAACAGCGTCGTGGCGTTGGTGATAAACGCCAGCACGAAAAACAGCGCGGCTAGCTTCCGGCCATAGAGCGCGCGCAGCTCACGGGTGCGCTCTACGGTCGTTTCGAAGTTGCGCAGCATGACCCGGGGCATGGCGCTCAGGCGCATGTCGCAGGCGTATTCCTTTTGATAGAACGTGCGGCGCACGTATTCCTTGCGACGGTCGACACCCTGCTGCTTGCGCATCAGCTCGATATAGAGCTGGTCGATCTTGAAGTTGAGCGGATTGAGCAGCAGCGGTATGACCGGGAACACGAGCAGCCAGGGATCGATATCGACTATCAGAACCAACGCCAGCGCCAGCTGCACCACGGCGGCCAGCATCTCCCGGACGACGTCCATAACGCCGTCCACCGAGGCTTTGCCCATTGCCGTGGCGCGCATGGTCAGGTCGTACGCCGCGGGCTCCTCGTAGTCGGCCAGGTCGAGCCGGAGCAGCTTGTCGATGATCTGCTTTTCAAGCCGCGCATTGCTCAGGCGGGTTATCAGCGGGTTTATCAGCGAGGTATATGCGGCGTCGATGCACTTGAATGCCGCGTTAATGGCCAGCATAAGCAGCATGAACCGCACGATCGAGCCAAACGGCATGCCGGTGGTCGCGCCGTTTACGGCATATCGCAGCATGTACTGCAGCGAGAAAAAGCCGACGACCGCCTTGAGTACGGTCAAAGCGGCCGTGCACGCCAGCTTCTGCGGATAAAACCGCGCAGTCAGCCTCAGCGCATAGCCGAAGTTGCCAATCCTGTGCCGCAAACTGGATTTGCGTTTGCTCATGGCTATCATCTCCCGTATATTCTAAAGCGCCTTTGCCGTGGCAGGCGCGTGTGCGTATGGCGCGTCAAGGTGCCGACATGGCCTTGGCGTTTTGCACTTTGCGTTCAAGCGTGGCAGATTAGCCGCGCCGGGTTCAAACCATTTCTCAAACATAACTTGTCGTTCACGCAACGTCACTTGTATATAACATTATAAACCATGCCAAGGGCTAAATCAATCCCCACTTGACAGGCGGATAATATGATCATCAATCCGTACATCCATGCTGCGCTTTTTGCCACATATATTAAACGATGGAGAATGGTGGCACGCAAGTGCGACGAAAACGGCGATACTTTGTAGAATTGTTCAACAGGCGTTGAATAATTATGTAGAAATCGAGGTGGACAAGTGTTAATATTGTGGTAGTAAAAAATGAAATGGAGGAGAGCAAATGGTGCGATACATCTGCAAGCGCATGCTTGCAATGATAATAATATTGGCGGTCATCTCAATCATTTCATTTGTGGTAATACAGTTGCCGCCCGGGGATTATGTGACCACCTACATAATCAGCCTGAAGGCGCAATTCCCGGACATGGATCCGGCGTTTGAGCAGCAGTTGCGCGACAAGTATGGCGTAGATCAGCCGGTGCTTATGCAGTACTTCAAATGGATAACGCGCTTCCTGCAGGGGGATATGGGGCATTCATTTGAGTATAACCAGGAGGTATCGGTGCTGATATCAGAGCGGATTGGGCTTACGATCTGCATTTCACTGGCGGGCTTGCTCTTCACATGGGCGCTGGCGATGCCGCTGGGCGTGTACAGCGCGACGCACAAGTACAAGTTCAGTGATTATCTGTTGTCAATACTCGGCTTCATAGGCATGGCGATCCCCAACTTCTTCATGGCGCTGGTGATACTGTACTTTTCGTATAAATGCCTGGGCTGGAGCGCGGGTGGACTGTTCTCAAGGGAGTTTGCCAACGCGCCGTGGTCGATCGCCAAGTTTGGAGACATGCTCAAGCACCTGCTGCCTCCGATCATAGTACTGGGCACCGGCGGTACGGCAGGTATGATACGCACAATGCGCTCAAACACCATGGATGAGCTTAAGCAGCCGTACGTCAAGGCGGCGCGGGGCCGGGGCCTCAAGGAGCGCACGTTGATATGGAGGTATCCGGTGCGTGTCGCGTTGAATCCGTTTTTGAGCACGCTCGGTTGGACGCTGCCCGGACTCATATCGGGCGGCGAGATTACGGCGATTGTGCTCAATCTGCCCACGACCGGACCGCTGCTGCTGTCTGCACTGAAGTGCCAGGACATGTACCTTGCTGCCAGCATACTTATGGTGCTGAGCATATTGACGGTAGTAGGCACGCTGATTTCAGACGTGATACTGGCCGTGGTAGATCCGAGAATCCGATTCGGAGACGCATAGGAGAGAGCATAGGAGAGGAGAATGGCGATGTTTAGAAAGCGGGCCGGCGCGGATCAGGCGACATATTCGCAGTGGAAGCTGATGAGGATGCGCTTTGCCCGGCACAAGCTGGCCAAGGTTGCGCTGGTGCTGTTGGGCCTGATGTACCTGGTGGCGATATTTGCCGACTTTATCGCGCCATACGATCCGGCGGAGTACGATCGCTCGCTCGTATACGCGTATCCAACCCGGATACACTTCTGGGATGAAGACGGGTTCAGTCTGCGCCCGTTCATATACAAGTATACCGTGGAGCGCAACATGCAGACGCTCATGAAGGAATACCACGAGACGACCGAGCGCGACTACATAGAGTTCTTCGTGGAAGGGTATGAGTATAAGCTGTTTGGCCTGATACCCTGCGACATTCACCTATTTGGCACGCGCGACGGCACGCATATACACCTGTTCGGCACTACTGAATTGGGCAAGGACGTGTTTTCGGGCGTAATAATAGGCGCGCGCGTGTCGCTGTCGATAGGGTTGGTCGGAATACTGCTCAGCCTGCTGCTGGGAGTGATACTGGGCGGCATAGCGGGCTTTTTCGGCGGCATGGTGGACGAGGTCATACAGCGCGTGATAGAAGTGCTAAAGAGCATACCCAGCCTGCCACTGTGGATGGCGCTGAGCGCGGCAATCCCTGCGGGCTGGTCGGTCACGCAGCGCTACTTTGCGATAACCGTGATACTGTCGCTGATGGGCTGGACCGACATGGCGCGCGTGGTGCGCGGCAAGTTCATGTCGCTGCGCGGCGAGGACTATGTGGTCGCGGCCAAACTCGGCGGCGTTAAGGAGTTAACGATAATACGCACGCACCTGGTGCCGGCCTTTTTGAGCTATATAATCACTTCAGCAACGCTGTCGCTGCCCGGCATGATATTGGGCGAGACCTCGATGAGCTTCCTGGGGCTGGGCATGCGCTCGCCGGCGGTGAGCTGGGGCGTGTTGATGGAGGAAGGGCAGAACGTGTTCGCGCTTGAGATGGCACCCTGGCTGCTGATACCGGGCGTGTTCGTGATTGTCACTGTGCTGCTGTTTAACTTCCTGGGCGATGGACTTAGGGATGCGGCGGATCCGTACTCCTGACGCGGGCATCGCGCGGGTCAATCGCAGTTGATATTCGGGAGGTAAGCGCCATGAATGAAAAGACAAGCGTGCTGAGCATACGGGATCTGCGAATACGCTTTCGCCTGATAAACGGCGTTGTGCCGGCGTTGGGCGGCATAGACATAGATGTGATGCCAGGGGAATCGATAGGCATAGGCGGCGAGAGCGGCTGCGGAAAATCTGTTACGGTGCAATCGTGTATGGGCCTGCTTCCGCAGGAAGGCGAGATGTATTCGGGCTCAATAACGTATCATTATGCGGATGGCAGGCAGGTGGATATTGCACAACTGAGCCCAAAGAGCAAGGAATTGCTGCAACTGCGCCGGCAGGAGATGTCGATGGTATTCCAGGAGCCCAGCGCATCGCTCAGCCCGCTGCATACAGTATACCGACAGATGGAGGAGGCCATCAAAAACCGGGAAAAGCTGTCCAAGGCGGAACGGCGCGAGATATGCGCGGACATTTTGGGTAAAGTTGGCATACGCCAGCCCGAGCGGTGGCTCAATGAGTATCCGTTCCGGCTCAGCGGCGGCATGGCTCAGCGCGTCATGATCGCTCAGGCGATAGTCAAGGAGCCGCGCATAATATTTGCCGACGAACCCACCACCGCGCTGGACGTCACCGTACAGGCGCAGGTGCTCAAATTGATGGACGATCTGCGGCGCGACATGGGCATTGCGACCGTGTTTATCACGCATAACATGGGTATACTGGCGCACATGACCGAGCGGATATATATAATGTATCTGGGCCGCATCGTAGAATCCGGGCTAACGCGGGACATATTCCATTCGCCCAAGCACCCATATACTCAGGGCCTAATAGCATGCACGCCCACGCTGTCAATGCCCAAACATGCGCGGCTGTACAACATAAAGGGCGTGGTGTCGTCCAAAGATCTGCGCGACGACGCGTGCAGCTTTTATCCGCGCTGCGAAAAGGCGATCGCCGGTCTGTGTGACTGCAAGCTGCCCAGGCGGCGGCAACTGGACGACGACCACTGGGTCGCCTGCCACCTCTACGATAAGGAGGCTTGATCCATGGCTGAGGACAATGTGTTGGAGGTTCGCGATCTGCGCAAGCTGTATCCGATAATACGCGGCATAACGCGCCGCAAGGTGGGCGACATACGCGCGGTGGATGGCGTGTCGTTTTCGATAGCGCCGCACGGCACGCTGGGCCTGGTCGGCGAGAGCGGCTGCGGCAAGTCCACGGTGGCAAAGTGCATAATGCGTGCGGTCGACTTCGAGGGTGGGTCTGTAAAGCTGCGCGTAGAGGACGGTCTGATAGACATAAGTAAGATGCCCGAGGGCGAATTGCGCCCGTTGCGCAGGCATTTCCAGATGGTGTTCCAGGATCCGTACAGATCGATAAACCCGCGCATATTGGTCAGAAATGTTATATGCGAGCCATTGAAGGCGTTCGGGTATTCTACGGCTGAACAGCGCAGCATGCTGGATGAGATACTGCTTCAGGTAGGACTGCAGCCGGATATGGCGGACAGATACCCGCATGCGTTTTCGGGCGGTCAGCGCCAGCGCATAGCGATTGCACGCGCGATAGCGCTCAAACCGCGGCTACTGGTGCTCGACGAAGCCGTCAGCGCGCTTGATGTGTCGGTACAGGCGCAGATATTGAACCTGCTTAAGGATTTGCAGAGCGAATTGGGCATGGCGTACCTGTTCATATCGCACGACCTGAGCGTAGTAAGGTACATGAGCGATTGGGTGGGCGTGATGTACCTGGGGCATATCGTCGAATACACCGATGCCGACACGATATACAGGGCGCCGCTGCATCCGTATACCAAGCTGCTGATGAGCGCGATACCGGACGCCGATCCCAACAGCGCCTGGTCGCCCGATGTCGCCAAGACCGAGATAGACACGATGGACGCCGCAAAGGATCAACAGGGCTGCATATTCTGCAAGCGCTGCGAGTTTGCGCAGGACATATGTCACAAACAGATACCGCCGTTTGTCAATCGCTCGCAGACGGACAAGCCGCACTACGTGGCATGCCACTTTTGCTAGGGGAACATGAGTGGCGCCGTGCATTGCGCTGTCTGAATCGCGTGGCATTCAATTACCAAAGGAGGTACAACCATGAAGAAGCTACTGGTACTGGTCTTCTTGTTGCTGATGGCTGTTGCGGTCACTGCCCAGGCTGACGTTTCTTACGAGGACGCCATCGCGGAAGTGCCTGCGACCTTCCAGGAAGCGCCGATGCTGGCGGAGAAGGTCGAATCCGGCGAGCTGCCGCCCGTAGAAGAGCGCCTGCCCTCCGAACCGCTGGTTATCGAGCCGTATGAATCCATAGGCGAATATGGCGGCACGCTGTACGAGTACGCGCCCAGCGTGAATGGGTTTGACGACCTGCACTGGACTCGCCGCAACAACTGGTTGCAGACCGCGAATTCATTTCACAATTATGATGGCGACCAGGAGTTTGTGCCGTATCGTATAAAGAGCATAGTCGCCAACGAGGATCAGACTGAGTACACGATCCACATGCGCGAGGGCATCAAGTGGTCTGACGGCGTCGATTGCACTATCGATGACCTGATATGGACTTTTGAACACGTCTGGAATAATGATGAGCTCAACACGGGCATATCCGTATGGAAGGACAATCGCCCGACTTGGGAGCGCATAGACGATTACACGATGAAGCTGATATTTGCCCAGCCGTGCGGTGATTTCGTATCGACGGCCGCATCCAACTATACCGACATGGGCGTCAGCTGGGGCTTTATGGAGATACCCGCGCATTATGCCGAACAGTATCACATAGACTTCAACCCGGATGTCAACGACATTGCGCTGGAGGCGGGCTATGAGAGCTGGACGGACTACTTCTGGGATATGATCGGCAGCGGTGGCAACGATCAGGCCTCTATGGATGTGCCCACGCTCAACGCCTGGGTAATGGTCGAAAAGACCACTACGCAGGTAGTCTGGGAGCGCAATCCATACTTCTTCGCGGTGGACACCGCGGGCAATCAGCTGCCCTATATCGACCGGATAGTGGTCGAGGCCGTCAGTGACACCGAGATAGCCAAGCTCAAGCTCATGGCAGGCGAGTTCGACATGCAGGGCGTGTTCCTGGCCGAGCTGAGCGACTATCCGATGCTGCTGCAGAACCAGGAATCGGGCAACTATACCATCACGCTCGCCGGCGGTACGAGCACTGCCAAGCCGATGATAGCCTTCAACCTGCTGCATGAAGATCCGGATTATCGCGCGCTGTTCCAGAACCCCGAGTTCAGCAAGGCCATGTCGATCGCGATAGACCGCGATGAGATAAACGACATGATATTCCAGGGCCTGGGCGAGGGTATGCAGGACGTCTACATCTATTCGGACTATGTCGACTCGTCGGAGTGGCGCTATGCGTACACCGAGTATGATCCCGACAAGGCCGGCGAGATGCTCGACGCGCTGGGCATGACGATTGGCGCCGATGGCTATCGCACGCTGCCCAACGGCGAGCAGTTCGTAATCAAACTGGACTGCATAGCCGAAGAAGGCTTTGCGTCGGCACTGGAGATCGTCGCCGAGCAGTGGAGCAAGATAGGTATCAACGTGCAGTATAATGTAATCGACCGCACGCTGTTCCATTCGCGCGTGGAGGCAAACGACTTCGATGTGTGGACCTGGGGCGATGCGAATGCCACCGAGCAGGCCTGCCAGACCAGCGCCAGCCAGTGGAACCTGAACGAAAAGGCCTGGGGCTGGTATTATACGCTCACCGGCACCGAAAACACTCTGGCCGAAGAAGTGCCCGAGGAGTGGGCGCAGTACTGGAGCGACATGGAAGCGCTCAAGGCTGCTGAGTATGGCTCGGATGAGTACGTTGAGCTGGTCAACAAAGTGTGGAACTTCCGCATAGACAAGCTGTACGTGATAGGCACGGTGGGCGCGTTCCCGAACCTGCTGATCACGCAGAATGGCCTGGAGAACGTAGGCAATGTCGAGACTCCGTTCAACTACTGGCGCAGTCAGATGCCCGAGCAGTTCTACTGGTCCGATGCGGCGCGGCGCGCCGATTAAGGGTGGCAAGCGCACCCTTCCCGGTGGTCGTCCATGTGTGACTTGTGAAATATGGCAGCTATGGGCGACGCTGTCAACAGGCCATATCAATGCGATATATCAGCCGGTGCGGCATTGGCCGGTGGCAGAATATGACGCCGCCGCGATCCGTACAGTCGTGATATAATTGTACTGGCGCTGCGTTTGAATGGGCGTATCCCCTGCGCGTGTTCAAGCGCAGCGCATATGGCTTGAGAGGAGGGCATGCGTATGAAGCAGTATGCGCTGTGGAAGAGGATCTCGGCATATTCCATCGTCATATTCCTTGTGCCGCTGCTCGCGTTCGTCGTGGTATACAACCGTTATACTGTCGAGACGCTGCAGGAGCGGGAACTTCTGCGCTATAGGCAGAGCTGTGAGATGCAGGTCAATAATATAAACAAGATGTTTCTAAACATCCGCAACTTTGCATACGATGCGATATACGCGTCGGATACGATGTACTATATGGAAGCTGCGCTGGCAGATCCCGAGTCGTATGTGCGGCCGACCTCTGGAGTGCTGACGGTGGATGCGCTCATGTCGGCGCAGGACTATGCCAGCAATATAATGTTGTTCACAATGGACGGGCTGATGTACCTGAAGGCGGGCATAGCTGCGGATTATCAATCGATCGCCGACAACTTTCTGGTATCGGATGGCCGACAGCCCACTGAAAGCTGGTCCAATCGCAGATTCGTGCGACAGGAGTATCCATATGAGACATATAAACCATGTATTTCATATTATCGAATAATAACCCGAATGAAATCCATGGAGACGATAGGTTACTGTCGTATAGACATACCTGAATATAGTCTGCGCGCGGTGTACAGCACGAACGACGGCTCGACTGCGCTGCTGATAGATAGCGATGGCTTGATACAATCTACGACCAGCGATCTGCTTGCCGGCATGAACATAGACTCGATCTATGACGGCGCATTATCGCAGGCAATAGAGCAGGGGCGCCAGGTTGGCACAGTCGTGTCGATTGACGGAGTTGACAATTATGTTGTATGTCGCAATGTAAGCCGCATAGGCTGGACATATGTGTCGATAATACCGCTTAATATACTGACTTACTATTCAAAATATATGCAGACGATGCTGGTTGTGCTGACGATTGGCTGCAGTCTTATATTTATCGCGATACAGACGTTGAGCGCGCGCATGATAACCAAGCCGCTGCAGCAGTTGGCAGGCGAAATGGATAAGATATGCAACAACGACTGCGAGCACATAACGCGCGTGCGCACGTCGAATGAAACTCAGATGCTGCGATACAGCTTCGAGGATATGCGTCGTCGCATTGAGAACATGACTGAGCGGGTATACGTCGCGCAGATAGAAGAGCTGAACGCTAAGCTGATGTACCTGCAGACGCAGATGAACCCGCACTTCCTGTATAATACGCTGGACTCGATAAGGTTTTCGGCACGGCTGCACGACGATAAGGTCACCGCAGGTCAGATAGAGGCGCTGTCGGCGATATACCGCAGCTTGACGCAGGACGGCGTGTGTGAGACCGTAGCGCAGAGCCTGATGCTGACGCGCAAATTCGCGTTGATTATGCAGAACCAGCAGGACATGCAGGTGGTAATACACGAGCGGGTGCAGCCGGAGCTGATGGATCAGATAATACCCAAGCTGATGATACAGCCACTTGTCGAAAACTGCTATCAACACGGGTTTAAGGGCCTGGAACGCGACATGTGCAACATATGGCTGTCTGTGACAGAGGAAGATGGACGCATAGTCATAGAGGTCCAGGACGACGGCGTGGGCGTGGATGATCCGGAGGCGTTGATGGAGAGCCTGACCAGCGGTCGGTGCGGACAGTTGGCGCTGAAGAACATACACGCGCGCATACAGCTGTACTTTGGCAAGTCGCATGGCATACGTATATCCAATCGGCCGGGCGGCGGCATGGTGGCAAGGATCGAGTTGCCCGGCCGCGAGGAGATGGATAAGCTGAGATGAAGATCAAGCTCTTGATAGTGGACGATGAGCGCCATATACGCATAGGGCTACAAAAGACCATCGACTGGGCGCAGATAGGCATTAGCGAGGTATATGTAGCGTCAAACGCACATGAAGGCATGACCGCATTCTACAGGCACCGCCCGCAGATTGTGCTGATGGACCTGATGCTTCCAGGCATGGATGGCATAGAAGCCTGCGAGCGCATTAAGCGCGAGGACAAAGGCGTGCGGATATTCGTGCTTACGGCGCATCTTAAGACCGAATACGTGCGCCGCTGCCTGTCGCTGGGGATAGAGGAGTACTTCGTAAAGCCAGCGCCAATCGATGAGATGGTACAGCGCATCAGCATGACGGTGGCTGAACTCGTAGAGCAGACGTTCAAGGACGCGCTGGTCAGCAACAGCGACGCTGAGTATAACTGGCAGCTGGCGCGCATGCTCCAGGGCCATGCTCAGCCGTTGCCCACTGAGTTGGCGCTTATGGGACTGAACCAGCCAGGCAAGCTCAAGCGCATGCTCGCCGTAGACATATACGGCGATTACGACGACGTGATGAAGGTCTGTTCGGCATTTCAATGGCATATCGCGCAACAGAATGCCATGTGCGTATCGACGCTGCTGTATCAGGGCGCGCACAGCGTGTACGTGATGCTGCTGGAATACGAGTCGCTGAACTATGCCGAGTTCCTGCGTTCGATGTACGAGGTGATAGTGGATCACTGCAATGAGGACGGCACGTTGACGGTAAACATAGCGGTGGGCTCAGAGCAGGCTGCCTGGTCGATCGAGCAGATGTACGGCCGACTGCAAGAGGTGCTCAAGAGCTTCTTTTTCATAGGCGCGAACTCGCTCGTAGAGGAGGACAAGCTGGCCCTGTCCGACAGCAGGCCCCAGGTGCCCTCGCATGCGGCGCTCAGCGAGATAGTAAACAGCGTGCATCCGGACGAACTGCTGGATCGGCTGGAGGAATTGTTTGAAGCGTTTTCACGCGGGGGTGAGCGTGCGATAGCGCAGGTATACGCGCTGGCGTCAGAGCTTTTGCTGTTGATAATAGACCTGCGCGATCCTCAGGCGCGGAACGAGCTGTATGACGGATTCATGTGCCGGTTGTTTGATGGCAGTGTGCGCTATCTGCAAGATGTGCAGGAGCTGATACTGTCGGCCTGGGAAGGCATGCAGCGACGCGCGGATGAGGTGCCGGACGCAGTGCGCAAGATCACCCGGTATGTGCAGCTGAACTACCAGCGCGATCTGGATGTATCCATGCTGGCCGAGCATGTGGGCCTGAGCCGCAACTATGTAAGCCATATATTCAGCCTCACCTGTGGCAAGTCGATCATGCAGTACCTCAACGAGGTGCGCATAGAACAGGCCAAGAAGCTGCTTGTTCAGAGCGAGCTGTCGTTGCAGGATATAGCCTCAAATGTGGGTTACAACAACTATACTTACTTTGCCAAGATATTCCGTCAGATGATGGGTGTTACGCCAAGCGCGTATCGGATGGAGTCGCTTGACGATGGACGCCAGGGTAAGTGAAAGGGGGAGCAATCGAGTGAAGGAATACGTGATCGACCATTATGACCCGTGGTATCCGCCGGCATATGTCGCAAATGGACTGGTGGGCGTGCGGGCCGGCAGCAATCCGCTGCTGGACAAGAGCGTGCTTGAGGCAGGCTTTACCGGCGTGCACGAGATACACAGAGTCGAGGCATATGCGCCGCTGCCTGCGCTCAGGCTGGATTTGAGCATAAATCGCCTGGCAATGAGCAGCATGCCAGCAGGATATGAGTTCGTTGAGCAGCGCTATGATTTCCGCACGGCCGAGTTGGCGACGAAGTTCCGCCTCAGCACTCCGGAGGGCGTGGCCGTGTGCGGCGAGCACCTGTTGTTTTGCCCGCGCAGCATGCCTACGCTGGTGGTTGAGCGGCTGACGCTCAAGCCTGAGGTGGACATGTGGCTGGGCGTCAGGGCAGCGCTGGATGTGCGCGACCTGCCGCTGTCCCAAAAGCTGGGGCTGCGCCCGTATGCCGACTGCGACCTGGTAATGCAGGTCGAGTCGCACGGTCAGAAGTCCACTGCGGGCATTGCCGTGCGGCTCACTTGCGCTGACGAATGCTTTAAGCCCGCAAATGACTTCCTGTGGGGCTATGAGAGCGAGGTGCTCACTCATTCGCTGGCGGGTCAGGTGCGCGCCGGGTGCGAATACGTGTTTGAAGCGTTCACGGCATATGTGCCTTCCGCGATGCACATCGAACCGCACTGGCAGGCCGTGCGCAGCATAAAGCTTGCGACATGGAACGGATTTGAGGCGATACGGCTGGCCAATCGGGAAGCGTGGGCGGACATATGGAAGGGCCGCATAGTGATAAAGGGCGCGGGCGAGCGCTGGCAGGAGGTCGTCGACGCGTCGCTGTTCTACCTGTTCAGCACGATGCACTCGTCGTCGCCATATGGCATAGCGCCGTTTGGACTGAGCGACCGGCATGGTTATAAAGGCCATGTATTCTGGGACAGCGACAGCTTCATGTTTATGGTGCCTCTGCTGAGCGATCCGCACATAGCGCAGGCCATGTTGGACTATAGGTATGATCGCCTGGAAGCCGCCCGCAACAACGCGCGCTTGAACGGCTATCGGGGAGTGCAGTATCCGTGGCAGAGCCTGACCAGCGGTGACGAGGTCACGCGCGTGTCGGCAGGTCAGGCCGGCGGCGCGGGGGAGCAGCACGTCAACATGGATGTGGCGATGGCGTTTGTCGCATACGCGTATGTCAGCGCGGATGTCGCGTTTATTCGCGAAAAGGCGTGGCCGGTGGTGCGCGGCGTGGCCGAATGGATTGAGAGCCGGGTCAAAAAGACCGCGCGCGGCTACGAGATACTGCATGTATGCGGCATAGACGAGGGCACGGACAACGTAGACAACGACGCGTTTACCAACATTATGTGCACGCGCGTGTTGCGCGAAGCCAATCACATTGCGCAGCGTCTGGGCTATCCCCAGAATGAGAGGTGGAACCGCATCGCGGACGGCCTGATAATACCGATAAATGCACAGTACAACTCCGTAGAGCAGTACGAAGGTATAAAGGTGAAGCCGAGCATGTCCAATGAGACGCTCATGGCATTTTTCCCGTACGGCTACAGGCACTCCCTAAAAGTAGACGCGGACACATACCGCTTCTATATTGAGCACGGCATGGAGGATTATCTGCACTACCCCATGCTGTCGGGGTTCCTGGGTGTATTCCCGGCATGGCTGGGCGACAAGGCGCAGTCGCTCGAGTTCTTCTCAAAATCCAATCTGGACTTCTTCTGCGACCCGTATTCGCAGTGTTCAGAATCAGGCATGGATGTCGAGCGCAGGGCCCGGCCATATGGCATACGCACGCTGTTTCTGACCGGTCGGGGCAGCCTGCTCGCGGGACTCATGATGGGACTCACGCGGCTAAATATATGGCATGACTCGCTCGAGGACTGGTTTGAAGGCCCTATAGTGCTGCCTGAGGGCTGGGAGGAGATCGAGATAGGCCGCCTGTGGATCCACGGCCGCCCGGCGCGCGTTAGCGCCCGCGACGGTGAACAACGGGCGCGGATTGAGTGGCTGGACGAGGATTGACGCGAAGCCAATCGACAGAACGCAGCGGGCGGAGCCGTGGCAAAAGCGCCATGGCGCCGCCCGCCCTGTGCGCAATGGAAGGTACGCTTCGCGCGCAAGTCGGCATGCCGGTGAGCCGGATGCAGCATCGGCGCATGCGCGCGCTGCATTGCCCAAATAGCGACATGCCGACTTGACTTGTCCGGTGTGGCCCCATGATCGCGCTGGAGGATAGCCGTCAGCCCTTCAGCGCGCCTATCATCACGCCCTTTATGAAGTACTTTTGCACAAACGGGTATATCGCCAGCACCGGCACGCTCGCTACGACGATCAGCGAATACTTAAGCAGGTCGCGCAGGTTCTGCTGGCGCATAAGCTCGCGCGGATCCACGTTCTTCATCATCGAAGGATCGAATTGATTCTGTATCAGTATGTTGCGCAGCACTATCTGCAGCGGATACAGCTCCGATTTGGATATGTACATCAGCGCGGTAAAGTACGAATTCCAATGGCCGACGGCAAAGAACAGCACCATGACGGCGATGATCGGCCCGGACAGCGGCAGCACTATGCGCACCATGTACTGACCGTCGCGGCAGCCGTCCAGTTGCGCGGCTTCGAGCAGGTCGTTGGGTATGGACGACTGTATGAACGTGCGTATGAGTATTACGTTCCACACCGACAGCGCGCCCGGCACCACGATGGCCCATATGGTATCGAGCATCTTGAGATCCCGCACCAGCAGGTAGCTGGGTATCATGCCGCCGCTGAACATCATCGTGAAGGCAAACAGGCCCGTGATTAGGCCGCGCGCCTTGAAATCCCGGCGCGAGAGCGGGTAAGCTGCCATGAATGTGACGACCAGGTTGAAGGCCGTGCCCAGCACGGTGTAGATGATGCTGTTTTTAAAGCCGGTGACCAGCTGTTTGCTCTCGAACACGGCCTCGTAAGCATCTGTGTTGAAGCCAACCGGCCAGATCGACACATTGCCGCCCACGACGTCGTTGGCGTTGCTGAACGAGCATACCAATATGTACCAAAGAGGATACAGCGTAACAAAAAGACATAGTATTAGGAACAAAGTGTTGCACACGTCAAACACTTTATCAGCCCGCGTCGCTTTCACCTATATCACTCCTTACCACAAACTCGTATCACCCAGACGCCGCGCGATCTCATTTGCGAGTATCGTAAGTGTCAGACCGACTATGGAGTTGAACAACCCAACAGCCGTGGAAAACGAGTACTGCGCGTTTATCAGTCCCAACCGGTATACATATGTCGATATCACGTCCGACTTGGATATGTTCAGCGGGTTCTGCATCAGGAAGGTCTTTTCAAAGCCGACGTTCAGTATCGAGCCCATGTTCAGTATGAGCAGTATGACGGCGGTCGGCAGTATGCTGGGTATGTCGATGTGGCAGATCCGCTGAAACTTGTTGGCGCCGTCTATGATCGCGGCCTCATGCAGCTGGGGATCGACGCCGCTCAATGCCGCAATGTATATAACCGCGCTATAGCCCGCGCCCTGCCATACGCCGGAAATGGAGTAGACGTATTTAAACAGCTCGGGCGTGCCCATGAAGCTCACCGTGGGCAACCCGATCGCCGCCAGCGCGGTGTTGATTATGCCGTTTTGCGCTAGGATAATGTTCATCATGCTGACCAGCACGACGGTGGATATAAAGTAGGGGGCGTATGTGGACATCTGAACGACTTTTTTGAACTTGTCGCTGCGGCATTCGTTGAGCGATATGGCCAGTATGATCGGCATGGGGAAACCTATAATCAGTGATACGATGCTGATGGTCAGCGTGTTCTCGATCAGACGCCAGAAGTCGTAGGCATTGAAGAACGCCTGGAAGTGCTTTACGCCCACCCAGGGACTGCCCCATATGCCGGCCCGCACCTTGAAATCCTTAAATGCTATTTGCGCGCCATACATCGGATAATACGCGAACACAAACAGGAATATCAGCGGAACCAGCATTATAAGATAAAGCTCCCAGTGGTCGCGAATGTTTTTTATCCAGGGATTCGCCTTGCGCATCTTGGTCGGCGTGCTGGGCATCGTCATCTACAATCATCTCTCTTCTAATAATGAGTTGCCGCACGGTATTTGTATGCCGTACGGCAACATATCCTAATTATTCAGAGATCAGTCTGCGCAAACGCCTGCTTGAGGGCGACTATTGCGCGTTCTGAGCCTCGATGTAACGGTCGTAAGCGCCCTGGCGTATCTCGAGGAACCGCTCGACGCCCATGTTCTTGAGCTCGTTCTGGAAATTGTCCCAGCCGGCGTCTATGTCGGTCTGACCGCTGACAAAGCTGGCGACCATTTCGTTCACATAACGGGTCAGCTGCTCCTCCAGCGGGGCTATCTCCTCGGTCTCCTCCAGAGTCATGACTATAAGGCTGGTCCAGAACTCCTCCTGCTCAGTGCCCTCGTAGGGGCGGGTGTCCTCGATCAGGTTGGGCTCCAGCGGAGCGTTCTCCATGTCGGCCGTCCATGCGCCGCGGAATTCGCGGGTCTCGAATATCGGGCCCTGCTGATTGAGCGTCACGTTCTGCAGCGTCTCAGACCAGCTCTTGCCGGGCATCCAATTGAAGCGCGCAGGCGCGGGCTCCAGGCCTTCGCCGTGACCCATCTCGCCGCTGTCCGCAGCCGGGGTGTACCACTCCTGGTTCTCGATGCCGTACTTCTGGGCGAGCAGGCCCTCCTCGGTGTAGAAGTAGTCTATCCAGCGGGCCAGTATCTCGGGCGACTCGCATTCGGTCGTTATGACGAACTTGCCCTTGTCCAGCTGATACGGATCGTACACAGAGGAGCGATATCCGTCCGGGCCGGTAAGCGGGGGAACGGAGTCATATTCGGTGGGGCGCTCGCCGTCCACGCCGACCAGGCCCAGATAGTGCATGCAGGGCGCTGCGCCCACCGTGGACACGTCGCCGCTGAGCATCTTCTGGCGCAGCATCTCATCGTCCATAACGAAGCACTCGTTGTCCAGCAGCTCTTCCTCGTACAGCTTGCGCAGGAACTTCAGGCCTTCCTTATACGCTTCGTTCATCGGGCTGTAGTACAGCTTGCCGTCGAGCACGTATACATTGTCGCGCGGCGTGTATATGAACGCGTTCATTATCCAGTTCTCGGGCCATTGCGACCAGGAGTTGCTCGCTGCGGAGAACGGTATCTCGTCGTTCGGGTCGCCGTTGCCGTTCGCGTCCTGCTCCTTGAACGCCTTGAGCACCTCGTACAGCTCGTCCGTGGTGGTCGGCATTTCAAGGTTCAGGTTTTCGAGCCACTTCACGTTGATATAGAACTTGTTGGGATATGAGCAGTGATAGCACGTGGACTGGCTCGGGTACTGGTATATGTGCCCATCGGGGCAGACCAGCAGGCTGCGCAGACCGGGTATCGCCTCGAACATCTTTTGCATTTCGGGGTTGTACTTGTCCATCAGATCCTCGACCGGCAGCAGCGCGCCCTCGGCGCCATACCGTACCGCTTCGGACGAGCTGATGCTCGCGCCAAAGAAGGCGTCAGGCAGATCAAAGCTGGCGAACTTGAGGTTCTTCTTCTCCGAAAGGCCGGAGGGCGGAACCAGATCCCACTCTATATGTACGTTGGTCTTAGCCTCGTAGTTCACGACGAAAGTGTTGGTATAGTAGTCCTCTACCGCCGTGTTGTGCGGAGCGAAGAACGTGTAGGTGACCGTTTCGTTTACGATCGGATAACCGGTTTCGTTGAAGTTGGCATTGGCGCCGTCCGCGCCCGCCAGCCCGCAGCAGCCAAGGCACATGGCCAGAGCAAGTATTATACCAAGAGTTTTTCTCACCTCAAACACCTCCTGTTATGATCCGATAGCCTGGATTTGCGGCGGCATATTCTCATCGGCCGTTCGGTAAAAGCATACTTATCCTCCCCCCCACCAGTGTAAACCTTTCACCTCCTCAAATCCGCAGATTCCTCAAAGCCCGGTGAGCCATACCACTGCAATGTTTAATTCGTTTCGCGCATAACATTAACATGTTCTTTTTATAATGTGCGACTTGTGGCTTTTCTGAGTCGCACGCGCTTCCGGCTGGCAAGCCATATTTTAGTTAGGTTTTAGCGTGGTATGCAAATCAGACTTTGGTGACCAAATATGCTATAATACAATACGTTAAAAACTGATTGTAATTATCATGAAATTGTCACAATAAATTGTACAAAACCGACAAAACCAAGGCTCGTAGAGCGTGGTCAATAATGTCTACATAATATACCGCAATTAACCGTATATTAATATTGATGTTCGGGGTTAGCCCAGCGCAAAAAGGTGTTGTGCGATATGCCCAATCGCTTACCTGCCGTGCGCGCTGAGATCTCGCCGTGCTTCCAGGCTGCGTAACATTCTGGAAAGTTGGGCGGGCGCTCGATTGGTCTGGGGCCGAACCGCACCCCACGCAGTTTGGCTGCAGCGATGCCCTCGGCCTGGCGCGCATGTATGAACTCACGCTCGGTTTGCGCGACGTATGAGAGCAGCTGCAACACGATATCGGAGATGAGCGTGCCTATCAGGTCGCGACCGCAGCGCGTATCCAACAGCGGCATATCCAGCACGACGATGTCCACATGGCGCTCCTTGGTGAGGGCGCGCCACTGCTCGATGATTTCATTATAATTCCTGCCTAAACGATCAATGCTCTTGATTACAAGTGTGTCGCCTCGCCTGAGTTTGCGCAACAGCATGCGGTACTGCGGCCGGTTGAAGTCCTTGCCGGATTGCTTGTCGCAGTAAATATTGCGCCCCTTTATGCCGAACTCGCGCATCGAAATCAGCTGCCGATCCTCGTTTTGCTCCTTGGTCGACACCCGAATGTATCCGTACATTTCAGCCACGCTATTTCCTCCCTGACGCATTTAATGAACTGCATGAATCCACATTGCGCTACATATAAAATCCCACCTTTCCAATTGCGCAGCCAGCCGTCGAGCGTACAGCACATTTTACCACATGCTCGGGGCTATACCAATATGATTGTGGAGTATGATTGCATTTGGCCGCTCGAGCACGCCCACAGGGTATTGAACGAGTCCGTCAGGCTGGGCGCAGCTCATGTAAAGCGATCATATCTGACTGCGCGCCACCGAAGGATAGCAACAGTTCAACCAGGAGTCCAAGCGGTTTCAGGATTAACCAGGCGACTGGCACATTGCAGGCGCAAGCATAGCGCGGACAGGCTGGCACGATGTGAAAGTGATCAGGCGCGTACCTGACGCACAGTAATGTAAGACGCCCGGTCGAGGGCGCAAATGCGCACAATCACGACCGGGCGTCGCTGTAGCCTTGTGAATCGATGGCTCGCCAAAAGCAGGTAAGGAGCGTGGAATAGGGGAGGATATGCGGCCGTATACAGTTTGTAGTGTGAAAAGCTTCCTCATTATATAGCATTGCTGTGCATATCTGGGCCATGCGGTGATTGGATGGCCGCGCATAGACCGCAACCCAAGCGAAAGCTCAGTCGTATTGAGCGCTGAGCGAAGTGGCGCAAACTGTGCGGTGCATTCGGATATGAGTCATGTTGAGCAAGCGATGCAAACGAAAAGCAGCGCATGCCGGTTAATGATCCGACATGCGCTGCCTGAGCGGTAACGCGGCACGCGTGCTTGCGCGCTCGCGTCAGCCGACTACACTGGCCAGGTAGTCCGCCGAGATATAGCCCGTCTGCCCATTAAAGCTTCCCCAGATATAGCCATTCTCGGCCTGATAGCATTTGATAACCAATCCGCCGAGCGGAACCTTGGCAATCTGGGTGCTGCTCGAACTGGGCTCGCTGCGCAGTGATACCCAATCGTCGCAGTTGACCACGACCATGGAGCCGAGCTTGGCGCTCTCATCGTAACCCGGAGTGTAGTTCTGGCCATACACAGCCAGATAATCCGATGAGATGTAGCCGTACAGCCCGCCAAAGTTGCACCATATGAAGCCGTTCTCGTCCGGATAGCAACCGTTCACGACAGTACCCGCCGGCACCTGCGCTATGCGCTTGTAGCTGGTAGAGGGCCCGCTGCGCAGCGACACCCAATCGGTGCAGTTGACGACCTTCATGTCGCCTATCTCATCGCTGGGGTCAAAGCCCATGTTGGGCTCCATCCATTCCTTATATGCCTTGAGGTACTGCTCGGCCACATAGCCCACCTGCTCGTCGTAGCAGCACCAGATGTAGCCGTTCTCGGCCTGCATGCAGCCGGTCACTATCGCGTTCAGTGGCACCCTGAGCACCTGGCTGTAATTCGAGCCGGGGCCGCTGCGCATCGTGACCCATTCGCTGCAGTTGGTGACCTTCATCTCGCCCAGCTTCTGCCCTGTGACGGTGCTCGAGGTGGTAGTATTGCTCGACGTGCCCGCATCGGTGGAGGTCTGTTGGGCATATGCCTTCAGATAGCTGCTAGAGATGTAGCCGCCCTGGCCGTTGTAGTTGCACCAGACATAGCCGTTCTCGGC
>CAWVGT010000158.1:0-5479 GCA_963928645.1 Candidatus Fimadaptatus sp.
TTTTTCCCGTTGTTGCGCGGTTCAGGGCCGCGGCTCGCTTCTCAAACCCCCGACGATCCCCGTCGAAACCAGTACGCCCCCATGAAATAGCGGCTTGAAGCAGCCCGCGCGTCAGTAATCGTCGCGCCGGGCGGAGCGCATCGCGCGCTGCATCTCGCGCTGAGTGTCGCGCTGCTGGAGCGCGTCGCGCTTGTCGTAGTTCTTCTTGCCCTTGCACACGCCCAGCTCGAGCTTGACGCGGCCGTCGCTCAGGTATGTGCTCAGCGGCACCAGCGTCAGGCCCTCCTGCATCTGCTGCGCGTTGAGCTTGCGTATCTGCGCCTTGTGCGCCAGCAGCTTCTTGGGCCGGAGCGGATCGCGGTTGTAGATGTTGCCCTGCTCGTACGGACTTATGTGCATGCCGTACACCCACAGCTCGCCATCCTTGACCTGCGCGTAGCAGTCCTTCAGGTTGCAGCGGCCGGCGCGCATCGACTTTACCTCGGTGCCGAACAGCGCCACCCCGGTCTCCAGCGTCTCCAGCACGAAGTAGTCGTGGCGCGCCTTGCGGTTCTGCGCGAGCACCTTGACGCCCTTTGACGGCATGGAAACACCTCCCTGACATGTGTCGCTATCATCATATTATACAGCCGGCGCGCGTGCATGTCAAGCCCGCGCACGGCGCCGGCGGGAGCGGTTTTGCGTCAAATCGGTTAACACTGTTTAAACGGAGGGCGCGGCGAGCGGCGCGCGCCGCGCCCGTGGGCTCAGCGCGCGTAGTCCTCGCACGCGCGTATGTACGCGATCACGTTTTCCACCGGCACTTCGGGCTCGAGCAGGTGGGTGGGCGTGGGCAGCAGGCCGCCGCGCGCGCCCGCGATGTCGAGATTCCGGAACACGGTGCGGCGCACGTCGTCGGGCGTGCCGAACGGCATGGTGGTCTGGGTGCCAATCGTGCCGTGGAACGAGAGCCGGTCGCCAAAGCGCGCGTGCACCTCGGCAAAGTCCATGCACTCGGGCTGCACCGGGTCGAGCACGTCCACGCCCGCGTCGATCAGGTGATCTATGAACGGCAGCACATAGCCGCAGGAGTGGTAGAACACCAGTATGTCGGGCTTAATCGCCTTGGCGGCGGCGATCACGGCCTTGAGCCGCGGCTTGAGCCATTCGCAGTACATGGAGTCGCTCATCATTACCGAGCGCTGCATGCCCACGTCGTCGCCCAGGAACAGCACGTCCACGCCGGCGCGGGCGTATGCGCAGGCGCGCAGCGCGGCGTTTTGAGTCACCTTGTCCAGCACCGCGGCGGCCATGCGCTCGTCGCTGAGCATGTCCATCATCAGCGCCTCCATGCTGCGCAGGTACCAGGCGGTCTCCCAGATAGTGCACTGCATCGAGCCCACCGCGATCAGATCCTGCCGGCGCGCGGCCTGCACGGCATCGCGCAGCGGCGCCTCGTCGGCGCCGGCGTACTCCAGGAATGGATAGTCCAGCACCTGGTCCACGCTGTCGAAGTTCTCCATAGGGTGGTACATGCGGGTCATGTGGAACGCGGCCTCGCTGCCCGGCTCGTGCGCCACGCCTATGTCGTCTATCTGGGTGCCGGGCTTGAAGTCGATGCCGGCGTAGTACTGCCGGTAGCGCTCGCGCTCGACGCGCCGGGGCGCTATCGCGGGTATATGCACCTCGCAGAACTCGGCCTTGAAGCCGGTGCGCGCGCAGTACTCGTCGTAGCGCGCCTTCAGGCTGGGGCACATGCTGAACGAATAGGGCACGCGCTGATAGCCCTGCCGCCTCAGCAGCGACAGGTAGTTTTCCCGTGTAGTCATTGTGACGCTCTCCTTGCTGCCGGCGGTCGGCCTGCGCGCGCCGCGCGGCTTGTAGTCAACGCAATTATATATCGCGCGCCGCGCCGCGTCAAGCGCAATAGCGCCCGGGTGCGCCGCGCGGGCGGATCCCGCTGCCAAAGCCGGCGATAAACCCCGCGCGCGCATTGACTAATCGGCGCAAGTGTGGTATCTTATATGTGACGATAAGTTTGCGCGGAGGATTTGCGGTATGGAGACTATGCGCGTGGGCGTGATGGCGGCGGTGGTGGGCTATGGGCGCAGCGCTATGGCGGTGTCGGTGCCGGTGCTGGCGGCGCTGGGGTGTCAGCCCTGCGCGATGCCCACGGCGGTGCTGTCCAGCCATCCGGGCGGCTTCAAGCTGTTCCAGATGCAGGACATGACCCAGCAGCTCGAGCGCCAGATAACCCATTACGACCGCGAGCGCATCGACATGGACGCGTGCATGACCGGGTACCTGTACAACCCGCGCCAGCAGGAGCTTGCGATCAACTTCATAGAGAGCCAGCGCCGCCGCAGCCTGCGCCGGGTGCTGATAGACCCGGTGATGGGCGACAACGGCACGCCCTATACGATAGTCACGCCCGAGCTGATGCAGGGCATGCGCGAGCTGGTGCGCTATGCCGACCTGATAACGCCCAACCTGTCCGAGGCGTGTTGGCTGCTGGAGCGGCCCTACGACGCCGACGTGATGACGCGCGCCGACGCGATGGACATGGTGCGCGCGCTGTCGGCGCTGGGCCCGCGCCAGGTCGTCGTGACCAGCGCGCGCATAGAGAGCGGCTGGGCCAACCTCTACTACGACGCCGACCGGCACGAGCAGGGCGTGCTGGCATACGAGGCGCTTGAGCGGCAGTACCCGGGCACGGGCGACCTGTTCGCGGCGGTGCTGATGGGCAGCGTGCTGGGGCGGGGCATGACGATCGAGCAGGCGATCAGGCGCGCGGGCGGCTTCGTGTACCGCGCGGTCAAGCGCACGATGGCCGCCGACACGCCCACGCGCGAGGGCGTGCTGTTCGAGGGCATGCTGGACGAGCTGACCGGGCCGGCGCGCGAATGCTGATGATTATTATCAAATTAACGAGATAAGTTTGGTATGGCGTTTTGCCGGGACATGTTGTATAATATAGAAAAGGGCAAGGAGGAGATTGGCATGATACAGGCAATCTACGGTAAGAAGGGCTCGGGCAAGACCAAGCGGCTGCTGGACATGGCTAACGACGCGCTCAAGGTCGAGCACGGCGACATAGTTTTCATAGATGATGACAAGCGCTATATGTACGATCTGCGCCACGAGGTGCGCTTTGTGGATGCCAGCGAGTACTCTGTAAAGTCGGCCGACATGTTCCTGGGCTTCATATGCGGTATGCTGGCTCAGAACTTTGACGTGACGGCTATTTTTATCGATGCGTTCATGAAGCTGGTCAAGACCGACATAGCCGAGCTGGGCGAGTTTTTCGCGCGGCTGGAGGATCTGTCGGACAAGCGCGGCGTGCGCTTTATAATCTCGGTCAGCGGCGATCCGGACGTGATGCCGGAGTTCATGCGCAAATATGTGATCTAAAACCGCGCCGGGGCCGGTATGGCCGGGCGCGCTGGCGGGGCGGACTTGCCGGAGGGCAGGTTCGCCCTTTGCGCGCGGCGGATATGGGGAGGAATTGTTTTGCGATATATGTCAACGCGCGACGCGGCGCTGAGCATGACCGGGCCGCAGGTGATAGTGCGCGGGCTCGCGCCCGACGGGGGGCTGTTCGTGCCGGAGCGCTTTTGTGCGCTGGGCCTGGGCGAGATAGGCGCGCTTGCGGGGCTGGATTATGAGGCGCGCGCGGCGCGGGTGCTGGGCGCGCTGCTGGACGAGTTCGCGCCGCAGGAGCTGAGGCGCATGGTGGCAAGCGCGTATGGCGGCAAGTTCGAAGCCGACGCGCCCGCGCCGGTGCGCCAGCTGGACGCCCGCACACATGTGCTGGAGCTGTTCCACGGCCCGACCTGCGCGTTCAAGGACATGGCGCTGCAGCTGCTGCCGCACCTGATGGTGGCGTCCAAGCGCCTGCTGGGGGACGGGCGCCGGGTGTGCATACTGGCGGCCACGTCGGGCGACACCGGCAAGGCGGCGCTGGAGGGCTTTGCGGGCGTTGAGGGCACGCAGTGCGTGGTGTTCTATCCGCACGGCGGCGTGTCCGAGGCGCAGCGGCTGCAGATGGTCACGCAGCGCGGCGACAATGTGGACGTGGTGGCGGTGCGCGGCAACTTCGACGACACGCAGCGCGGCGTGAAGCGCATATTCTCGGACGCGGAGCTCAACGCGCGCGCGGCCGAGCTGGGCAGCGCACTGAGCTCGGCCAATTCGATCAATTTTGGCCGGCTGGCGCCGCAGGTGGCGTACTACTTCTCGGCGTATGCCGACCTGGTGGCGCGCGGCGCGATAGCGCTGGGCGACGAGGTGGAGTTCGCGGTGCCCACCGGCAACTTCGGCAACATACTGGCCGGGATATACGCCAAATGGATGGGCCTGCCGGTAAAGCGCTACATATGCTGCTCGAACCGCAACCGCATACTGGACGACTTCCTGCGCACCGGCGTGTACGACGCGCGGCGGGAGTTCTATCGCACCACGTCGCCGTCAATGGACATACTGATATCGTCCAACCTGGAACGGCTGCTGTTCGAGGTGGCGGGGCGCGACGCGGCCAAGGTGCGCGGCTGGATGGAGCGGCTGGCGCGCGAGGGCATGTACGAAATCGACGCCGACGCGCGCGCGCGCATGGCGGGGTTGCTCACAAGCGGCTGGGCCGACGACGCGGCGGTCGCGGCGCAGATAAAGCGCACCTGGGACGAGCACGGATACCTGCTGGACACGCATACGGCGGTGGCGGTGCGCGTGCTGGAGGAGCACCGCGCGCGCACCGGCGACGATGCGCCGTGCGTGGTCGTGGCCACGGCCAGCCCGTTCAAGTTCAGCGCGGACGTGCTGCGCGCGCTGGCGGGCGACGCGCCGGCGGATGCGTTCGAGTGCGCGGCCGAGTTGGAGCGGCGCTGCGGCGTTGCAATGCCCAAGCCGCTGAGCGAGCTGCGGCAGCTGCCAGTGCGCCACAGCAAGGTCGTGGACGCCGCGGGCATGGACGCCGCGGTGCTCGACGCGATCTCAAAAAAACTTTAGAAAAATCTGCGCGGGCGCGTTTAAACCGGCAAAGCGCGGGTTATCAATATAGCGTCGGGCGAGCAGCCCGGATCGAGAACGCTAACGAGCCAATGAGAATATGAAAAGGATGGGTGAACATCATGAAGAAGTGGGTATGCACGGTTTGCGGTTATGTTTACGAGGGCGAGGCTGCGCCCGAGAAGTGTCCGGTGTGCAAGGCTCCGGCGAGCAAGTTCAAGCTCATGGAAGAGGGTCGCAACTGGGCGGCTGAGCACGTGGTAGGCGTGGCGCAGGGCGTGGACGAGCGCATAATACAGGGCCTGCGCGAGAACTTCAACGGCGAGTGCACCGAGGTCGGCATGTATCTGGCGATGGCGCGCGTCGCGCATCGCGAGGGCTATCCCGAGATCGGCCTGTACTGGGAGAAGGCCGCGTTCGAAGAGGCCGAGCACGCCGCCAAGTTCGCCGAGCTGCTGGGCGAGGTCGTGACCGACTCCACCGAGAAGAACCTGCA
>CAWVGT010000159.1:0-5720 GCA_963928645.1 Candidatus Fimadaptatus sp.
CAGTAGACTAATCTTGCGACATTGCCAACGAGATGTTGCAAAAACTGTCAGGAGTAAAACCGGTCGTCCAGCATCCGGGCTTTGTCAGCGTTCTGGCGCGGCCTGTGCCGTGTCCGGACTAATGACAAAGTATGCCACACACGGCTGCTTGGCCAAATATACAAAGACAGCCGGCAGAACATGAGAATTGGAGCCGGACTCAGCTTGCAGTAGACTAATCTTGCGGCATTGCCAACGAGATGTTGCAAAAACTGTCAGGAGTAAAACCGGTCGTCCAGCATCCGGGCTTGTCAGCGTTCTGGCGCGGCCTGTGCCGTGTCCGGACTAATGACAAAGTATGCCACACACGGCTGCTTGGCCAAATATACAAATACAGCCAGCAGAACATGAAAATCGAAGCCTGACTCAGCTTGCAGTAGACTAATCTTGCGGCATTGCCAACGTGTTGCAAAACTGTCAGGATTAAAACCGGTCGTCCAGCATCCGGGCTTTGTCAGCGTTCTGGCGCGGCCTGTGCCGTGTCCGGGCTAATGACAAAGTATGCCGCACACGGTCTGCTTGGCCAAATATACAAATACAGCCGGCAGAACATGAGAATTAGAGCCGGACTCGGCTTGCATTCGACTAATGTTGCAGTATCGCCGACAGCATGTTGCAGAAACTGCCTGGAGTAAACCTGATGTCCATCCGCCGGGCTTTATCAGCGTTCTGAGCGCGGCCTGTGCCGCGCGCAGTCTATCGACGGGACCGGCTGCGGCGCACGCCGCGCCGCGGCTGCCCGACGCCTGTGCGGCAGAGCGGCAGGTGCGGCCTGCGTCGCAAAACCTGCGCTAAGCTCAACGCGACGCGCCTGCCCTTGGCCGGACGGCATGTCAAAGGTTCGAACGCATTGGATTCCGCCTTTGTCGGCCGGCGAATTTGATCGAATATGCGAGCACATAATGGTATCACAGCCGAACCGCCCAAACCGGAAGACTACATCGTCAGAGCGCCAGGCGTGCCAGGCGACGTAGGTATGCGCGATCGATATAAAGCCGAACTGAGCGTGCCACGGCGTGCAACGTTCATGCCGACGCTTCACAGCGCAGCCGGGTCGACACGCAGCATTATTGCGAAACCGAACGCCCAATGCTTTCACAGCCGAACTGCTTATATTAGAAACTACAGTGTCAGGGCGGCAATTGTGCCGCGTCCGACCATACGCATGCGCCGCCGCGCCGGCTGTCGGGGCTCGGGGCGAAGCGGACAGCATACATATCGGCCCGATGCGGCGCCGCCCTGGGCCATCGAACCGTGGAAGTGCGGCGCAGGCGCGAACGGATCGGGTCGCGCCGCTTTGACGCGTTCAATTCAGTATAAAACCGCGGCGCGGATGCCGCCGATGCAGTGCGCTGCGCCGCCGGCGATGAGGAAGAGTGCGATATGAACGAGCGATTTGACGACGCGCCGCTGGTTGCGGCGCTGGAATGCCTGCGCGGCCGGGTCAGCTTTCACATGCCCGGCCACAAGGGCCGCGCCGGGCTGCTGCCGCTGGACGCGGCGCTGGATGTCACCGAGCTGGGCGTGACCGACGACCTGTACGCCGCGCAGGGCCCGATAGCGCGCGCCGAACAGCTCGCCGCCCGCAGCGCGCGCGCCGCTAATACGCTGCTGCTGACCAACGGCTCCACCAACGGCGTGCAGGCGATGCTGGGCTACGCCGCGCGGCCCGGCCAGCGGGTGATACTGCCGCGCGCGAGCCACCTGAGCGCGGTGTCGGCGTGCGCGCTGTACGGGCTGGAGCCGGTGTGGGTGGACTCGCTGGCCGACGACGGCGGCGCGCCGTTCACGCCCGTGGAGGCGCTGGTGAGCGCGGTGCGCGCCAACCCGGAGGCGGCCTGCGTGCTGGTCACCCGGCCCGACTACTACGGGCGCATGCCGGCGCTGGAGCCGCTGGCACACGCCGCGCACGCGGCGGGCATGCTGTTGCTGGTCGACGAGGCGCATGGCGCGCACCTGAACTGGCTGGGCTCGGCGCAGCTGTGGCGCGCCGAGCCGGGCGCGGGCGTGAGCGCGCTGGACACCGGCGCGGATATTTGCGTGCAGAGCGCGCACAAGACGCTGGGCGCGCTGACCGGCGGGGCGTATCTGAACTGCGCGCCGGGCGTGGACGCGCAGCGGCTGCTCAGGCATGTGGCGCTCACGCAGAGCTCGAGCCCCTCGTTTTTGATAATGGCGTCGCTGGACGCGGCGCGCGCGCGCATGGACGCGTGCGGCGCGGCCGAGCTGGCGCGGGTCAGCGCGCTGTGTGAGCGCCTGATCGAGCGCTGCGCGGCGTGGGACATCGCGCCGGCGCGCCGGGGGTTCGGCGTGACCTGCGACACCACGCGGCTGGCGCTGGACGTGACGCCGCGCGGCATAACCGGCCATGCGGCGCTGGAGGCGCTCGCAGCGCGCGGCATTGACGCCGAGATGGCAGACCCGCGCCGCATCGTGCTGATCGCTACGCCGGCGGATCGTGAGTCGGACTTTGATTTGCTGGAGCGCGCGCTGGACGCGCTGCCGCGCGGCGGGGCGGGCTATGTCGCGCCCGAGGCGGCGCGCGTGCCGCGGGGCGCGCGGGCGTGCGGCGTGCGCGAGGCGGCGCTGGGCGCGACCGAGCGCGTGCCGCTTGAGCGGGCGCGGGGGCGCGTGGCGGCGCGGGCGCTGGGCGCATATCCGCCGGGCGTGCCGCTGTGCGTGCCGGGCGAGGAGATATCGGCCGAGCTGGCCGAGCTTATGGAGGCCACGCGGCGCGCCAGCGGCAATCTGTTCGGGCTGGAGCAGGGCATGTGCGTGGTCATGCGCGCCTGAGTTTCGATAAAAAACCCGATTTCTGCGCGCCGGTTTTGCCCAAATGTGCTAGACATGACATGCGCGTGAGCTTACAATTAACTCAGTACGATTTCGCACCGGCGCGCGTCCGGGCGAAAGGGAGGACTGCGATATGTACGATTGCGTGCTATTTGACCTGGACGGCACGTTGACCGATTCGGCGTCGGGCATCATAAGCAGCGTCAACTATGCGCTTGAGCGCATGGGCCGGCCGCTGCTGCCCGAGGATATGCAGCGGCTGTACGTGGGGCCGCCGCTGCTCGACTCGTTTGAGCGGCTGCACGGCATGACGCGCGCGCAGGCGCTGGAGGGCGTGCGCATATTCCGGGAGCGCTACGCCCGGCAGGGCTGGCTGGAGAACCGGGTGTACGCGGGCATACCGCGGCTGCTCAAGTCGCTCAGGGCGCGCGGCGTGCGCCTGGGCGTGGCCACCGCCAAGCCGGTGCGCTTTGCGCAGCAGGTGCTGGAGCACTTTGGGCTTGCGCCCTACTTCGACGTGATAAGCGCCGCGCCCATGGACGAGTCGGGCCTGCCCAAGTCCGAGCTGATACGCCGCGCGCTGCCGGCGGGCGAGTGCCGCGCGGCGATGGTCGGCGACCGGGTGTACGACCTGGACGGCGCGCGCGAGGCCGGCGTGGCCGCGATAGGAGCGCTCTACGGCTACGGCTCGCGCGACGAGCTGGCGGGCGCGGACGAGCTGTGCGACTCGGTGGAGGCGCTGGAGCAGCTGCTGCTGGACGGCCAGGCCGGCGCCGGGGGCATGTTCATATCGTTTGAGGGCATAGACTGCTGCGGCAAGAGCACCCAGCTGGCGCTGCTGCGCGACTGGCTGGAGCTGTGCGGCTGGCGCGTGATCGCCACGCGCGAGCCCGGCGGCAGCCCGATAGGCGACCACATCCGCCAGCTGCTGCTGGTGGGCGAGGATATGTCGCCCGAGTGCGAGGCACTGCTGTTCGCGGCGTCGCGCGCGCAGCACGTGCGCCAGACGCTGCGCCCGGCGCTGAGCCGCGGCGAGATCGCGCTGTGCGACCGGTATCTGGACTCGAGCCTGGCCTATCAGGGCGCGGGGCGCGAGCTGGGCATAGAGCGCGTGCTGGAGCTCAACCGGGCGGCCGTGGACGGGCTGATGCCCGAGCTGACGCTGCTGATAGACATCGATCCGGAGACCGCGCGCGCCCGCCGGCAGCAGCGCGAGTCCGACCGCATCGAGAGCGAGCGCTACGAGTTCTACGCGCGCGTGCGCGCCGGCTTTGAGCAGCTGGCCGCGGTGCAGCCCGGGCGCATAGAGGTGCTGGACGGCACGCTGACGCCGGACGAGCTGGCCGCGCAGGTGCGCGCGCGCGTGATGGCGCGCCTGGCCGCGTCGGCGCGCGCCGCGGGGAACGAATCCGGCCGGGACTGCGTCTAATAATCAGCATTATCCTGCGCCGGCCCGGGCGGGCGGCAAAGCCGCGCCGGTCGAGCCGGTCAAGCCACGAATGGGAGTGAAACAATGCGACGCTGCACATATTGTATGCGCCAGACCGATGATGGCAACATATGCCGCTATTGCGGCGGCGATGAGACCAAGCCGTTCAATCCCAAGCACCTGCCGCCCAACACCGCGATAGGCGACGGATACATAGTCGGCCGCGCGCTGAATCAGACCGAGGATGCCATAATCTATGCCGCGCTGGACCAGGCCACCCAGGAGCGCATCCGCATATACGAGTACTTCCCGCGCCGGTTCGCGCGCCGCGACGCGCGCACGCTGGAGGTCGCGCCGGTGCCCGGCAGCGAGCAGGCGTTCGCCGACGGGCTGGAGGCGCTGCGCGCGCGCATGGAGGCGCTGGGCTGCAAGCTCTACGAGGGCAACGGCAGCATATACGCCGCCGTCGACAAGCAGCAGGCCGCGGCGCTGCGCGGCGGCGCGACCGGGCGCGCGGCGGCGGGCGCGGGCGCGCAGCCCGAAGCCGAGCCCGGTGCGCCCGAGGACGATCAGCCGGACGACCAGTCGCCGGACGATCAGCCGCTGGACGAGGCCGACGAGGCCGAGCTCGAGGAAGAGCTCGAGTACGAGGACGAGCTCGCGCGCCGGCGCAACCGCATAATAATGGGCGCGATAGGCGCGGGCTGCGTGCTGTTCCTGGCGCTGGGCATATGGATGCTCACGCGCGATTCGGTGGATCAGCACAGCGACGTGCTGCCCACGCTGCTGCCCGCCACCGCCACCGCGACGACGCTGCCCAGCGCATCGCCGTCGGCGTCGGCCACCGGCGACCTGCCCACGCCCGATCCGTCGACCGGGTTCAGGCCGCTGGCCACCGACAACCCGTCCTGGGTTGGTGACGACTCCGTGCTGGACAATACCGACGACTACGAGCCGGTTCAGCGGCCCACGCGCCGCCCGACTAGCGCGCCCACGGCGGTACCGACCGCGGTGCCGACCGTGATACCCACCCAGGTGCCGACTCAGGTGCCGACGGCGGTGCCCACGCTGATACCCACCCAGGAGCCGGCGCCGACGATGGCGTATACCGAGCAGCCGATTGTCACCGCGATACCGACCGCGATACCGACCGCCGTGCCGACCCCGGTGCCCACGATGGTACCGACCCAGGTGCCGGCGACGGCGATTCCGACGATAATACCGACCGCGATACCGACGGAAGCGCCGACAGAGGTGCCGACTGAAGTACCGACAGAGGTGCCGACGGAAATACCGACTGAGGTGCCGACCGAGGTACCGACGGAAATACCGACTGAGGTACCGACGGAAATACCGACTGAGGTACCGACGGAAGTACCGACTGAGGTACCGACGGAAATACCGACTGAGGTACCGACGGAAAGACCGACTGAGGTACCGACGGAAATACCGACTGAGG
>CAWVGT010000160.1:0-6640 GCA_963928645.1 Candidatus Fimadaptatus sp.
TGACTTTTTTGTATAACTTTTTGTTGCCCACCCGCATAGCGGGTGGTTGCCTGTTTCGCTTCGCTCAACTGCCTAAAGGCATTAAAGCAAAAGCGCCGCGGCTTTCGCCGCAACGCTCTCTCACCTGCGCGGACGCGACCCGTGAGCCGCCGCCGCGCGCCTCGCTTGCAACCGACCCGCCCGACGCCGCCCGCGCGCCCCGGCCGCCGCGCCCGACGCAGCGACGGTGGGTGCTGCACCGCCACTCGCGCCCCGCGCCGCGCCCGCGCGCACCCGCGCCGCCCGGCGGATCCCGCCGCCGCGCGCACCTGCGCCCGGCAGCCTGTGAAATCATGTTACCACATTCCTTCCCGGCTTGCGAGCACGGCGAGGTTATTTCGCGATTAAGCAAAATATAGTATTTCGCCAAACATATTACACATATATGCACAGCATCGGGCGGCGCACGCGCTTTCTTTTGCGGATGGGCCGTGATATAATAGCGCTGATCGACAACGCGCCCGGCGCGCGCGCCCAGCTGCGGCCGCGCCGCGCCAAAGGAGGCATCATGATTACCGCAAGGGATAAGCGTATACTGCGCGAGACCGCGGCGCATCAGATGGAGCTGGCGGCCGCGCCGCGCATGGCCGAGCTGGAGGCGCTCTGGCTCAGGCACAACGCCTGCCTCGATTCGCGCCCCACGGTGTACGTGGAGTGGGCCACGTTCGCGCACGAGGTGATACCGCCGCTGATGCGCTGCACGGGCGAGGAGGCCCGCGCCATAGAATACGCGCTGCTGGCCAACTTCGCGGGCCACGAGCTGTTCGACGACGACAGCGTGGTGCCCGACTACATGCCGGTGCGCGTGCACACGCACTTCGTGCCGTTCGGCATAGAGGTGCAGCGCGAGCACGCCTCGGCGGGCGGGCTGGGCCACCGCTTCCGCGAGGTGCTGCGCGACCTGGGCGAGGACTTCGGCAAGCTGGGCAAGTCGACCTACGGCGCCGACATGGCCCGCTCGCAGGCGCTGCTGGAGCGCTATGACGCGCTGTTTGGCGACATACTGCCCGCGCGGCTGGCCGGGGAGTGCCTGTACGCCGTGCCCACGCAGTGCATAGTGCACATAATGAGCATGGAGAACATGCTGTTTGCGATGTGCGACTACCCCGAGCTGTTCCACCGCATGATGGACATGCTCACAAGCGACTACATAGAGTACTTCCGCTTCCGGGAGGCGCGCGGGCTGATACTGCCCACGACGCGCACCGAGCCGGTCGGCAACGGCTCGTTCGCGTTCACCGACGCGCTGCCCGGGCCCGAGGTCGCGGCGCGCCGCCCGCTGACCACGCGCGACGTGTGGGGCTTTCTGGACTCGCAGGAGACCACCGGCATATCGCCCGACATGTACGCCGAGTTCATATACCCCTACTATCGGCGCATCGCCGAGCAGTACGGCATGCTGTCCTACGGCTGCTGCGAGGCCGTCGACCCGATCTGGGACAGGTGCCTGAGCGCCCTGCCCAACCTGCGCAAGCTGTCGATATCGCCCTGGTGCAACGAGGAGCTCATGGGCGAGCGCCTGCGCGGCTCGAACATAGTCTACCACCGCAAGCCTTCGCCCAACATGCTGGGCGTGGGCGCGGCGCTCGACGAGGACGCCGTGCGCGCCAGCGCCCGCCGCACGCTCGCCGCCGCGCGCGGCTGCACGATTGAGTTCGCCCAGCGCGACGTGTACACCGTGGGCGGCGACATGGGCAAGGTGCGCCGCTACGTGGAGCTGATCCGCCAGTGCTGCCAGGACGCCTGAGGCAGGCGCGCGGGGCTCGCCGGCGCTGCCGGGGGACGGCTGTGCAGCGCCGCGCAAAGCGTTCCGTTGCCGGCTGGTCGCCTGGGGCCGGCTGCGCGCGCTGCGTGGGGCTCGCTGGTGTCACTGTGATACACGTGGCCGGCTGCGCGCCACGAGATCAACACCGGTGCCGGCGGGTCGCCCGGGCCGTGCGCGCAACATGTGAGTCTTGCCGGCGCTAACTGGACGACCGGGGCTGGCTACGCGCGCCGCGTGGGGCTCGCTGGTGCCACTGTGATACACGAGGTCGGCTGCGCGCCGCGAGATCAACACCGGTGCCGACTGGTCGCCTGGGCCGTGCGCGCGACATGCGAGTCTTGCCGGCGCTAACTGGACGACCGGGGCTGGCTACGCGCGCTGTGTGGATCTCGCCGGTGTCACTGTGATACACGTGGTCGGCTGCGCGCCGCGAGATCTACGCCGGTGCCGACCGGTCGCCCGGGCCGGCTGCGCGACATGCGAGTCTTGCCGGCGCTAACTGGATGCCCGGGGCTGGCTACGCGCGCTATGTGGGCTTGTCGGCGCCACCGGTCGCCCTGATCCGCCCGCACACCGCGCGATGCTCGCCGGCGCCCATTGGCCGCCCGGGCCCGGCGCACAGAGCGCTCCAACGCCGCCAGTGCCCCGAACCGGCCGCGCGCGCGCCGCTTTGCGCGCAAAAACCGGCCGCCCGGCCTCTTGACGCGCCGGCGGAGCTGTTGTACACTACTTACTATACGCTGATAAGGAGGCCGGGCATATGCTGTCAACGCTGGACATGAGCATACTGGAGATACTCTACGCCGACGCACGCACGCCGCTGGACGACATCGCCACGATGACCGGACACGACGTCGACGACGTGCGCGACTCGATCGCGCGCCTGGAGCGCGAAAAGATAATACTCAAATACCCCGCGCTAATCAACTGGGACAAGACCACCACCGAGCGCGTGGAGGCGATAATCGAGGTGCGCGTCACGCCCCAGCGCGACCAGGGCTTCGACGCCATCGCCGCGCGCATCTACCGCTACGAGGAGGTGCGCTCGGTCTATCTGATGAGCGGCGGCTTTGACCTGTGCGTAATGGCCGAGGCCCGCACAATGCGCCAGCTCGCGTTCTTCGTGGCCGAAAAGCTGTCCACGCTCGATTCGGTTATATCCACCGCCACCCACTTCATGCTCAAAAAGTACAAGGAGGACGGCGTGATATTCGAGGGCGCCGACGCCGACGACCACAGATTGGCGGTGTCGCCGTGAATTACGAAAAGGCAATGTGCCAGCGCGTGCTGGCCACGCCCCCCTCGGGCATACGCAAGTTCTTCGACATAGTCGCCACGATGAAGGACGCGATATCGCTGGGCGTGGGCGAGCCCGACTTCGTGACGCCCTGGAACATGCGCGAGGCCGCGATATACTCTATCGAACAGGGCCAGACCCACTACACCTCCAACTGGGGCACTATCGAGCTGCGCCGGGCGATTGCGCGCTACCTGAGCGAGCGCTACGGCATAAGCTACGCCCCCGAGGACGAGATCTGCGTCACCATAGGCGCCAGTGAGGGCATAGACCTGGCGCTGCGCGCGATCTGCGAGCCCGGCGACGAGGTCATGGTGCCCGACCCGGCGTATGTGTCCTACCAGCCCGGCATAATCTTCGCCGGGGCCACGCCGGTGCCGCTGACCACCCGCCGCGAGGACGAGTTCAAGCTGACCGCGCAGGCCGTGCGCGCCGCGCTCACGCCCCGCACCAAGGCGCTGATACTGCCCTACCCCAACAACCCCACCGGTGCGATACTCACCCGCGCCGAGCTCGAGGCCATATCCGACGCGCTGCGCGACACGGACGTGTTCGTGATATCCGACGAGATATACTCCGAGCTGACATATGGCGGCGCGCGCCACGTCAGCTGCGCCTCGGTCGACGGCATGTACGAGCGCACGATCACGCTCAACGGCTTTTCAAAGGCGTTTGCGATGACCGGCTGGCGCATAGGCTACATCTGCGCGCCCGCGCCGGTGATGAGCTCGATCGTAAAGATACACCAGTTCACGATAATGTGCGCGCCCACCGCCGCGCAGGCCGCCGCGCTGGAGGGGCTCAAGGACGGGTTTGAGACCGGCTTTGCCAAGGTCGCCGAGATGACCCGCGAATACGACCGGCGCCGCCGGCTGATAGTGAAGGGCTTTAACGACATGGGGCTGGAGTGCTTCGAGCCGCTGGGCGCGTTCTACGCGTTCCCGTCGATACGCTCGACCGGGCTGAGCTCGGACGAGTTCTGCACCCGCCTGCTGAGCGAGCAGCACGTGGCGTGCGTGCCCGGCACCGCGTTCGGCGCCGCCGGCGAGGGCCACATACGCTGCTCCTACGCCACCTCTACCGACAAGATCAAGCTCGCGCTGGAGCGCATAGCCGAGTTCGTGCGCGCGCTGGGCGCGTGAGGAGGGCTGAACCATGGTTGACGAAGCGCTGCTGCTGAGCATCTGCCGGGACGAGGGCGCGGCCGACGCGCGCGCGCTGTCCACCGGCGACATACCGTTCGACCCGGGCCTGCGCGCCTACTGCGCCGCCAACGCGTGCGGCTCGTATGACCGAAACTACGCCTGTCCGCCGCACGTGGGCGAGCCCGAGGCGCTGATAGCGCGCGCAAGGTCGTACAGGCGCGCGCTGCTGTTCCAGACGGTGGGCGAGCTTGAGGACTCGTTTGACATAGAGGGCATGAACCGCGCCGGCGCGCGCCACAAGGCAGTCTGCGCGGCGATATTCGAGCGCATAGAGCCGCTGCTGGGCCGGCACATGGTGCTCACCGCCGGCGGCTGCGGCAAGTGCGCCACCTGCGCCGCCGTGACCGGCGAGCCCTGTCGCTTTCCCGACCAGGCGGTCAGTTCGCTAGAGGCGTACTGCATGAACGTGAGCCGGCTGTGCGGCAAGTGCGGCATGAAGTACATAAACGGCGCCAACACCGTGACCTACTTTGCGATGTGCCTGTTCGACTGAACTTTTATGAGCAATACGCGCCGCGCGATTTGAGCTGCGGCGCGTTAGGCTGTTGACAAACCCCGGCGGCTGAACAGCCAGCTTTACTCCAAACAGATTTTTACAACATCCTGTTGGCGATGTTGTGAAATCAGCCTAATGCAAGCGGTATTCCGCTTTATTAGCATGTTCTGCCGGTTGCTGTTGCGCGTTTGACCAAGCAGGCCGCATGCAGCGTTCTTTGTCAGCAGAATGACGCGCCGCGCGATTTGAGCTGCGGCGCGGTTTTTTTATGGGATTGGGGATGTGGTTCGGCGCATTGAGTTGGCGGCGGAATGGGCAAGGCGGTTGGCGCGACTGGTGGGTGAGGTTGCTCGCGGAGATGTTGGCAGGGTTGTGGGCTGAGATGCCATGCGACGAATGCGCATTCGTGCTGTGGCAGGTCGCAGTTCTGGCGCGGTGTGTCGGCTTGACCGCGATACACAGAGTGTACACTGTGTTGGTTCAAAGCGGCAACAGGCACGCGTGGGTTCAATATGGACAGCGTATTAGCGAGCGGGCGCGTGTGGTTTCACGCGGGACGGCCGGGCCGGGCGAGCCCGTCCAGCCGCCGCGCACCCCAGCCGCGGCTACCTGCGCCCGGGCTTGAACCAGAGGTTGTACTGCGCGCTGTCCTGCAGCGCGTGCAGCATGTACTGGCGCGCATGGGGTATCGTGCGGCAGATGTGGTCGAGCAGTTCCTTCATCTCCTGGCGCTTGGTGTAGCCGTCGGCAGGACAGGTGGACTCCACCACCGGCAGCTGGAGCCGGCGCGCCACGCCGGTTATGTACTTCTCGCTGATGTAGAGCATCGGCCGGATCACGGTCAGGTCGGCGCGGCTGAGATATGTCACCGGCTGGAAAGTGCTCAGCCGGCCCTCATAAAACAGGCTCAGCAGCAGCGTCTCTATCGCGTCGTCGCGGTGATGGCCCAGCGCGACCTTGTTGCAGCCGCGCTGCACCGCCAGCTCGTTGAGCGCGCCGCGCCGCATCTTGGCGCACAGCGCGCACGGGTTCTTCTCATGGCGCTGATTGAATATTATGTCCGATATGTCGGTGCGCCGGAGCGTATACGGCACGCCGATGTCGCGGCACAGCGCCTCCACGCCGCTGTAGTCCGCCTCCTGCAGCCCTATGCCCAGCGTCAGCGCCTCTATCTCGAACGGTATGCGCATATACCGGCGGTACAGCGCCAGCGCGTACAGCAGCATCAGGCTGTCCTTGCCGCCCGACACCCCCACCGCTATGCGGTCGCCGGCGGCTATCATGTCAAAGTCCTCGCAGCAGCGGCGCATAGCGCCGAGTATCTTCTTCAACTCGCGTCACCTCGCAGTAGGATGTCACCAGCATACTTCATTCGCGCGCGCATGTCAAGCGGGCTGGCGCGGCGGTTGACGGCGCACTCTGGCGCGAGCGGTGGCAGTTGGCGGTCAACGCTGCGCCTTGGCGCGACGCGCGCCGCCGCTTTGCAGGGCAAGAGCGCTATATGTGCGAGCCTCGTCGCACCATTATCCACAGCCTTCGCCCATTTCGGCAGGCCGACCGGCGCGTTTGAGCGCTGCGCCTCTGTTCTGCGCAACGCACGCCGCCGCTTTGCAGGGCAAGAGCGCTATATGTGCGAGCCTCGTCGCACCATTATCCACAGCCTTCGCGCATTTCGGCAGGCCGACCGGCGCGTTTGAGCGCTGCGCCTCTGTTCTGCGCAACGCGCGCCGCCGCTTTGCAGGGCCAGAGCGCTATATGTGCGAGCCTCGTCGCACCATTATCCACAGCCTTCGCGCATTTCGGCAGGCCGACCGGCGCGATTGAGCGCTGCGCCTCCG
>CAWVGT010000161.1:0-9031 GCA_963928645.1 Candidatus Fimadaptatus sp.
GACTTTTTTGTATAACTTTTTGTTGCCCACCCGCATAGCGGGTGGTTGCCTGTTTCGCTTCGCTCAACTGCCTAAAGGCATTAAAACTGACCGCGCGGCGGCAGGTATCTCCCCTGCCGCCGCGCGGTTTCATCCCATCGGGCAATCAGATTATCACGTTTACCAGCCTGCCCGGCACGAATATCAGCTTCTTTATCTCGCCGTCGCCCACTATCGCGCGGAATGCGGCGTTCGCCTTGAAGTACTCCTCCGCGCCATCCTTGCCCAGCTCGGTGGGTACCATGATGCGGCCGCGCAGCTTGCCCTTTATCTGCACCGCGATCTCGACCTCGGCGGCCACCAGCGCGTCCGGATCGTACGTCGGCCAGCTCTGGTGATGCAGCGGCTCGCCAAAGCCGTTTTGCTGCCACATCTCCTCGGTGATGTGCGGCGCGACCGGGTTGAGCAGCTTGAGCAGCACCTTGAGCTCGGCGGTCGTGATCTGGCCCTTCTGGAAGAACGCGTTGACCAGCGTCATCATCTGGGCTATGGCGGTGTTGAACTTCATGCGCTCATAGTCCTCTGACACCTTCTTGATCGTCTGGTGCAGCGCCTGGCGCATGTCGGAGGACTCGCCGCCCTCGACCAGCATGTCCTGCAGCCGCCATACGCGATCCAGGAACCTGCGGCAGCCGTACGCGCCGTCGGTCGACCACGGTATCGCCTGGTCGAACGCGCCCATGAACATCTCGTAGAGCCTGAACGCATCCGCGCCCATCTTGTTTACTATGTCGTCCGGGTTTATCACGTTGCCGCGCGACTTTGACATCTTCTCGCCGTCCTCGCCCAGTATCATGCCGTGCGAGGTGCGCTTGGCATAGGGTTCGGGCGTGGGTACGACGCCTATGTCGTACAGGAACCTGTGCCAGAACCGCGAGTAGAGCAGGTGCAGCGTAGTGTGCTCCATGCCGCCGTTGTACCAGTCGATCGGCAGCCAGTACTTGAGCTTGTCGGGATCGGCCAGACACTTGTCGTTGTGCGGATCGATGTAGCGCAGGAAGTACCAGCTCGAGCCGGCCCACTGCGGCATCGTATCGGTCTCGCGGCGCGCCGGGCCGCCGCAGTGCGGGCAGGTGGTGTTGACCCACTCGTCGATCACGCTCAGCGGGCTCTCGCCGGTGTCAGTGGGCTCGTAGTGCTCTACCTCGGGCAGCTTGACCGGCAGCTGATCCTCGGGCACCGGCACCCAGCCGCACTTTTCGCAGTACACCATCGGTATCGGCTCGCCCCAGTAGCGCTGGCGCGAGAACACCCAGTCGCGCAGCTTGAAGTTGACCTTGCGCTCGCCCAGGCCGTTGTCCTCGATGTACTGTATCACGCGCTGCTTGGCGTCGGCCACGCTCAAGCCGTTGAGGAAGCCGGAGTTTACCAACGTGCCGGTCGCTATGTCGGTGAACGCCTCCTTCTCGACGTCGCCGCCGGCCACGACCTCGATTATCGGCAGGCCGAACTTGCGCGCGAACGCCCAGTCGCGCTCGTCGTGCGCGGGCACGGCCATTATCGCGCCGGTGCCGTAGCTGGCCAGCACATAGTCGCTGATCCACACCGGTATCTCGGTGCCGGTGAGCGGATTTATGGCCTTTATGCCCTCCAGCGGCACGCCGGTCTTGTCCTTGTTGAGCTCGGTGCGCTCGAAGTCGCTCTTGCGCGCGGCGGCCTCGCGGTACTGCGCGACCGCGTCCCAGTTGGTTATCTCGGGCCTGAGCTCGTCGACGAGCTTGTGCTCGGGCGAGAGCACCATGTAAGTCGCGCCGAACAGCGTGTCGGGCCGCGTGGTGTACACGCGCACCACATGCGCGCCGTCGGCCAGCTTGAAGTCGACCTCCGCGCCCTCGGAGCGGCCTATCCAGTTGCGCTGCTGCGCCTTTACGCGCTCTATGAAGTCCAGATCGTCCAGCCCGTCGAGCAGCTTCTGCGCGTAGTCGGTTATGCGCAGCATCCACTGGCTCTTGACCTTGCGCACGACCTCGCTGCCGCAGCGCTCGCATACGCCGTTTACGACCTCCTCGTTGGCCAGGCCGCACTTGCAGCTGGTGCACCAGTTGATGGGCATTTCGGTCTTGTACGCCAGGCCGGCCTTGTACAGCTTCAGAAATATCCACTGAGTCCACTTGTAATAGCTGGGATCGGTGGTGTTGACCTCGCGCGAGTAGTCGAACGAGAAGCCCAGCATCTTGAGCTGCGACCGGAATCGGTCTATGTTCTTTGCGGTTATCTCGGCGGGCTGCCGGTGCATCTTGATCGCGAAGTTCTCGGTGGGCAGGCCAAACGCGTCCCAGCCTATCGGGAACAGCACGTTATAGCCCTGCATGCGCCGCATGCGCGCGATTATGTCCATGGCGGTGTTGGAGCGCGGATGACCCACGTGCAGGCCCGCCCCGGACGGGTACGGGAACTCAATCAGCGGGTAGAACTTGGGCTTGGTGAAGTCGTCCTCCGCGCGAAACGCGCCCGACTCCTCCCAGATCCGCTGCCACTTGCCCTCGATTTCGGCGGGATTGTATTGTTTAGACATTATTACGGCCTCCTTAGGCGCGCTCGCGCCCGTGTTAACTGGATATAAAAAGCCCTCCGTCCCCAAAGAGACGGAAGGCAAATCCTTTCGCGGTACCACTCTTGTTGGCGCAAAGCGCCCACTTGAAGCCCATAACGCAGGCCTGCGCCGCGCGGAATCGCGGATGGCTCCCGGGCGAGTTCGGCGCGCCGCAACGCCGCCTCGCACCACCCGGCGGCTCTCTGGGGTTGCTCGCTGCGCTTAATACTCCCGCTCAACGCCAATATGCTCTGAATGGCCTTAATTATACCTGCATACGAGGTGTATGTCAAGGCTGCGCGGGTTAAATTCAAAGTGACGCAGACTTCCCAGCCAACATGCGATGTGTAGCCAGCCTCTGCTGTTTGCGGATCTGCTGACGTGCGGTCATTATTGTTCCCACGTTCGAGCTGAACATTGTGTCATTATCGCGTTGATCAAAACGGCACCGCGCCGCATGCAACGGGACGCGGCGCCGTATACTCGCTCAGGCTCTCCTCGGGCGGCAGTAGCGGCCCGTACTCCAGGCGCACGCGCCGGTCAGACCTGCTGACGTGCTTGTCCAATCGACCTCTACATGTCAAAATCGTTGCTCAGCGTCCACCGCCTGCCGGTTATTTTGTGCCTACATCCCAGCTGAACATTGCGCCATAATCGCGTTGATCAAAACAGCGGCGCGCCCCATGCAGTGGGACGCGGCGCCGTATGTCGCTCAGGCTCTCCTCGGGCAGCAGCAGTGGCCCGTACTCCAGGCGCACGCTCCGGTCAGACCTGCTGACGTGCTTGTCCAATCGACCTCTGCGCGTCAAAGCCGTTGCTCAGCGTCCACCGCCTGCCGGTTGTTTTGTATCCACGTTCCGCTGGACATTGCGCAATAATCGCGTTGATCCGAGTAGCGCCGCGCCCCATGCAGCGGGACGCGGCGCTGTATTTCAGCTCATATAAATGCGCTTAAACTCGTTCAGGCTCTCCTCGGGCGGCAGCAGCGGCCCGTACTCCAGGCCGCACGCGCCGGTGTAGCCGGCCTTGTCGACCGCGGCGAATATGACCTTGTAGTCGTTCTCGCCGTACTGCAGCTCGTGCCGGCCCGGGTGGCCCGCCGAGTGCAGGTGCGCTATGCAATCGAGGTTGTTGGTTATGTTGGGAATAATGTTGCCCTCCATGATCTGCTGATGGTATATGTCGTAGACCACCTTGACCAGCGGATGGTCGACCTCGCGCACTATCTCAAACCCTTCGACCGCCGACCAGAGGTAGTAGCCGGGATGGTTGAAGTAGGTGTTGAGCGGCTCTATCATTATCGTCACGCCGCTGTCCTCGAGTATCGGTCGCGCGGCGGTCAGACCCTTGACTATCGACTCGTGCTGGAAGTCGCGCCGCGCGCCGGTGTCGGGCCCCACCTGGGTTATCAGCCGCTTCACGCCCATGCGCCGCGCGGCCGCGCAGCTCTCGCGCAGCCCGGCAAGCCATGCCTCACGCGAGGCGGGGCTGGTCAGGTCGAAGTTGGTCGTGCACATGCTCAGCAGCTCGACGCCGGTCTCCTCGCAGGTCGCGCGCACCGCGTCCGGATCGAGGTTCTTCCAGTTGTAGGTCTCGGCGGCGTCAAAGCCCAGCGCGCGTATCCGCCTGAGCGCGTCGCAAAAGTCGATGTCACTGAAAAAGCACGGTACCGGTATGCAAAACCGCATATTAGCCCTCCTTCGTATCAGCGCGCCCGGTCACAGCAGTATCTTCCGGCCGGTATCCATGGACTCGTTGGCCGCAAAGCCGAGCTTGAGCGTCTTGAGCGCGTCGGCATACGGCGAGCGTATCGCCGAGCCGTCGCCCGACTTTATGGCGTCTATGAACGTGCGATCCTCGGTCACGCCCTGGTCGAGCTGCCGCATGACTATGCGGGTCTCCTTGTCGGTTATGAACGTCGTGCTGGTGCGCAGCCGGTACTCTATGAACATGTCCTCCAGGTCTATGCGCACGCCGCAGAACGGATAGCCGTGGCCCGGCGTCAGGTAGCACGCGCTGACCAGCGTGGCGGTGAAGTTGTTGTCGAACTCTATCACCGCAGTCGAATGGTCGTCGGTGTCGTAGCCCTCGCGCCCGGTCACTATGCCGCGCGAGCAGCTCGCCCACACCGAGCGCGGCTCGCCGAACAGATAGCGCAGCCCGTCAAGCAGGTGTATGTTCTGCTCGACCAGCTGGCCGCCGCAGGTGCTCTTCTTCTGCCACCACCACACGCCCGGTATGCCGCCGACCCACGCGCCGTACACCAGTCCGCCCGGCTTGTGCCGGGGCAGCTCGTCCTTCACCAGGTTGAACACGTCCAGGTACCTGTCCTGGAAGCCCACGGCGGTTATCAGCTTCTTTTCCTCGACCTTTTTGACTATCGTCTCAGCCAGCTCAAGGTCGAGCGTCATGGGCTTTTCCACCAGGAATGGCAGCCCCAGGTCGATCGCGCGCAGCTCGGTATCGGTGTGCGCGGTGGGCTCTATGCAGATGTAGACTGCGTCGAGCGTGGCGGCGCTCTCGTGGTCGTACAGTTCGGTGTGGTTCTTGTACACGCGCTTGGCGCCAAAGAGCTTGGCCATTTCCTCGCGGCGCTCCTCTATCGGATCGGCCACGGCCACTACCTCTATGTCGTCGAACTCTATCAGGTGCTTGGCATGGAAGCCGCGCATTATGCCTCCGCAGCCTATCAGTCCCAAACGTACCTTGTCCATACTGTACCTCCCGCATACTTATCGCATTGCGTATCGCGCGCCAATTCGCGCTTCGGGCATATTATACCATTTTTTCTTATATTGTCAACGCGTAAAATATGCGCTGCCTATTTGTACAATTGTCGCAGTCGGAGGCATTTATCCGCCGGATTGTGTTGCGATTGATTTAAACTGCAACATGCGACCGCTTATCGCGCCCACGCGCGCAACGCCCGTGGACGCGCCGCATGCTTTGGCACACCCACGGGCTTAACCGCATTTACCTTCAGTCGAACGCAAACGGAGAGCGCTCGTAATCGTACTGCACATTTGCGGGCTGCACATCGGGTGTCGCGTCCGCCCCAGGCATACCCGACGGCACGGGTGACGCAGCCAGCGCAGGCGCCGTCGGCTCGGGCGTCGGCGCAGCCTCCACGCTGGTCGGAGCAGGCGTCGGCGCAGCCGTAGGCGTAGGGGCGCCGCTTGCCAGTGGCAGCGCCGTGAACAGCGGCGTGCCCTCGCCGCCCCATCCGCCCGGCAGCATGCGCCCGAACTCGCTCCAGAGCGAGCGCTCTATGACCACACTGGCCGTCGCGCCCTCGGCATTGCGCGCCGGCGAATATGTGACCACGTCGTAGCGCAGGCTGCGCTGATCGGGCGCGTCGTAGTCGCTGAGCCTGAGCGCGCTGCCGGCATCACCCGCAAGCGTACCCACCAGCACGCGCCCCGTGCCGTCGTCCCGGTATACTCGGTATTCGGTGTACTGTTGCGGGCAGGTGAACTCCACATACGGCACGCCGGCGTCGTCGCGCGCGCCCGTCAGATCGTAAGCAGGCAGCGCCGCATCAAACAGCGGCGATACCTGCGTGGGCAGGCTGTCGGGCGTGAACACCTCGCGCATCAGCATGTCGGCGGGCGTGTCCTCGCCCGCCAGCATCACCGTGTGCAGATTGTTTAGCGCCCACAGGTCGATAATGGCCTCGCTGACTCCCGCGGGACGCTCGAAGCTTCCCGCCGTATACGGGCGCGCCGCGTCGCTTGCGAGCAGGTCGCGTGCCAACAGCGTGGGCTGATTGGAGCCGCTGGCGCTTTCGGGCAGGTAGTGCTCGGCGTCTGTGCGGTCAAAGCCCATCCACACCGTCAGCGTCATGCCGGGTGTACACGCGGCCAGCCATATGTCGCGGTTGCCGCTCACGCCCAGCTCGCGCTCGCTCAGCGCGGCGGTGCCGGTCTTGGCGCCCACGCTGATGTCGAGCGCGGCGAGCTTTGACGCCGTGCCCTGCGTGACCACGCTGCGCAACAGACCGGTCATGATATAGGCGCTCTGCTCGCTCATAACGCGCGTGCGCTGGCCCTCGTGCACGTACACCGGCGCTCCGTCCGAGTCGAGTATATACCGTATCGCGTATGGCTGAACATACTCTCCGCCGCGCGCGAACGTCGAGTACGCGCCGCACAGCTCCAGCGGTGACGCGCCGTAAGTCATGGCGCCCAGCGCGAGCGGCAGCACCGCGTCGCGCGCATCGGTTGCTATGCCCACGCTGTTTAAAAACTCTATGCCCGCCTCGATGCCTATCATATCCAACAGCTCGACTGTGGCTACGTTTATCGACGAGGCCGCGGCCTGGCGCAGCGTCACTATGCCCCGGTACTTGCCGCCGGCGTTGCGCGGCGACCAGCCGTCGAAGTCGGTGGGCACGTCGCTCAGAAAGCTGGTCGGCAGGTAGCCAAACCTGTCTATCGCGGGCGCGTATACCGCCAGCGGCTTGATCGCCGAGCCGGGCTGGCGCTTTACGTCGGTCGCGCGGTTGAGCCCGCGCCGCACCTCATATTCGCGCCCGCCCACCAGCGCGAGTATCGCGCCGTCCGTGTTGTCCAGTGCGCACAGCGCGCCCTGGCACTCGGTGCCGTCGGCGCTGTCGGCCGGAAACTCGGCGCTCTCAAACAGCTGTTGCGCGCTCGCCTGCAGCCCGGTGTCCAGCGCCGTGTATATCCGATAGCCGCCCGCGAGCAGCTCGTCGGGCGTAAGCTCCAGCAGGCGCTCGGCCTCGGACAGCGCGTAGTCTATGTACCAGCCGTATTCGGGCATCGCCTGATGCGACTCGGTCAGCTCGATCGGCTGGCGCTGTGCCGCGTCGCATTCGGCGTGGCTTATGAAGCCCTGCCTGAGCATCTCGCTCAACACCCAGTTGCGGCGACTCAGCGCGCGCTCGGGGGCAATATGCGGCGCATAGCTTGAGGGCGCCTTGATTATAGCCGCCAGCAGCGCGCTCTGAGCGACGTCTAGCTCGGAGGCGCTCTTTGAGAAATACGCGCGCGCGGCGGCCTCTATGCCGTATGCGCCGTGGCCGAAGTACACCGTGTTAAGGTACATCTCAAGTATCTCGTCCTTTGAGTGGCGCGACTCCAGCACCAGCGCCAGCACCGCCTCGTTGGCCTTGCGCGCAAGCGTCTTGTCCGCGGTCAGGTGCGTGAGCTTGATCAGCTGTTGGGTAATCGTGCTGGCGCCTTCGGAATAGCCGCCACTGCGCAAGTTAGACAGCAGCGCGCCGCCTATGCGCCACAGGTCCACGCCGTGATGCTCGTAGAACCGCGCGTCCTCAGCCGCGACGAATGCCTGCGACACGTATTCAGGCAGCGTCTCGATTCCTATAGGCAGCCGGTTTTCGCCCAGGTACAGCCCGGCCACCTCAGTATCGGCGCTGTCGTACATGAGCGTCGTGCGCCGCAGGTTCACAAGCCGCGCCTCGTCCAGCCACACCCATGAGCCAAAATCCAGCAGCACTGCCAGCGCCACGCACATCGCGCCGCCTATTCCCAGCGCCCACCAGCCCGCGCGCTTCCAGGCGCGCCGCCGGCGCTCCGCGCGCTGGGCCGGCGTGAGCGCCTTGCGACGCGCACGCGCGCGCGCCCGGCGTTCGACCCGCCGTTCGCGCGCGCCGCGCATGCGCCTGATCCAGAGCTTGCGGTATTCGCGCAGTTTGCCGAGTATGCGGCGCGCGCGTCCATCGCCGTCCGTGCCGCCGGACGCGCCGTCGGGCGGGGGCGTGCGCGCGTCCTGCGGCGTGCCGCCGCCATCCGGAGCGGCCATGAGCAGTTTGCCGCCCGCCGCATGTTCGCACATGCGCTCGCTCACAAGTTCGTCGGCCGGCGCGGGCGCCAGCGTCCGCTCAAGCCATTGCCGCCAGTTCATGCCGTTCACCTCGCCGATAGCATGCCACGCGCCCGCGATTGCAATACATTTCGTTGCCATAAATTAAGCGTTTACACATCCGCCGATATGATTTATCATGTCAGTATTCAAGGCGCGCAGATCCGCGCGAACATGGGGGTTATACGCTTGGTCAAACGTGTTGCAATACTAATCGGGCTGGCGCTGGCGCTGACGGCACTACTGGCGCTCACGCCAGTCGGCGATTTCGTGCTCGCTATGGACATAACCACGCGCTCGCTGCTGGGCGCATTCCTGATAGCGCTGGCGCTGGGATATCTGCTCAGGCCGCGGCTCAAGTCCACCGAGCGCGCGGGCGCGTTCAGGGGCGCGCGGCCCATTGACGCCGCGCCGCGCCTGAAGCTGACTGACGTGGCCGCGTGCGACGACGCAAAGGCGGCCATAATGGAGCTGTGCGACTACCTCAAGCAGCCCGAACGCTATGCCAGATACGGCGCGCGCATGCCGCGGGGCGTGCTGCTGTACGGCCCGCCCGGTACGGGCAAGACGCTGCTGGCCCGTGCATGCGCAGGCGAAGCCGGCGTACCGTTTTTT
>CAWVGT010000162.1:0-11399 GCA_963928645.1 Candidatus Fimadaptatus sp.
GACTTTTTTGTATAACTTTTTGTTGCCCACCCGCATAGCGGGTGGTTGCCTGTTTCGCTTCGCTCAACTGCCTAAAGGCATTAAAACGAGGCGGGACTTGCGTCCCGCCCCGTTCGCGCATCGCGCGACATCGCGGCTCATTCGAGCACCGCGGCTATCTGCTTCTTGGCCCAGGCGCGCGCCTGAGTGAGGTCGTCCTCGGTGGGCTGCTTGCCGCCCTGCAGGAAGCCGCCCTTGCCGTTGGCGACGAATATGTCGCTGGATACCTTTATTCCGTTGCCCTCCAGCACCTTCTTGATCGCGTCGGCGGTGGCATGCGTGTGCTTGGGCGCGGTCGTGAACAGCGCCACATGCGCCACGCGCTTGGGGTTCATAGTGCTAATGAACGCCTGCATGACCTTATCTATCTTGCCGCCCGATTCCTCACATCCCAGGAACATCAGCGGTACCGCCTCGGGCATGTACGCCGGCGGCAGCGGCTCCTTGGGCTGGGTCGCCTCGCGGGCGATCGCTTCGGCTACGAGTTCGCTACAGCCCTTGGGGCTGGTGTAATGTACGCGAGTCTTCATATAATAATACATCCCTTTCCCGAAAGTACTACTATTATTATAAGACTAACTCAGATAATTACAAGCCCATAGCGCAAGAATTCATAGAAATGACTAAATTTAACATTCACATAACCAAGCTGCATGTCCCGCATCCCCTTTGCGCACGCCGCGCGGCGCTCAATACACGCCTATGCGCGTATGAGGCGCGCGGCCGGCGAGTATGTCGGATATGCGGTGGCGCGCGTGGGCGATCAACACCACGGTGCCGCGGCGCACGGGCTCGATCGAGAACTCAAGCTTGGCGAACGCGCCGCCCGCGCCCTGGCGCGACGCGCCCCGACAGCTGCGCTGCATGTCGCGTATGCGGGCGACGCAGCTCTCGGCATCGCCCGCGCGTATCTCGCGCACGAGCGTCGTCGGATCGGCGATATCGCGGTATATGCCCTCGGTGGACGTCATTATCAGCAGAAAGCGCGCGCCCATCAGCTCGCTGACCACGGCGGCGGTCTCGTCGTTGTCGACGCACTCGACGACGTGGTCGCCGCGGCGGCGCAGCTCGGTCAGCTCGAACTTGCGCGTCTCGGCGTCGGACACGGGGTCGTTGTAGTTGATTATCGGTATCGCGTCCTGCCGTATCGCGCGCACCAGCGCGCCGCGAATGTGGCGGCGCTTTTCGGGATCGTTGAAGTGCTGATGCTCGACCAGCAGCTGGCGCACCGAGTATTCGGGGTGTATGAACTGGCGATAGTTGGCCATCAGTATCGCCTGGCCCTGGGCGCTGTAGTCGGTCTTGCACTCCTCGGCGTCGCCGGTCAGCTCGCGCCCGCCGTTGCGCTTCATGTAGTCGAGCCGGCCGATCTCGGCCGCGCCGCTGGTCACCCAGATCATGCCGGGCCGCAACTCGTCGCCCAGCCGCGAGAGTATGTTGTAGTCGATGTCGTTGTCCTCGCGGCGTATCAGCGCCATCGAGCCGACCTTGCCCACCAGCTGCACTTCCTGTGCCATCGCCATCACCCGTTCAACTTTTTTCGTTCCGCGATGGCTTACATTATAGCACCGGGGACACGGTTGGTCAATGCGCAAATGCTGCCCATCTCCCGGCGCGGCAATCGAAATCGCAAGGCGGCGCAGCCCGCATACCCGCATGCCCGCGCCGCCCATTCAAGCGTCAATCCAACATCGCCTACCGCACCTGCTGAGCTTACAGCAACCCAGCGTGGCTAGGCAATCAAATCGCCGCGCCACACAAAAAGCAAGGCGGCGCAGCCCCACATACTCGCGCGCCCGCGCCGCCCATTCAAGCGTCAATCAACTATCGCCCCATAAACCGCCTGAGCATACAGCGGCACAAACTGATAATGCCGCCCCGGATTGGTCTGCACCATGAACACGCTGACCATGTCCTCGCGCGGATCGACCGAGAACCAGGTGCCGGCCATGCCGTCCCAGGCGAACTCGCCCACGCTGCCGTACCCGGCCAGCTCGGGGTGCATCATCACGCGCACCGCCAGGCCGTAGCCATAGCCGCGCTGGGTCTCCCAGTTGTAGTCCTTCAGCTGGGCCTCGTTCAGGTGATTGGTGCTCATCAGCTCTACGCTCTTGCGCGAGAGCACGCGCACGCCGTCCAGCGCGCCGCCGCCCAGCAGCATCCGCGCAAACCGCGTCACGTCCGCGGCCGTGCTGAACAGCCCGCCGCCGCCGCCCTCGAACGCGGGCGGGGCGAAGCACTCGGGGCCGTTGGGCACGGGCGTGAACTTGCCCTCGGCGTCGACCTCGTACATCGTGACCAGCCGGTCGGCCTTGGCCGGGTCCACGTAGAAGCCGGTGTCGTTGAGCCCCAGCGGCTCGAATATGCGCGCCTTCATGAACTCGCCCAGCTTCATGCCCGATATCACCTCGACCAGCCCGCCCAGCACGTCTATCGAGAAGCCGTACTTCCAGTGCTCGCCCGGGTGGAAGCACAGCGGCGCTTTGGCGTATTCGCGCACCACGCGCTGCGTGTCCCAGGGCTTGCCGGCCCTGGCGTCGGCCTCCATGCCCGCGTAGACCTCGCCGAGCGCGGCGTCGGATATCGTGTTGCCGCCCGGATAGGGTATGCCGCTGGTCATCGTGAACAGGTCGCGTATCTCGAGCGGGCGCTTGGGCTCGACCAGCGCTATGTCGCCCTGCGGCGTCAGCGTGCCCACGCGCAGCTTGCCGTACTCGGGTATGAACTTGCCCACCGGGTCGTGCATCTTGTACAGGCCCTGCTCGTGCAGTATCATCATCGACGCCGACGTGAACACCTTGCTCATAGAGTATATCCTGAATATGGCATCCTCGCGCAATGGCGCGCCGCTTTCCATGTTGGCCGCGCCGTATGCCGCGGAGTACGCCAGCTCGCCGTGGCGCGTGACCATCGCCTGCACGCACGGCAGCTCGCCGCGCTCGACCCAGCCGCCAAGCAGCCGGTCGATGTTGCGCAGCCTGTCCTCGCAGAATCCCGCCTTGTTCATGCTGTCAACTCTCCTTCTGCTGCGCCGTGTACTCGGCGTACAGCTTGCGATAGAACTTGAGGCTCTCGGGTATCAGCTCGTAGGGCTTGAGGTGGTACGGACAGCGCGTCGCGCACACGCCGCAGTGCGTGCAGTTCTCGACGCGCTCCATCTGCTCCTTGAACTCGGGCGTCATCCAGCCCTTTATCGGCGAGCGCGTCAGCAGCTGTATCAGCCGCGAGGCGTTGTTGAGCGGTATGCCCGCCGGGCACGGCATGCAGTAGCCGCAGCCGCGGCAGAACGAGCCGGTCAGCTCGCGCCGGTCCTTCTCTATGACCGCGCACAGCTCGTCGTTGAGCTCCACGCCCTCGGCCTCGGCGGCCAGGAACTGCTCCAGCTCCTCGGGGCGCTGTATGCCGTATATCGGCACCACGCCCGGATGCGCGCGCATGAACGCGTGTATCGCGCGCGCGTTGGTCAGCAGCCCGCCCGACAGCGCCTTCATCGCGATGAAGCCCATGCCGCTGGCCAGGCACTTGTCGACCAGCTTGAGGTCCTCCTCGGACGCCAGGTAGCTGAACGGGAACTGGAGCGTGGCGAAGTTGCCGCTGTCCACGGCCTCATTGGCGAGCTTGAGCGAGTGCTGCGTCAGCCCTATGAAGCGTATCTTGCCCTGCTGGCGCGCCTTGAGCGCGGCCTCGTACAGCCCGTCCGCGCCGCCCGGGGCGATAGTGAAGGGCTTGTTGTGGAACTGGTACACGTCTATGTAGTCGGTCTTGAGCATCTTAAGGCTGGTCTCGAGGTCCTTCATGTAGTCGGCGCCGTTGTCGGCGGGCGACTTGGAGGTTATCACTATGTCGTGGCGCACGTCGGAAAGCGCGCGGCCTATCTTCTCCTCGCTGTCGGTATACGCGCGCGCGGTATCGAAAAAGCGTATGCCGCCGTCGTACGCCTGCCTGAGCAGCTTCACGCCGTCCTCCATGTTGCAGCGCTGCACCGGCAGCGCGCCGAACGACACCGCCGTGGCCTTGAGTCCGGTTCTGCCAAAGTCGAATGTATTCATGTACGCACCTCTTATCGATTGAATTCGATTTTCACCATATCAAGCGGCGCGCAGGCAGACTCCTGCGCGCCGCGCGCACTTCACTTGCGCATGAGCGTAATTCCGCTGAGGCCGTTAAGCGTCACGGGGCCATCGACCGGCGCGCCGGTCAGCAGGTCGACGCAGCCCTCCAGCGGCTCGACGGTGCGCGGCTCGTGGTCGAAGTTCATGTAGAATATGTACTTCGCGCCGTCGGCGCCGTCGCGCGAGGCGGTCAGCACGCCGTCGGGCAGCTGGCGCGCGAGCTGCTCTATGCCCAGCGCCGCGACGCGCCCGGCGTAGAACTGCTTGAGGAACGCGCGCTCCACCTTGGAGGCGATGTACCAGGCCTGGCCCTCGCCGAAGTCGTTGACCGTCACTGCGGGCATGCCCTTGTAGAAGTCCTGGCCGTACACGCACTGCACGCGCGCGGTCTCGGCGTGCATAAGGTCGCAGATCACGCCGCACTGATAGCTGCCCTCCATGCCCAGCTCGTTGCCCGCGACCGGCACGATGGAGTTCTTGTCGTAGTCCCACAGCCCGTCGGTCTCCTCGACCCATATGCCCAGCACGTCCTTGAGCGGCCCGGGCATGCCGCCCAGGAAGCACAGGTCGTTCTCGTCGGCGACGCCGGTCATGTAGGTCATGACGAGCTGGCCGCCGCGCTTTACGAAGTTCTCCAGGCGCGTGGCGACGCCGGGTTTTACCATGTACAGCATCGGCGCCACGACCAGCGAGTACTGATCCAGCGACTGATCGGAGTCGATCACGTCCACGTCTATGCCCTGCGCCTTGAGCGCGTAGTAGTGGTCGTTAATGACCTCCTCATGCTGCTTGTTGCGGCGCACGCCCTGGGCGTCCTGCAGCGCCCAGCGGTTTTCCCAGTCGTATATCATCGCGGCGCGGGCGTGAGTCATGCTGCGCAGCACCGGCTTTATCTGCTGAAGGTACTCGCCGACCTGCGTAACGTCGCGGAACACGCGCGTATGCTCGTGGCCCACGTGGTCGACGACCGCGCCGTGCAGCTTTTCGGCCGCGCCGCGGCCCTTGCGCCACTGGAAGTACTGCACGCTCTCGGCGCCGTGCGCCACGGCCAGCATGCTCGACAGCAGGTGCATGCCGGGGCGCTTGAGCTTGGACACCTCCTGCCAGTTGGTGACCGAGGGCGTGGACTCCATCAGCACCCAGGGCTTGCCCAGTATCGAGCGTATGCAGTCGTGATAGAACGCGGTATTGAGCGCGACCTCGGCGTCGCTGCCCGGATCGCGGCCCCAGAGCGGGTAGCTGTCCCAGCACGCGAAGTCGATCACGTCCTTGAACTTGAAGTAGTCAAGGCCGATAAAGCGGGTCATGAAGTTGGTCGTGACCGGCAGCTCGGGCGTTATGCGGCGCAGCGGCTCGATCTCGTTTTTGATGAAGTCCACGGTCTGATACGTGGTAAAGCGCATCCAGGCCAGATTGAGCCCCATCACCGAGGTCTCGCCCACGCTGGAGGGCGGCTCGATCTGGCTCCAGTCGGTGTACGTATGCGCCCAGAACGACGTCCACCAGCAGCGGTTGAGCTCGTCGAGCGTGCCGTACTCGCGCTTGAGATAGTCGCGGAACGCGTTCTTGCACAGGTCGCAGTAGCAGTTGCCCGAGAACTCGTTTGAGACATGCCAGCCCACCACGCCCGGATGCTTGCCGAACCGCTCGGCCAGGCGGGTGTTGATCTCGCGCACCTTGAGCCGGTACAGCGGCGAGGTGAAGCAGTGGTTGTGGCGCTCGCCGTGGAAGTTCCTGAGCCCGTCCTCGCGCGTGCGCAGCACCTCGGGATAGCGCTGGCTGAGCCACGCGGGCCGCGCGCCGCTGGGCGTGGCCAGCAGCACCGATATGCCGTTTTCATAGAGCCGGTCTATCACGCGCTCGAGCCAGTCGAACGTGTACACGCCCTCCTGGGGTTCCAGCGCCGCCCACGCGAATATGCCCACCGACATTATGTTGCAGTGGCTCAGCTTCATCAGCCTTATGTCCTCATCGAGCACGTGCTCGTTGTCCAGCCACTGATCCGGATTATAGTCGCCGCCATGTCCAAACACCGGGAATTTCCATTCAGCCATGCCGTTCCCTCCAAATGCGATTTATGTCAGCTCAGCGTGACGCCGTTTACGACGTTTGCGGGCGTGCGGCCGTCCAGCGCGTCGAGTATGCGCTCGGCGCAGGCGCGGGCCATCTGCGCGCGGGTCTCCACGGCGTTGGTGCCTATGTGCGGCGTGAGCACCACGTTGTCCATGCTCAGCAGCCGCGCGGGCACCTCGGGCTCGTTCGGAAACACGTCCAGCGCCGCGCCGGCGATGCGGCCCGACTCGAGCGCGTCAATCAGTGCCTCGGTGTTTATCACGCCGCCGCGCGCGGTGTTGACTATCACCGCGCCGGGCTTCATGCGCTCCAGCTGCGCCCGGCCTATCAGCCCGCGCGTCGAATCGGTCAGCGGGCAGTGCAGGCTGAGCGCGTCGGCGCACTCCAGCAGCGCGTCCAGCTCCAGGTAGCGGCAGCCGCGCTCGCGCTCGGGCGGCAGGCGGCGGCGGTTGTGGTAGACCACGTCCATGCCCAGCGCGCGCGCCATGTCGGCCAGCGCGCCGCCTATATGGCCCATGCCGATTATGCCCAGCGTCTTGCCCGCCAGCGTGCGGCCCATCTTCCGGCCCATCACGAACAGGCCCTGCTCGCCCGCGCGCAGCGCCCGATCCAGCTCGGTCACGCGCCGCGTCAGGCTCAGCAGCAGCGCCAGCGCGAGCTCGGCGGTGGCCTGTCTGGTGTCGTCGGGTATGTTGGTCACCGGTATGCCGCGCGCGGCGGCCGCGGCGGTGTCTATGCGGTCGTAGCCCGCGCCGTAGTTGCTGATTATCTTGAGCCGGGGCGCGGCCGCTATCATATCGGCGTCTATCGCGGCGCAGGCCAGCACGCCGTCCACGTCGGATATGCGCTCGAGTATCTCGGCGCGGGTAAACGCGAGCTGGCCCTCGGGCGGGGTCATGACCTCGCAGCGCCGCTTAAGCTCGCACAGCCCGTCGCCGGGTATGTTGTGCGTCACAAGTACCTTATACATATCAAATCACTTCTTCCCCGAACAGTAAGCTCAGCGCGCCTCAGCGTAGCGCTTCACTATGCCCACCAGTATCTCCACGCACTTTTCCATGCCCTCCAGCGTTATGTGCTCGTAGGGGCCGTGGCCGGCGTAGCCGCCGGTGCCCAGGTTGGGGCAGGGCAGGCCCATGTACGACAGCCGCGCGCCGTCGGTGCCGCCGCGTATCGGCTCGATCACCGGCTCCAGGCCGGCCTCGCGTATCGCGGCGCAGGCGTTGTCTATCAGGTGGAAGCAGGGCTTTATCAGCTCTATCATGTTGCGATACTGCTCCTTGATCGTGAGCTCGACCGTGCCCGCGCCGTACTTTTCGTTGATCGTCTTTGCGATATGGCGCAGCAGCTCCAGCCGGCCCTCGAAGCGCTCGGCCGAGTGGTCGCGCACTATGTAGCGCAGCAGCGCGCGCTCCACGTTGCCCTCGATCGAGCCCAGGTGGAAGAAGCCCTCGTAGCCCTCGGTGAAGCGGGGCGTGTCGCACGCGGGCAGCATCGCGTTTATCTCCATCGCCACCAGCGAGGCGTTAATCATGGTGTCCTTGGACGAGCCCGGGTGCACGTTGAAGCCGCGCACCTCAAAGTCGGCCGCGGCGGCGTTGAAGTTCTCGTAGCAGATGCCGCCCTCCTCGCCACCGTCCACGGTGTAGGCGTAATCGCAGCCAAAGCTCGCCACGTCAAAGCCGTCCGCGCCCGCGCCGACCTCCTCGTCGGGCGTGAAGCCGACCGCGACGCGCCCGTGCGGGCAGTCCTTGATGCGCTCTATCATCGTCATTATCTCGGCCACGCCGGCCTTGTCGTCGCCGCCCAGCAGCGTGGTGCCGTCGGTGGTTATCAGCGTGCGCCCGGCCAGCTGCTTGAGGTGCGGGAAGTCGGCCACGCGCAGCGTGCGGCCCTTGAGCTCGACGTCGCCGCCGTCATAGTTTTCGTGTATCACCGGGTTCACGTTCGCGCCGCAAAAGTCGGGCGAGGTATCCATATGCGCTATAAAGCCGAGCCGGGGCGCGGCCTCGCAGCCCGGCGTGGCGGGCAGGTAGCCGTAGACATACGCCTTATCGTCGCACCTTACGCCCTCCAGCCCCAGCTCGCGCAGCTCGTCCGCCAGCATGCGCGCCAGATCGAACTCGCGCGGCGCGGTGGGCTGCACGCCCTCAACGTCCGGTTCGCTGGTCGTATCGACCTTAACATATCTCAAAAACCTGTCCACGAGTCCCATGTTCCGCGACCTCCCCATGCCCGGCCGTACCGGTCAGGCTTAATCCGCAGGCATCCAACTCGCCGGCGGCCGCGCGGCGTTGCGCGCAAATGCGTCAGCTCATTAGCACCTTTTAATCGGAATTATACCATGCTTTTGGTAAGGCGTCAATGGCGGCGGGCGGGCGCGGCGCGCGGACAGCGGGCACCGAACAGGCGCGGCGCGTTGCATGGAGGCAGATGGGGGCCACGCATGACACGCAGCTTTGTGGAAAGTGCTTACGGCGCGCGGCTAAGGAGCGTACCGCTTATAGATCACGCGTGCCCGCAGCGCAAAGCGGCATTCACCGCTATATGCAGCCCCGGTTTCATGGTGATTGAGTAGTGTCATGGCAACCTTGCACATGCTGGCAGCGCATGTCAGCCATTTTAGCGAACAGCTCAAACTGTATTTTGCTCGCTATATCACAGAGCCTTGCTTGTGGCGCGCCGCTTGAAAACGAAGCGCGCACAAATCACTCAAGCCCGCAACATAAACGGCATTCACCGCTATATGCAGCTCCCAGCTTCACGTAGTTCGGGCGTGTCATGGTAGCCTGGCACACATGAGCAGTGCATATCGCGCCATAAACAAACAGCCCTAGCTATATTGCGCGCAATGTCGCAGAGCCTTGCTTGCGGCGCGCCGCTTGAAAACGAAACGCGCACAAATCACTCAAGCCCGCAACCCAAACGGCGTTTACCGCTATATGCAGCTCCCAGTTTCACGTAGTTCGGGCGTGTCATGGTAGCCTGGTGCACATGGGCAGTGCATGTCGCGCCATAAACAAGCAGCCCAAGCCATATTGCGCACCATGTCGCAGAGCTTTGCTTGCGGCGCGCCGCTTGAAACAAAACGCGCACAAATCACTCAAGCCCGCAACTCAAACGTCGTTAACCGCTATATGCAGCTCCCAGCTTCACGTAGTTCGGGCGTGTCATGGTAGCCTGGTGCACATGGGCAGTGCATGTCACCGCCATAAACGACCAGCTCAAGCTGTATTGCACGCCATATCGCGTAACCGTGCCAGCGGTGCGCAGTGAAAAACGAACTATTCCTGCAAAACACTCGCGCCCGCAACACCAAAGCGACCTTTGCAGCCATATCCAGTGCCCGACTCCACGGCACCCGTATCGCGTCATGAAAAGCCAGCGCATATGGGCGGCACATGACCGCACCGAACATACTCCCGCGCCCTCATCGCGCATCGCGCGCCATATCGCAGCGCATGGCTTGCAGCGCCCGCCCGCCTGGCCGCCGCACGGCGCGCGTCCGCCTGTGGCGCAGAAACGCCCGCTCTTCTTTGCACATCGCACGCAGCTCAGTCGAACGCCACGCACGGCCCGGCCATGGCGCGCGACGGACGCCGCGCACATGCGCCCAAACCCGCCTGTCCCCCGCCGCGCCCGGGCGCAAAAAGAGCGCCCCGGCACCTCGGGACGCTCGGCCTATCGCTTTCCCCTCAGATTACCTCCAAAAACTCGCGCTCAGGCAATGGCTTGCGCGAGGTCGCGGGCGCGTCCTGATACCAGTACGCGACCGACGCGATGTCGTCCTGCAGCGGCAGATAGCGCCCGCCCGCGCGCCAGCCCAGCGCCTGTATCGTCACGCGCAGGTCGCTTGCAAAGCGCACCGGATCTGTCAGGTGCCAGCGGTACATGCCAAAGCGCATCTGGCTCGAGTACAGCCGGTTGGGCTCAATGACCTGCGGCAGGCCCGCATACGGCGTGGTGAACGGCAGGTAGCGGTCGTGGTTGACCGGATCCTCAAAGTCGTAAGAGCCGCAGAAGTAGTCCTCGGTGCCGGTGCCGCAGATCGTGGGATACTGCCCGTCGCCGTCCATGAAGAACTTTATCTCGCCCTCGCCCCACCAGCCAGTGTTGTTGACGCCCCAGGCGATGTATGTGCCCACGTACTGGCCGCGGCCCTTTATGCCGTCCAGTATCACGTAGTCCTGCTTGTAGGGCAGCGGGTTGGTGCGGTTGAACTGCGCGTGGAAGTACGCCATGTCATCGGGCTGCGGGCCCAGCTCGTAGTTGATCTGGTAGTAGATGGTCATAGGCTTCTCGTCGATGTTCTCCATCGTTATCAGGCACTCGCGCCTGAACGGCATCGGCCAGTAGCAGTTGAAGCCCGAGCCGGGATTGACGCACACCGCCAGCGAGCTGATCTGCGCGTACTTGCCCCAGCCCATGCAGAAGAAGTCGCCGACCGGGCACTCGACCGAGGGCACCGCGCTGCCGTCCCAGTATATCCTGAGTATCGAATGCCGCCAGCTCGCCGCGAACGTCATCCACATCTGGGTGATCTTGCCCTCGCCGGTTATGTGCGCCAGCTCGAGCGTCTCGCCGGGCTGCGCCACCAGGTAGGGGTTGACCTTCCAGCCGGTGCCCAGGTCGCGCGCGGCATGGCGGGCGCTGCCCTGCTCCAGCGGCGTGGCGCCGCCGCAGCCCGGCGCGCCGGTGCGGTTCTCGGGCGATATCGAGCGCGTCTGCGCCCCTGTCACGCGGAATATGTCCTGCATACGCATCCTCTTTCCGGCCCTCGCGGGGCCATTTGCTGATGAGCACATTATACACCCCGCCGCCGCCATTTGCCATATGGCCAGCGCTTGTCAATTTTCCAAATTGAGCGCCTGAGCACGCGCGCCGCGGCCCCCGCCCGGCGGCGCCACCGCGCGCTCGCCGCACCTGAGCGCTAATGCCACGCCTGTCGCCGCGCGGCGTCCAGCTCGCCGCCGCGCGCCGTCGACCCCACGCGCAGTTGCGGCGTCGCCGTATGCGGGCGGCTATCCCGCGCCCGGCTCAGCGCCGCGTCCCCCCACACACGGCGGCGCCACCGCGCGCTCGCTGCGCCTGAGCGCAAGTGCCGCGCCTGTCGCCGCACGGCGTACAGCTCGCCGCCGCACGCCGTCGACCCCACGCGCAGTTGCGGCGTCGCCG
>CAWVGT010000163.1:0-3170 GCA_963928645.1 Candidatus Fimadaptatus sp.
GCAGATGGCCGAAAAGATACAGTCCACGCTGGCCAACACGATACCGCTGTGGAAGAACCAGATGGTGCTGTCGCTGGGGCTGGAGCACTCGCGCCAGGCGATGGAGGCCCAGCGCGCCGTGACCAACATGACCAACGAACTGCTGCGCAAGAACGCCGACACGCTCAAGATGGGCTCGATAGAGACCGCCAAGGAGGCCGAGCGCGGCATAGTCGACATAGAGACGCTCAAGTACACAAACCAGTCGCTGATAAACACGCTGGACGAGGTGCTGCGCATACAGCAGGACGGCGCGCAGAAGCGCCAGAATGCCGAGCGCGAGCTGCGCCAGATAGAGGGCGAGCTCAAGCAGAAGATGCTCGAGATGCGCGGCTGAGCGCGGCAAAGCAGGCAGGAGGCTGACGATGAAGAGACAGGGCGGCGCGGGCAAGCGCGTGAGCCGGCGGGGCGCGGCGCTGATATTCGCGGCGGTGTGCGTGATATTCTCGCTGCTGGTGCTGGGCGGGGCCAAGCTGGCGGCGCTGCGCGCGGACGTGACGGCGGCGTACGACGGCGCCACGGGCAGCATAGTGGACGACATGCGCAAGCACAACGAAAACGCGTACAACATACTGACGGTGGCGCGGCGCATAATGGGCGAGGACGACGCGGACGTAAAGGAACTGGACGCGGCGTATCGCGAGATAAGCGGCGCAGCGACGCCGGGCGCGCTCTATGCGGCCGATCAGCGCATCGACGCCGCTGTGATAACCGTGGTGGGCAAGCTAAACGACGCCGGCATGAACGACAAGGACACCCGGCTGGTGGCCGCCGAAAAGTCCGCGATGGACTCGCAGGACATGATAGTCGCGCGCAGCGAGTACAACGCGCGCGTGGCCGAGTACGAGTCGGCGGTGAGCGGCTTCCCGGCGAACCTGATAGCGCTCGCCCGGGGGCTGGGCGCGCCGGAGTACTACCGGTGAGCGCGCAAGAATTGGGAGGAGCGATGTGGATATGAGGGCCTGGGCGGGGCTGCGCCGGGGGATGGCGGCGCTGCTGGTGGTCATGGCGCTTGTCGCGTGCGCGCTGCCGACGGGCGCGCTGGCGGCGATAGAGGTCGTGGAGCCGACCGAGCAGGTATACGTCGCCGACTATGCGGGCGTGATAGACGCCGACGTGCAAAAGCACATAGTCGAAAACTCGGAGTCGCTGTATCAGCAGACCGGCGCGCAGATAGTCGTGGTCACGGTCAACTTCATAGGCGACAATAACATCGCGGACTACGCGTACGAGCTGTTCAACCAGTGGGGCATAGGCGACGCCGAGCTGAACAACGGCGTGCTGCTGCTGATGGTGATAGGCGCGGAGCAGTACTGGTGCCTGCAGGGCGAGGGGCTGGAGGGCACGCTGCCCACCAGCACGATAAAGCTGCTGCTGGACGAGTACCTGGAGCCGGACTTCGCGCAGCAGAACTACTCAGACGGCGCGCTGAAGTTCTACGACGCGCTGTACGCCCGGGTGGAGCAGATATACAACGTGGACGGCGACGCCTACGGCTACGACTGGAACGCGGACAACTATGGCGGCGACTGGGAGTATGAGGGCGCCGCGAGCTCGGGCGGCTCGAGCGGAGGGCTGTTCGGGCTGATAGGCGGGATATTCGGCGCGGTGTTCGGAGTGCTGCGCGGCATATTCGGCGCAGTGTTCGGGCTGGTCGGCGGACTGATAGGATCGGTGTTCAGTATGGCAGGAATTGTAATCATAATAATACTGGTGATAGTGTTTGGCATGTTCAGGCCCAGGGGGCCGAGAGGCCCGAGAGGGCCGCGCGGCCCGAGGGGCGGCGGCCACTGGCACAGGCCGCCCAGGCCGCCGATGCCGCCGTTTGGCGGGCACGGCCCGTATCACGGCGGGTTTGGCGGGCCCCGGCCGGGCCCGGGCCCACGACCGGGCGGCTTTGGCGGCGGCAGGCCGGGCGGCTTCGGCGGCGGCAGGCCGGGCGGATCCGGCGGCGGTCGACCGGGCGGCTTTGGCGGCGGCGGATCGCGCGGAGGCGGCGCGGGGCGCGGCTGAGCGCGCAACAGTTTCAGAATCTGCGATGGGCGAATGCGGGCCGGCGAAATGCCGGCCCGCTCGGTCTATTTACAAATTCTGCCGCACGCGGTCTGCGTGGCCAAGCATGCAGCAACGGCCGGAAGGACGCGCAAATCAAAGTGGGACAACATTATATCCAGACCTGCTTTGCAGCATCGTTCATATGTCGCTTCTAAAAAAAGTGGAAGCAAAACCTGATGTCCAGCCGTCGGGCTTTGTCAGCGTTCTGAGCGGGCCGGCGGGATGCCGCTCCGCTCAGGCTATCTGCAAAGTCTGCCGCACGCGGTCTGCGTGGCCAAGCATGCAGCAACGTCCGGAAGGACGCGCAAATCAAAGTGAGACAACATTATATCCAGAGCTGCTTTGCAGCATCGTTCATATGTCGCTTCTAAAAAAAGTGGAAGCAAAACCTGATGTCCGGCCGTCGGGCTTTGTCAGCGTTCTGAGTGGGCCGGCGGGATGCCGCTCCGCGCTGCTTCTCGATGAAGGCGACCTGTGCGCGGACTGTCTGGCCTGTATATGGCGCCGCCGGCCTTGGGCTGTGCCGCGACATCCGCATGCCGGCGGTTCGGTTCGCCCCCCCCCGCAATGGCGGCCGGGCAGCTGACGCCATGAAGCCGCATCTGAATGCGCTGAAGCAGGAGCCGGGCCTTGTGGCGGATTTGAGGACGGCGCTATATCGACGTGCCGTCCGGCGGCAGGCGCATGTCCGCGTTGGCCGACGTCGGAGCACGCGCGGATGGCGCGCACCTTGTGGGAAAAATTGAAAAAAGTCGCTCGCAGGGGTTGACAAACCGGTCGGGATGGTGTATAATACTATTCGTCGCCTCGATAGTATGATCGCGAGGGAGCATAGCTCAGTTGGGAGAGCATTTGCCTTACAAGCAAAGGGTCACAGGTTCGAGCCCTGTTGTTCCCATCACGTATTATTTGGCCAAGTAGTTCAGTTGGTTAGAATGCCAGCCTGTCACGCTGGAGGTCGAGGGTTCGAGCCCCTTCTTGGTCGTTTATGCCTCGGTAGCTCAGATGGTAGAGCAGGAGACTGAAAATCTCCGTGTCGGTGGTTCGATTCCGCCCCGCGGCACTTATTTTCGGCG
>CAWVGT010000164.1:0-12614 GCA_963928645.1 Candidatus Fimadaptatus sp.
TATTGCAATTCAACTATAGCAGATTTTCGCTCAAGTCTCACTTCTTTTTTGGAATGTCGCTGTCCAAAATGTATTGTAGCTCTACACTGCGGGCATGCAATGCGAGCCCGCAGCCTATTGACAAATTATACTGCACACTGTCTGCTTGGCCAAATGTGCAACAGCAGCTGGCAAAACATGCAAAGCAAAGCAGAGTGTCGCTTGATTTAGACTAATTTGGCGACATCGCCAATAGCATGCTTCAAAAAGATGATTATAGCAAAACCGGCTCTCCAGCCTCCATGGTTTGTCAATAGTCTGAGGGCCCGCAATGCGAGCCCGGACGTTTGATTGGAAACTGCCACAGCTTACCAGTGCATGCTGTAATATGAACACGAATACCTTACTTGCGCTGCAGCCTGTCGCTCAGCGCGGGCAGCCATATCACGACGCGCAACCCTGTCCGCGTCGCACCGGGCAACAGCGCGTTGTCGGCATAAACGCCGCCGTGATGCCGCAGCGCTATCTCGCGCACCAGCGCCAGCCCCACGCCGCTGCCGGTGGAGGCGGCGCCGCGGTAAAAGCGTTGGAACAGCTGTCCCAGCTCCTGACCAGGCGCGCCGCCGCCATCGTCGTGCACAATGCAGCTCACTCCGCCTTCGGAGGGCTCTATGCCTATCTGGATGCGTCCGCCCGGGCCGGTGTGCTCGCAGGCATTTTTGATCAGGTTGGTCAACGCCTGCGAGAGCCAGTAATCGTCGCAGCGCTGCCGTGCGCGCCCGCATACGGTAATCATGCGGTCGGGATAGATATCGCGCAACGGCTGCGCCGCCTCATTGGCGATGTCGTAGAGCTCATGCGCGCGCAGGTCAAGCTCGTAACCTCCCGCGCGCAGCTTTTCCAGCCGCAGCAGCTCGCGCACCATGTGCTCCATGCGGTCGATCGACTCGAGCATGCGCGGGGCATGCGGCGCGGCGTCGAGTTCGCACATCAGCCTCAGCGAGGCCAGCGGCGTCTTGAGCTGGTGCGATATGTCCATTATCAATCCGGCGCTGTATTCGCTCTCCGCCCGGCGCTGCTGCTGGCAGAGCTGGAGCTTGCCCTCTAGCTCCACCACACCGTTCTCGAGCTGCGAAAACGCGCTGTCGCGCACGCTGAATGCGGGCGCGCGGTTCGGATCCCGGCAAAACTCGCTCAACTGATTGCTGAGGCGGCATATCTCGCGGCGGTACATTATCAGGCGCGCGCACAATGCGACGGCAGCCGCCAGCAATGCGCCGGCGATGACCGGCAGCAGCGAATACATCATTCCACCCATTGGTATCCAACTCCCCGCACCGTGCGTATATGGCGCGCGCCGACCTTTTCGCGCAGCCGGCTTATGTGCACCGACAGCGTGTTGTCGTCGATGAACGCCCCCTCGCTATCCCATATGCAGCGCAACAGCATCTCGCGCGTGGCTATGCGCCCGGCGCCGCGCAGCAGCATCTGCATGAGCCGGAACTCGGTGGGCGTGACGGCCACGGGCTGCCCGGCGCGCCGCACGGCCATGAACCGGGCGTCCAGCTCTATGTCGCCGCTGCGCAGCGGCCCGGGCGCATTGGCGCGCAGCAGCGCGCGTATGCGGCTGAGCAGCTCGAGCATGCGGAACGGCTTTGTCACGTAGTCATTGCCGCCTGAATCGAGGCCGCGCACTATATCCATCTCATCGTCGCGCGCCGTCAGGAACAGCACCGGCAGCGTGCGCCCTTCGGCGCGCCAGTCGCGGCACAGCTCGACGCCGTCGCCATCGGGCAGGGTTACGTCGAGTATCGCCAGATCCGCGGCGCGCGCGCTCAGCTCGGCCCGCGCCTGGCGCGCGCTGCAGGCGCAGCTCACGCTGTAGTTCTCGCGCTCGAGCAGCTCCACCAGGCTCTCGCGCAGCATCGCGTCGTCTTCCACGAGCAGTATTTGTTCATTCATAGCTATCGCTCCTCGGGGTTAGTAGCGTATGTATTCGACGCCGGGCGACGCTTGTCCTTTTGCCCGGGCGAAAACGTGATTGAGTATTGCGCCGCGTGAAATCTGTGATATACTTTATATGGCCCGGCACAGGGCCGAAGCGGCACTCGGGCATGCCCGGGCCGCGCAAAACCGCATCTATGAGGTGGTGACGCAAATGAACAGCAAGCAGAGGGTGGCAAGCGCGATAGCGCGCCGGCAGCTGGATCGCATACCCGCCAGCCTGCACGGCACCGACATGGAGTATCAGCAGGGCCTGGCCGATTACATAGGCGCGGCCAGCGTAGAGGACATGTACGAGCGGCTGGGCATCGATCTGTGGTGCACGGTAAAAGGGCTGCGCTACGTGGGGCCGCCACGGCGCTACAGGGGGCGCGTGCTGGATCTGCACCGGACTATGTACGACGAGTACAATCCCGAGCCGCCGTTTGCCGATGTGGAGTCGCTGGACGAGGTGCTGGAGTATCCCGAGCCCACGCCGGACGACTTTGAGGACGCGGGGCTGTCGGCCGAGCTGGACGCCCACGCCGGGTTTTCGATACTGGGCTCGGTCAACGCGGCCATGTTCCACAACTTCCTGTACATGTGCGGCCAGCTCAACGGGCTGTGCATGCTCAAGCTGCAGCCCGAGCTCGCGCACGCGATAATCGAGAAGATAACCCGCTACTGGGAGGCGTATATAACGCGCTTTGTGGAGATAGCGGCGGGCCGGCTGGACGTGATGGAGAACTGCAACGATTTCGGCACGCAGCTGAGCATGTTCATATCGGCCGAGGACTTCCGCGAGTTCTTCAAGGCGCCGCTCAAGCGCCTGTACGACATAGCGCATGCGGCCGGGCTGTACCAGGTGCAGCACAGCTGCGGCGCAGTGCGCCCGATAATCGATGACTTTATAGATATGGGCGCGGATGCGCTCAACCCGATACAGGTCTGTGCCAGCGGCATGGAGCTGTTGCCGCTGGCGCGCGAATACGGCGGGCGCATAGCGCTGTTTGGGGGGATCGACACCCAGCGCCTGCTGCCCAACGGGCCGGCCGAGCGCATAAGCGCTACGGTGCGGGCGACGGTCGAGTACTTCGGGCATGGCGGTGGCTACATACTGGCGGGCAGCCAGGGCCTGCTCAGCGACATATCGTACGCCAACGCGCTGGCCATGCTCGATCCGGCGCTGCGCAGCTGACGCAAACAGCCCGGCCTGTGGCGCGCAGCGAGGCAAAGGCCGGGCTGCCCAAGCGCGTGCCTGCGACCCAGCGGTTGACGTCCAGCGGCACGGGCGCGTATAAGGGCCAAGCGATATAGGCGGCAGTCGGACGCAGAGGCATGTTGAGTGCCAGCGCAAAGCCGGCCTCCCAATCAGCAAAAGCCGCATGCCATATCCATATGCGCTGGACGTGCAGGTACTATCCATTGCGAGCCTAATAATACTGCTGCACGGCGGGGGGCAACCGAAGGTGCAATTGCGCAGCTGAGCCAAGCGAGGTTCAGCTGCGCTGTATTGTATGCAGGCGTGATCTGATTGGCTTATTGGCAGCCATGCGCCCAGGCGCTAAAGGCGGCTTCATACCGGGGTGAACAGTTCTGTAATGGAGCGATAGAACCTGGAGCTTAAGCGGCGACAATAACCTAACGGACACAAGCATGACGCCGCAAGCGGCAGACAGGCGCACGGTTATCGCGTGGACAATGCCCATTCGGCAGCAGAGACGATCAATTAACCGCCAGTCAGAACATTCTGACTCGCTTCAAATGCCATGTAACATCATCGAATGGCACGCGGTATCTCAATCCCGGCGCATTGCGTCAAAGTCAACGCCATTGCTGCGCGTACTCAATCCCCAATACAGCGTGCAACAAGACTAAACTATAATTAATAAGAAGAAACAATGATAAATAAAGCCGCCACGAGCCTGCCCCGCAGGCGGCAACCTGCTCGCCAAGGCGCGCCTCGGACGCCGAGGCGCGCTGCGCACAAGCCAGTCGTTGCAGGCACGCGCGGCGGCGCAGCCTCATCTGACTGCGCGCAGCATGGCGGTGTTGGCGTCGCCGGGCAGGAATCCAACCAGCTCGACGCGCGCAAATCCGGCGCCCTTCAGCGCCTGCGTCTCGTGCTCGAGCGTGAGCGGCGTGTCGAAGTGCACGTACTCTTCGGGCGCGAAGCCGTCGCGGGCGCGTCGACGCGTGCATTCCGAAAACGTCAGCTCCTCTATGGCCTGCGTCTGGGCAATGTAGTCGCACTCCAGGTATATGCCGCCGGGCCGAAGGCTCTCGCGCAGCCGCGTGAACAGCTCCTGCTTGCGCTCAAACGTGAAGTGGTGCAGGGTCTCAAACGCCACGGCGGCGTCAAAGCGCTCCCGGCCCAGGTCGCACGCGAAGTAGTCGGCCTGCACCAGCGTCAGCGCGCGCCGGGGATGCTTGGCGGCGAGCCGCGCCAGCATCTCGCCGGACAGGTCTATGCAGGTCGCGTGCAGCCCGGGCATGCGCTCAAATATGGCGTCCAGCTCCAACCCGGTGCCGCAGCCTAAGTCGAGCAGCTCTGCCGCGCCGTCGGGCAGCAGCCGCGCCATCCAGGCGTATTGTCCGCGCCAGGGCGCCATGTGCGCTTCGTAGTCGGCGAGGCGCGCTTCAAAGAACGCATCCATGCGCTCGAGCGGCTCGTCGCGTGTCGAGTCGAGCCATGCGCGCAGCGTATTGTATTCATCCGGCATACAGATCCCCTCCCGGTACAATCATACCATATGCCGCCCGGCCGGTAAAGTCGGCTGGAGCGCGCAAACCCGGCCTGGGCGGCGCGAGTTTGAATATGTGCAAACGCGCGCGCCTGCGTACAGCAATCGCATAATAGTTCCATTGACAGCCGCGGGCGCATTTGCTATCATTGCGGCAGGGCGGCGGCGCGGCGAGCGTCGCGCGCGGATATGAGCTGAGGTGGTGAGGGGCATGTATGAAGGATACGAACTGCTTGCGCCGCTGTACGAGCGCGAGGGCGTTGCGCGCGAGCTGCGGAGCATCGAGCCGGGCGAGTTTGCCGACGACGCGCTCTGCGTGAGGCAGACGCTTGAGCCGGCTACGGCGGGCGCGCTGCGCGTGCGGCGCGAGTGGATCAACCTGACGGGCGCGCGCGTGCGCTTCAGGTGCGCGCTGAAGGTGCGCGCGGGCTTTGCGGCCGAGCACTATGTGATACCCTGCGTAAGCTATAGTGGCAACCGCTGGGGCGCGGGCGGCGAACCCAAGGGGTTGGCGCGCGACGGCCGGCCGTGGGTGTTCGCGTCGCAGCGCACCGGCATACCGGCGTGCACGATCTCGGAGTGCGCGGGCGAGGCGCTGGCGCTGTTTGCCGCGAACACGCCCGAATCGCTGGACTGCGCGTGCTCGCTGGAGGGCGAACCGGGCGGCGCGCTGACGCATGTGATATGGTATCCGGCGCTCGAGCGGCCGCTTACGTACAGCGGGCGCGACGAGTACGGCCCGGCGTGGGAGCCGGAGCTGGAGCTGGCGCCGGGCGTGCATGTGGCGCTGGAGGCGTACATATGGCGCGGCGTGCCGTACTGGCACAACTATGCGGCGGCGAACGTGCAGGACGCGGCGCTGGAGCTGTTCCAGCCCGAGCCGCCGCGCGTCGCGGACGCGGCCGAGCTGCGCGCGGCGGGTATAGCGTATGCGCGGCAGCTGCTGACCGAGTTCGACTCGGGGCGGCTGTTTGCGATAGGCATGTCGCCCGAGGGCGCGGGCTTTGCGCTCAGGCGGCACTTTGAGATCGGCTGGTGCGGCCAGAACGCGCTGTATGCGCGCATGCTGCTCAGCGAGTACGCGCGCACCGGCGACCGCGAGCTGTACGCGCAGGCGGTCGACGTGCTGGACACCTGGCTGCGGGCGCGCACGCCCAACGGGCTGATGTACGTGCACTACGAGAAGCGGCTGACCGGCGATGCGGCCGTGGATACCTGCAACCTGGGCTACGCGGCGGCGGAGTACGCGCGCTGCTACCGGCTGATGCGCGGACTGGGCGAGGCGCGGTCCGACTGGCTAGCGCTGGCGCGCGGCATTTGCGACTTCTTTGTCGAGCACTTTTCGCCCAAATGCGGCTTTGGCAAGAGCTGGGACGCGCGCACAGGCGCGCTGCTGGATGGCGGCGGCACGATAGGCGCGTACATCATAATGGGCCTGGTCGAGGTCTGGGCGGAGACCGGCGAGCAGCGCTACCTCGACTGCGCGCGGCGCGCGTTTGAGTTCTACGCGCGGCGGGATCTGGATGCGTTCGAGTGCACGGCGGGCGCGCTGGACACGGTGTGCGTCGACAAGGAGACCTCGGGCGCGCTGATAATCGGGGGCATGCTGCTGTACGAGGCGACGGGCGAGGCGCGCTATCTGGACGATGTGCGGCGCGCGGCGTACTACTTCTGCTCGTGGATGTTCTACTACGATGCGCGGTATGCGCCCGACAGCGACTTTGCGCGCTACGGCTGGCGCACGGCGGGCGGCACCTCGGTCTCGGCGCAGCATCACCACATAGACGGCTGGGGCGCGGCGATGAGCGGCTGGCTGCTCAAGCTGGCGCGCGCCACGGGCGACGAGCGATGGCGCCTGCGCGCGCGGCTGTTGTTTGCCAACTCGGCGCAGTGCGTGGCGCTGCAGCCGAACGAGCCGGTGCGCGGTCGGGCGCGGCCCTACGGCAGCCAGAACGAGGCGTTCCTGCACTGCCGCTGGGGTCAGGGCGCGGATGGCGAGTGCGCGGGCAGTTTCAACGACTGGCTGGTCGCATGGCCGGGCGCGTACCGGCTGTGGGCGCTGGACATGGCGCAGGAGCAGGGCGAGCAGCTTTGAATCACGCGCGGCTGGACAATGGCTTCCAGCCGCGCGCCTGCATGTATATTCGCGGTAATTAACGCATAGAACGGCGCCGCGCAAACAGGCGCACGAGCGACACGTGCCGTGGGTAGACATGGGCACACGCCGACGCGATGGTGCGCAAATTCGGCAAATATAACGGAATTTAGAACCAAAACCGGTATAAATTCCAGATTATGGCAAATGCTAAATGCGCTGACGCATGTTTTAATATGCGCAAGTATAAATTGCCGATAAAACTGCTAGACAATCACAGTGTAATGTGATATAATATGTCAGGAATCCGGGTGTATGGATTTTGACACAAAATTGGATTAGGCAAACATCACATTATCCAGAATCTGTCACAATTTTTGCATTCCGGATAAGTTAAACTAAAGTTTCCTACTACCGTTGCGCGTTCTTTACGCATCGTGATTATAATGTATCCGCGTCATGTATTGGTTTACTGACGCGGGGGCAGCGCAAAGCGGGGCACGCGGAAGCGGCCCGATTTGCAGGCCAGCGTTGCGTATAGCGGGGTTGACAGGTTGGCGCTTGGGCAGATGCTGAGGGTTCAGTGGTGCCGTTGAGCGGCAATATCATAGCCAATTTATTTAGCCGAGCATATCGGAGGGCGAAGCTATGTCTGAAGATAATCAGCTTGAGCGTGGCGCATGCTATGGCTGCATGTTCTGCACGACCGGGCGCGAGCTTGAGACTGCGAGCATGATAGAGCAGACCTGGCCTAATGTGGTCGCGCGCGCGGCGATAGTGCTCAAGCGCAGGAGTTCAAACGGCGTGAAGTGCCTCAAGCCTGAGATAATGATACCGAGCTATGTGTTTTTAAAGGCGCCGCACGACTTCTGGCCGGGCGACAAGACGATGCACATGCTCAAGTTGCTCAAGTCGACCGAAGGTGACTGGCGCCTGACCGGCCGGGACGCGTGGTTTGCCCAGTGGCTCATTGGGCAGGATGGCGAGATCGGCATGTCGCACGCCCGCAAGGTTGGCGATCGCATTCAGATAGTAAGCGGGCCCCTAAAGGATTTGGAAGGCTACATAATTAGCGTCGATAAGCGCAACAAGAGCGGGCGCGTCGAGCTGACGATAAACGGCCGCACTCTGAGGGTGTGGTTGGGATTCGAGCTGCTCGACGAGAATCCGGTGCTATACGGAAACGCACAGGAGGGAGGTATCGCGATAAAAAGTACCGCCCCATCCGACAGAGGTGAAGATATGGCCTGACTGCCAGTCGATGCGGCGCATGGCCAGTGCGGCATGGGTTGCATCGCGATAATTTCGGACAGTGCAAAGAGGTAATGACATGAGTGCGCACAGGCGAAAGCATGGGCACAGGCATCACAGGCATCACAGAAACCGGCGCAAGTTTGGCATGGCACTGCTCATGGGCACGCTGGCAGTCGCAATAGTGGTATTTGCGGTGGGCGGTTACATGGAACAGCACAGCAAGGTTCAGGAGCGCGGTCATGCGACTCAGGCGATAGGCCAGCGCGTAAAAAAGGAGTATGAAGGCGTCACCTACGTCGAAAAGACCGACATCGAGACGATACTCTTCATGGGCATCGACAAGGACAGCGAGTACGAAGGCTATGGCGCCCGGCAGGGCGGCCAGGCCGACTTCCTGCTGTTGCTGGTAGTGGATAACGACAGCGATACCATCTATCAGCTCCAGCTGGATCGCGATACCATGGCCGAGGTCGATGTGCTGGGCGTGCTGGGCAACCCGGTGGGCACCAGCGTTATGCAGCTGTGCCTGGCGCACGGATTTGGCGACGACAGCGACGATTGCGCCAAGAACCAGGTCGCGGCGGTCGAAAGGCTGCTGACAGATGTGGACATTGACGCGTATGTCGCGCTGCAACTGGACTCCGTGGGCATATTAAACGACGCGCTGGGCGGAGTTACTGTGACGATAACTGATGATTTCAGCGCTCAGGATCCCGCAATGGTGCCCGGCGCGCAGTTGCAGCTAAACGCTGAGCAGGCTGAGCTGTTCGTGCGCAGTCGAATCGACATAGGCGACGGCACAAATGAGTCGCGAATGAAGCGTCAGCGGGCTTACATGTCTGCGGCGGTCGACCTGATACGCCAGAAGTTGAGCGAGTCGAGCGGCTTTGCCGAGGAACTGCTGTCCAAACTGGGCGGCGCGCTGACTTCCGACGCCGCGCGCGGGCGCTTGATAAACATCGCGAACCGGGCATATAATTATGAGATAGAACCCGTGGAGACGCTGCCGGGTGAGTACTCGATCGGCAGCGACGGCTTTGTGGAGTTCCGTATCGCGGACGGCGCGATAGAAGATTGGGCAATACGCGTTCTTTATGAACCGTATGAGCAAAATAAATCAACTTTGGAGGAATTGTTGTCATGAAGAAGTTAATCAGCATCCTGCTCGTAGGTCTCATGCTTTGCGCTCAGGTCGTAGCGTTTGCTGTACCCAGCAAGACTACTACCGATATAACCAAGGCGGTTACGATCACCACTTCCACCGGCGTCACCGTCGCCGATGACTTTGCGCTGGGCACCACCTCTGATTCTCCGGCGGTTGTCGAGGAGATCAGCAAGCTGTTCGCGTTCGTCAACAATCCCGACGCCACCGAGCCGGTAGCGCCCGTCACCTATTTCGACACCGAGGTTCAGGATCAGATCACGGCCGCTTTCGATGAGCTGATTGCCGCCGCGCTGCCGGCTGGCGAGACCGCTGCTGAGATCGACATCAACAACCTGGAGATCAATGAGTTCACCAGCCTTGAGGTTGCGAACTACGATGCCGAGTACGGCGACATGGCCGTTGAGTTCAGCTTCGCTACCGATTATAAGGTTGGCCAGAATATGCTGGCTCTGCTGGGCGCCTACACCACCGAGACCGCTGCCGATGGCACCACCACCGCTGTGCCCACCTGGATAGTCGTGCCCGCCAAGGTCGTTGAGGATACCGACAACCTGGGCGACGATGACGAGACCATGCAGAGCATCGTTGAGGTCGACTTCACGGCCGACGTCATGGCTCAGCTGAGCGAGGCCGACGAGGTCGCGATGGCTATCGTCAGCGAAAAGGTCGCCGACTAAGCCGCAGCGTAAACTATAACACGCCCTGACGGGTGACAAGACCGGGGTTTAGGGGGATTATGGAATCTAACGAGCACAAGATAACCGCTGCCAAGGAAGCCGAAAAGCCGGTGCAGCAAGTTGTCGACGACGGTGAGGAGATGGAGATCAATCTCGTAGAGTTGATGTACCGTCTCCTTGAAAACGCCAAGTACATCGTGCTGTGCGCGGTGGTGGGTGCACTGCTGAGCTGGAGTTTCACGGTGCTGTTCATGACGCCAATGTATACGGCGACATCCAAGCTCTACGTGATGAACACGAGCAACACGGCCATCAACCTCTCTGATCTGCAGATTGGCACATACCTGGCATCGGATTACCAGGAGGTGTTCAAGAACTGGCACGTCCATGAGATGGTGCTGCAGGACTTGAACCTCTCCTACAGCTACGAAGAACTGTCAGACATGCTGACGGTCACTAACCCTTCAGATACCCGCATACTCTATATCAGCGTAACCGCCTCTGATCCCCAGGAGGCAAAGAACATAGCGGATTCCTATGCCAAGGTCTCGCGCGAGTTTATCGCAGTGGCCATGGAGACCGAGGAACCCAATATGTTTGAAGAGGCGCTGTTGCCCACTTCGCCGTCCTCTCCTAACAAGACGCTCAATACTCTGTTGGGCTTCATATTGGGCTTGCTGGCATGCGCGGGCTATACCACGGTCAAGTTCATAATCGACGACCGCGTGCGCACAAGCGACGACATAGAGCGCTTGAACATGACCATGCTGGGCATGTTGCCGTTGCAGTCCAATAAGCCCAAGGACATCAAAGCCAACAAAAGGGGAGGAACGACATGAAGCAGGCGACGATAGGACGCACCGACGTGCTGGACTATTCGGGCAATGAGGCAATGAATGCAATATGCAGCAATCTGTCGTTTGCCCGCCGCGATGTCAAAAAGATAGTGTTCACAAGCTGCAGCGCAAGTGAGGGCAAGACCTATCTTACGATGCAGATAGCGCTGAACCTCGTGCGTCGCGGCAAGCGCGTGGTGTTCGTCGACGCCGACATGCGCCGTTCGTATGTGATAAAGCGGTTTTCCGTTGAGACGAACGGCGAGTGGCGTGGCCTGGCGCATTACCTGGCAGGCTACAGCGATATAGAGGATGTGCTGTATGCCACCAATATCAGCGGTCTGTGCATTATACCGGCTGGGCGAGATGTGGCAAATCCGTTGCCGCTGCTGGATTCTCATTACTTTGCAGAACTGCTTGACATGCTGAGCGAGCGCTTCGACTACGTGATAGTCGATGCGCCGCCGCTCGGCGTGGTCATTGACGCGGCGGAGATTGCGCAGGCATGCGACGGTGCGGTGTTCGTCGTGGAGTACAACAAGACGCGGCGCAAGGATCTGCTCGCAATACGCAAGCAGATGGAACAGACCGAATGCCCGATCTTGGGTTGCGTGGTGAACAAGGTATCATTTGACAGCTTTAGTGCGAAGCGGTATTACAACAAGTCGTACTATTACGGTAGTTACAGCAAGGAATACTATTCGCGCACACCGCAACAGAGTGAAAGTACAAGGAAGACTAATTGATGCTGGTAGACATACATCATCATCTCATTTACGGGATCGATGACGGTCCAAGTTATTTCAGAGAGACGCAGCAAATGATACTCCGAGCATGCAAAGTGGGCGTTGCACACCTGATAGCAACGTCCCACGCGCATCCGGGCGTCGAGGATTTTCCGTACGAAAAGTACATGGGCAACCTGCGCATGGCACAGGACTGGTGCTTAAAGAATGGTTTGGATATCAGATTATATCCAGGTTCAGAGATATTCTATACCGATATGACGGCAAGGTTGCTCGACGAAAGGCGAATACCTACATTGGCAAACTCACGCTATGTTTTAGTGGAGTTCAGCCCCGGAGACAATTACGAACGAATCAGCGGTGCAATGAGGACGCTGGGCAGCGTTGGTTATTGGCCTGTACTTGCGCACGCGGAACGCTATGAATGCCTGCGCAACATAAAGCGCCTGCGTGAACTGCATGAGGATTATCAGGTGATCATACAGGTAAACGCGCGCACAATACTGACGCCAAATGGCTTTATGACAAAGCGCTGGTTGCACAAGGCGTTTGCAAGTGATTTGGTAGACATAGCGGCATCTGATGCTCACAATATGGACGCGAGACGCTGCAGGATGGGCAAGTGCTATCAGCATCTTGCAGAGACCTTCGGCGAAGAGCGCGCCCAGGCATTGTGTATAGACAATCCAATGCAGATATTGGACAGCGTGACTCATAAGCAGGTGCTCTAGTCATATCTATACAAACTGTGCTAAAAACAGCCGCAGCTATAATGCGCGGCTGTTTTTCTTAGGATTAGCCAATAGAATGTCTATGCCATGGCAAATGGATTTTGTAAAGCAGGTAAGTCCAAGTATAAAGCAGATCAGATATAATCAGTTTATTAAAGCAGGTCAAATGCTGTATAACATAGAAGTCAACAGGTTTGTTGAATCCCGAGAACGCAGGAATATGCAGCATTGTTTCAGTTGAGCCTAAGAAAAAGATATATGAAACAATCAAAGGTGAATGATCAAACTAGTGAAACCGGTTACATTACAAGATTTGTATTAGAGTGTGTTTCTAAAAGAATAAAATCGAGTAATCAGTGAGGAAATATACAAAAGAGACGGGAAAAACAGGGAGTGCAGTCGAA
>CAWVGT010000165.1:0-7083 GCA_963928645.1 Candidatus Fimadaptatus sp.
TTTATGCTTGGCCTAAGGCAAAGCGCGGTATCAGGGGTGATACGCATCATCCAACGAAGCCAGGTGGCTGCGGGCGCGTCGTTAGGCTCGGTTTATGCTTGGCCTAATGTGGGGTGTGGTATCAGAGTTGATACACACCATCCAATGGAGCCAGGCGGCTATGGACGCGTCATTAGGTCCGGTTTATGCTTGGCCTAATGTGGGCATGGTATCAGAGGTGATACGCACTATCCAACGAAGCCAGGCGGCCACAGGCGCGCCGCTAGGCCCGGTTTATGCTTGGCCTAAGGCGAAGCTCGGCACAGGCGTGAAACGCACTATCCAGCCAGGCCCGACAACCGACAAACGCCCCACAACCCCGCCAACCCCGCCTCCATCCGCATCCTAGCGCACCCGCCGGCGCGGCGTTATCGCCACGGTCTTGATCTCGTATGGCGCGAACTCCAGCACTATGTCCTCGCCGTCGATCGCCAGCGGCGCGGTCACGCGCTCCAGCAGGTCGCACACGCTGGCCGCCTGCGCCTCGAACCCGGTGCGCAGCCGCGCCGTGCAGCTGGCGCCCAGGCACTCGTACATGCGCAGCACCACGTCGGCCGAGTCCTCGGCGAGCTTCACCGTCTCCAGCACCACGTTGCGCGCGTCGACCCAGCACAGCGGCCCGAACGTCGGCCCCTGCGCCAGCTGCGGCGGCTGCCGGAACGCGCAGGCCTGCCGCGTGGCGTCCACTATGTCGCCGGCGTGCGGGTACAGCGCGTACCTGAGTTCGATCACGCGCGCGCCGTCCTCGCCCGCCGAGCGCACCAGGCTCACGCTCAGCACGTTGTCCGCGCAGCCGTAGCCATACCCGCCGTCCAGCATCAGCGCCGCGCCCCGGCCCGTCTGGCTCAGATCCGCCCAGCCCAGCGCGCCCGCCTCGGCCAGCGCCTGGTCGCGCGCGGTGTTGCGGTGCGCCGGGCGCTCCACGCTGCCAAACGGCGCGTCGCACCTGAACCGCCCCGCGCTCACGTTCAGCGGGAACTCCGCCCGCAGCAGCCGCCCCGGCTCGCGCCAGCGCACCCGCGTTATGAAGTCTATCCGCGCCGAGCCCGCCGTTATCTCGACCGTCTGCTCCACGCTCGACTCGCCGAACCTGTACTCGGCCACCCGCCGGCACACCGCGCCCTCGACCTCGCCGCGCGCGCTGACCTGCGCAAACGCGCCCGCGCGCCGCCTGAGCGCGTCGCCGCCCAGCTCGCGCGCGTCGCCGTCGTCGCCGTACACGTTGAGCTGGTTGCCCGCGCCGCGCAGCACCTCCCAGCCCTGGCGCAGGTCGCGCACGCTGGCCAGCCGCCCGCGGTCGTCGAACCGCAGCGCGAGCCGGTCGTTCTCCAGCGCGCGCTCGTCGGCCGCGCGCCGGGGCAGCTGAGCGCGCCGCGCGCCTATCGTGGACGAGGCGCTCATCGGCGGCAGCGAGACGCGCAGCGCCTCGTCCGGGCCGCAGTCCGCATCGCCCGGCAGCCACATGTCGATCGTCCAGGCGTGCGGGTTGAGCACCACGTCCAGCCCGCCCTCGCCGTTCCAGCTGCGCTGCGTGAGCGCGTGCAGCTCGGCTATCAGCGCCTCGCCCTCGCGCAGGCGCGCCTCGCCGTCCGCGCCGCGGCACGCCTGCCACGTCAGCGCGCGCTGCCACAGCGCCTCCAGCTCGGTGCGCGGGTAGTCCGCGCCGCGCAGCTGCATCGCCGTGAGCACCAGCTCGGCCAGCCTGAGCGCGCACTCGAGCCGGCGGCCCAGCCTGTGCAGCCGCACGCCCGAGGTCAGCGCGCCCAGCTCGCCGCCGCCGCAGAGCTCGCCGCTCCAGCCCGGCAGCTCCACGCGACTGCGCCGCAGCCGCTCCAGGAAGTCTATCGCGCGCTCGCGCCGCACCGGCGGCAGCCCGCGCAGCTCGGCCATGCGCTCCAGCCGCTCCATGTGCGCGCGGCCCGGGCCCTCGTCCGGCGCGCCGTAGGTCATCAGCGCGCCCTCGACCAGGCCCAGCTCGCCACAGCCGCGCTCGGCGGCGAGCACGTCGCCCGGCAGCGCCGCGTCGCCCGCCGCCGGCACGTGCGCCAGCACCCGCGAGCCGTCCTGGCCCTGCAGCCAGAAGCTGGTGTGCGGGAACTCCCAATCCGCGGGCCGCGCCGCGCGCCCGCACACGAGGTACTGTATGCCGCTGCGCCGCATCAGCTGCGGCAGCTGCGCGCAGCAGCCCGGGCTGTCCTCCAGCCACAGCGCGCTCACGTCCAGCCCGAACGCGCGCGCGTAGAACCGCTTGCCGTACAGCAGCTGGCGCGCTATCGACTCGCCGCCGGTCGTGCGCAGATCGGGCTCGGCCCACAGCGCGCCCTGTATCTCCCAGCGGCCCTGGCCCACGCGCTCGCGCACCCGCTCGAACAGCTCCGGCTCGCCGTTGAGCAGCCAGTCGTACAGCTGCGCCCGGCCCGCGCCGGCCACATAGCCGTCGCAGCCCTCCATCAGCCTGAGCGCGCTCGCGGTCAGGCGCGCAAACCGCCGCGCCGCGCCGCCGGACTGCGCGTCGCACATGCCCACGCGCACGCGCCCCACCGCCGACAGCGCAAAGCCGTAGTCGCCGCTTGTGCGCTCCAGCTCGGGCAGCAGCGCGTATATCGCCGCCAGCGCGCGCTCCTCGTTCAGGTCGGTCAGCACGCTCAGCGCGCGCTGCAGCGCCCGGCCGATTATGTCGCGCCGCGCGCACTCGCCCAGCGCCCGCGCCAGGTCTATCAGCACCTCCATGTCGCAGCTCAGCCGGTACAGATTGGGCTGCACCCGGCACAGCTCGGCCGCGGGCCGGTCGGCGGTGCACCGGACTCCAACGCCGGGCTCGAGCTCCGCGCGCAGCCACAGCTCCACGCCCTCGCCCGCCTCGTCGTCCAGCGCCAGCACGCCCGCATACGGCTCCGCGCCCGCGCTCATCCCGCACAGCGGCCGGCCCTCGGCGTCCACCGCCAGCAGCTCGCCCTCCAGGTTCAGCCGCAGCGCCAGCGGCCCGCCCTCGGCCTGCCCGGGCGCGGCGCCGCGCAGCCGCAGCCACGCGTGGCGCTGCTCGCCCGCCCACGCCCGGCCCGGCTCCGGCGCGGCATGCCGCCCGCCCATGCGCCCCTCAAACGGCGCGGGCGCGTCGAACAGCCACGCCTCGCATTCCAGCGCCGCCAGCGACGCCAGCGCGCTCTCCCTCACTTCGCCCAGCCGCCGTTCGGCCCGACGCAACACTTCTCCCAATTCCCTCATGGACGCACCTCCCCCGCGCAAGGCGCGCGTCGACGCATGCCCGCCGCGCGCGCTGGTTATCGCATAGTTTACACCCAAGCTATGGTTTTTTCTGGGCGGTGCGACGTAAATGCCGCAAATGTTGGCGGCTCGGCCCGCTCCCGCGCATCACAAAACCCCCGCGCCGCCACAAATTTGCCGCGCGCCGCTCTTGACGCGGCTGGCTTTGCGTGATAAACTTAATTTGATAATATTTCACTAATTTGAAGATCGGAGGCGCGCCGTATGCCCAATCGGGTAGACACTCTTTACATCGTCGTGCCGTGCTACAACGAGCAGGCCGTGCTGCCCGAGACCACCCGGCGGCTTAGCGCCAAGCTCCACGCGCTGATAGACGCGCGCCGCGTCAGCCCCGACAGCCGGGTGCTCTACGTGGACGACGGCTCCCGCGACGAGACCTGGAACCTGATCGAGAGCGCGCACGACGCCGACGCGCTGTTCACCGGCGCCAAGCTCAGCCGCAACCGCGGCCACCAGAACGCGCTGCTGGCCGGGCTGATGAGCGCCGCCGAGCGCGCCGACATGGTCGTGTCGATGGACGCCGACCTGCAGGACGACATCGACGTGGTCGACAAGTTCCTGGACGAATACTACTCCGGCCACGACATAGTCTACGGCGTGCGCTCCTCGCGCGCCGCCGACACCGCGTTCAAGCGCCTGACCGGCGAGGGGTTTTACAAGCTGATGGCGCTGCTGGGCGTGGAGCTGGTGTTCAACCATGCCGAGTACCGGCTGATGAGCCGCCGCGCGCTCAAGGCGCTGGAGGGCTATTCCGAGATCAACCTGTTCCTGCGCGGCATAGTGCCGCTGATAGGCTATCCGTCCGCGATAGTGACCTACGAGCGCGCCGAGCGCTTCGCGGGCGAGACCAAGTACCCGCTCAAGAAGATGATCGCCTTCGCCGTGGAGGGCATAACCTCATTTAGCGTAAAGCCACTGCGCCTGATAGGCTGGCTGGGCGCGCTGATAATGCTGCTGAGCGTGATCGCGCTGATATGCTGGCTGTGCGCCGGCGGCGGCAGCGCGCTGATAGCGTGTTCTGTGTGGCTGGCCTGCGGCGTACAATTACTATGCGCCGGCGTGCTGGGCGAGTACATCGGCAAGATATACTCAGAAGTGAAACGCCGCCCGCGCTATTTCATCGAAAAGCGCGTCGAATAGCCTCCCGAGTTCTGCATATGTTAAAACGCGGCAATATATTGCGTGCGAGCGTCGACTTAACGTGACAATGCCGCGCCGGCATGGTAAAATATAGTGTGCTACCGATGCGGCAGCACATATAGCCGACGGAAAAGGAGGGGGCGCAATGGCCGATGCGTATCAGACGCTGGGCATCGCTCCGGGCGCTACGGTGGATGAGATAAAGTCCGCCTATCGCGCGCTGGCCCGCCAATGGCATCCCGACCGCTTTCCCGAAGGCCCGGAGCGCATCCAGGCCGAGGGGAGAATGATAAAGCTCAACCACGCATACGAGGAGGCGCTCAAGCACTGCATGTCGCTGCGCCCGCCGCAGGCCGACACCGCGCCCGGCGCCGCGCCGCACGAGCAGGAGGAACTGCTCAGCGACGTGCGCTCGCTGATGGCGCTGGGCCAGCTCGAAAACGCGCGCCGCGCGCTGATGCGCGCCGAGGGGCGCGGCGCCGAGTGGAACTACCTGTTCGGCGCGATACTGATGCGCATGGGCGATTACGACCGCGCGAGCGTGTACTTCGGCGTGTCCACGCGCCTGAGTCCCGACAGCGCGCAGTACCGGGCCGCGCTGCGCAGCGCCGAATCGCTGCGCGACCGCTGCCGCAAGACCACCTGGCAGCAGTGCGTGGCCAACATCATCAGCACGCTAAGAAAAAACCGACCGGCCGCGCGCACTTTCGCCGCCAAGTGAGCGCGGGCAGAAACCGCCGCGACGGGCGCAGGCCCGGGCGCGAGTGACGGTGGCGTGCCGCCCGCCGATGGCCGCGGGCGCATTGAGCGCAGGGATGTCCGCGTGTCGCAGCTTTTGCGACGCGCTTTTTGTTTGCCCGCGCCCGCCCGCCCACGTTTTGCCCGGATTTTGTTGCACAAAGTGCATCCATTTTGCCCGCGGCTGCGTCTAACAGTATATGGCAAATCGGCCCGCGCGCAGGGGAGATTCGCGGCGCGGCCAATGGGAGGGAGCAGAGTTATGAATAGGCAGTCAAGTCGCATACGGCGCGCGCTGTGCGCAGTGCTGGCGCTGCTGCTGGCGCTGGGCGCCGCGCCCGCGCTGGCCGCCGGCGACGCGTCGGGCCTGATAGCGTCCGTCACGTCGGGCAACCTGGTATCCGAGAGCATGTTCATAGTCAACGAGACCGGCACGCATGTGGTCACGCCGGCCGCGCTCAACGTGCGCACCGGCCCCAACGACTACTACCCGGTCTGCGACATAATCCACCGCGGAGACAGGGTGCAGGTCGTGGCGATACTGGGCACGTTCTGCCGGATAGTGGCGCCCAGCGGCGAGTACGGCTACGTGTCGCGCCAGTACCTCGACCCGATCGACGCGCCCGCGCCCACGGCCGCACCCACCGCCGCGCCCACCGGCCGGCAGGTGTACCGCGTGACCGCCTCGGCGCTCAACGTGCGCACCGGCCCCGGCACCGGCTACAGCGTGCTCAGGGTGATATACAGCGGCGAGGAGGTATACAAGCTCGCCGACGCGAACGCCAGCTGGATGCGCATACAGCTGCGCGACGGGCGCACGGGCTACATAATGGCGACCTACGCGACCTACGTGCGCACCGAGGGCGGCGCCGCGCCGACCCAGCGGCCCACCGCCACGCCGCGCCCCACCAGCCGGCCCACCGCCACGCCCACGCCCGCGCCGCTGCCCACCACCGGCCTGGGCCCCGGCGACATATACATGACCACCGCCAACGTCAACCTGCGCAGTGGCCCCTCGACCGGGTACACCAGCAAGCGCGTGCTGGCCAGCGGCACGTACGTAACGCTGTCCAGCAAGTACTCCAGCACCTGGTACTACATCCGCACGACCGACGGCACGTATGGCTATATGAGCAGCCAGTACCTGCGCTATGTCAAGACCGTGACCGAGACGCCCAAACCCACCGAGGCGGTCGTCGATACCTCCGAGCAGATATACTCCTATCAGGAGATGCTCGAGGACATAGGCGAGCTGTACAACCGCTATCCCAGCCTGGTCACCCGCCGCGTCGCGATAGGCGACACTATGTGGAGCCAGCAGATACCCGCCGTGTGCATAGGCAATGTCAACGCCAGCAAGGCGCTGCTGATCGACGGCGGCATTCACGGCCGCGAGTACATGTCCACGCTGCTGATTATGCGCCAGATGGAATACCTGCTCGAAAACCAGAACTCCTACTACGACGGCCGCCGCATAGGCGACATGCTCCAGGAGTGCTGCATATGGTTCGTGCCGATGATAAACCCGGACGGCGTGCGCATATCGCAGACCGGGCTGGCCGGCCTGAGCAATACCCAGAAGAACAACCTGATCGCGATGAACGGCGGCAGCACCTACTTCGCGCGCTGGAAGGCCAACGGCTACGGCGTCGACCTGAACCGCAACTTTGACGCGGGCTGGGTGTACCAGGGCTCGCCCTCGGGCTCCGAATACTCGGGCGCCTGGGCCAGCTCCGAGTCCGAGACCCAGGCCATGGTCAACTTCGTTAAGAACCACCTCAACATAAAGGCGTCCATCAACTACCACACGACCGGCAACTGCATCTACTGGCACTACGGCCAGACCGGCGCCGCCAAGACCCGCGACAAGAAGATCGCCGA
>CAWVGT010000166.1:0-45937 GCA_963928645.1 Candidatus Fimadaptatus sp.
CCAGCGCCCCGCCGCGTCTCAGCGCGCATTGCGGCGCACCGCCCATTCCCAGTCCGCAACGCACGCGTCGCGCTCGCCGGCCGGGCAACCATACGTCAGCAGCAGCCGACTCACGCCGCCGCGCACAGAGCTTGTCGTCACGCGGCTGAAAAAGTCGCGGCGCGACTCGCCGGGCGCCTGCACCGCGCTGCCATAATACGCCTTGCCATGCTCGGCGCAATCGGCTATCACGCGCTCCATGTCGTGCTTATCCGGATTGCCCAGGTTCAGCCCGTACGCGAGCGGTTCCTCCAGCGCCGCGCGGCGGAGTATCTCGTTCTTGCCGCAGTAGTGCACGTAGCCACCGCCGCAATCCGCGAGCGTGCGATGCAGGTACGGCTTTACGAACTCCTCCATATGCTCCGCGCCCAGCAGCGTCGACGTGTCCTCGCTGAGCTTGACGCCGCCCATGTCGCGCGGCATCGCCAGCGCGTTGTAGTGGCACACCGCCCGGCTTGAGTCGGGTATGCGCTTTAGGCACTCGTCGAACGCGAGCTTGATCGCCACGCACGACAGGTCGAGCAGGTGATGCACGAACTCCGGATCGTCGTACATCTCATAGAATATCGCGTCGCCCAGTAACAGATGCGCCGTGTCGAACGCGCCCTGTATGTCCACCGGATACACCCGCACACCATAGTCGGCACATGCCGCCGCCATGTACTCCATGTGCTCCAGCGCCACGCCGAACTCGGGCGTTATAGCCACGTCCGAGCGCGTCATCTCGGCCAGCCGCGCCTTGGGCAGGTGGTTGAGCAGCCACGGCATCTTGTCGTCGAACAGCTCCTGCTTGGCGCCCAGCAGCGCGGGCACTATGCCGCAGCCCATGTTGGCCCGCACCGACGGCACCGCACAGCAGCCGCCCGCCTGCGCCGTCAGCGCGCTCAGCAGCTCGGAGTGCAGCATCTTCTCGCTGTCGTAGTGTATCTGGCGCGGGGTAAAGCGCGGATAGTCGTCGAACTCGGCCGCGCGCCCGCACGACAGCAACAGCACCGGCTCCGCGGCGCGGCCGTGGAACAGCTCCGCCTGCGCGTCTATCGCGCGGTCATAAGTCTCCGCGCCGCGCGCCAGCGTCTCCAGCATATGCTCTATCTGGCCCTTTACGTCCAGGCTCACATGGCATTCCCCCTTCGCGTATGCGCATACCGCCGCGCGGCGCTCAGCCGATCATGCGGTCGATCTGCGCGCGATAGTACAGGTAGTTGCTCAGCGACACGTCATACGGTATCGCGTGGTCAATATGCGGCGCGTACCCGCCCTTTTCGAGCAGGCCGGGCACCTTGCGGAGCTCGGCGTCTATCTCGGCACGGCCGCGCGCGAGCGCGCGCTTGTCTATGCCGCCGAACAGGCCCAGCCGGGGAAACGCCGCGCGCAGGTGCGCCAGGTCGTTGCCTGCGGCGATCTCGCAGGGCGATATCGCGTCCACGCCGCAGTCCAGCCAGTTCCCTATCAACTCGTCGCCCGGGTAGCCGTCGCAGTCGACGTATACCAGCTTCGCGCCGTGGGATTTGAGGAAGTCTATCAGTCGCCGGTAGTGCGGCGCCATGAACTTTCTGAACATCGCGGGCGATATCATGGGCGCGTGCTTATACGCCATGTCCTCCTTCAGCTCCACAAAGTCGACGTCCATATCGTCGATCACCGGCCGCAGGTTGTCTATGCAGAACCCGGCGATGAACTCGAACATGTCCTCGACAAACGCCGGATCATCGTAGAACAGCATGCAGAGGTTTTCAAACCCCACCCAGTCCCGCGCGGTCCAGAACAGGAACGGTATGCTCAGGTGAGTCGCGCGGCTGCCGGCGTTGAGCCGCGCGACCCGCTGCGCGAAGTCAGCGCCGTAGCGCTCCGGCTGTCCGGGCACATAGCGCCGCTTTATTTCGGCGAACTCCTGCCGATTGCTGACGGCGAACTTGAGCCAGGTGCGCGTCACAAACCCGGGATGCTCCACGTCCGCAAAGTCCCTGCGTATCGCGCCGAGCTCGTCCTGCCAGATCTTGTATACCCCATCCTGTTCAATAAGGCGCTCGGCAAACATCGGATACATGCCCATGTTCACCGGCAAGCCCGCCATGGGCTCGTCCAGCCCAAAGTAGTCGGTCTGCGATGCGTTTTCGGGATAGCCCTCGCCTATCCAGCGCTGCAGCGTCGCTTCCCGTATCGGCCATTCTATGCGCGGCGCCCTGTCCACGGCCTTGAACATGAACGTGTTTACCAGTCTTTCTCGGCTGTTCATCGTTTGGCTCCTTCTGAAATAAGCTTGGCGACCGCTTCCACGCGCGCAAAGTCCGCATTCGGCGGCACATTGTCCGACATGCCCAGCACAAACCCGGCGCGGCCGCGCAGCGGAAGTATCGTCCGCTCGATATACTCCTCAAACTGCTCGCGCGACGTTATGTCGGGGCAGACCATAACGGCGGGTATGCCGCCCTGCAGCGTGACCTTGCCGTCCAGCGCGTCCAGCGCCGCGGACAGCGAGATGCCCGCCATGGGCTCAGTGACGACCGCCTCGACCACGTCCAGCCCGCTTTGGGGCAGCAGCGGCAGCAGATGCGGCGTGCGCCCGCACCAGTGCGCCTCGAACAGCTTGCCCGAGCCCGCCATCAGGCGCTTGCACTCGCGATAGTACGGCAGCGCAAAGCGCCGGAACATGTTGGGCGGCATGGTCAGCTCATCCATGTTGTCGTTGCACGCTATGATGTCGACCGGGCTGCCCAGTTGCAGCCTGATAAGCTCAAAGTACTTTTCGGTATATGCGTTTACGAGGCGCTCCACTTCATCGGGGTAATCGGCGTACATGTATATACCGTCGACATAGCCGGCGTCCGTCTTGGCGAACTGTATGAACGGCACGCACATCTGGCTGGTTAGCACCACGCCATCCTCGCCGGTCTCCTGCAGCGCGCGCTCCGCCGCGCCATAGTCGGCTTCATAGTGCGTGGCTTCGACCACGTATCGCATTATCGCTATGTCGCCGACCGACCTAATAAAGTGGCCGGTCAGCGCCATAGTCGAAAATTCGTCCTCGGCACGGCGGTACTCCTCCGATATCTCGCCCAGCGGAGTTATGTACGAGTGGATCCGCACGCCGTCCGCATCCCGCCAGACCTCCTTCACGCTCGGATCCAGCACCCGGCGCACCGTCTCCACGCGGTTCCATATGGCCGCGCCCACGCTGCGCACTATGTCGTTGCGGCACATGCCGACATACCTGCGCGGCAGCGTGCCGCGCCGCGAATTGACCGCCAGCCAGTAGTCGAAGTTGGGCGCCCACACGAGTTCGCCCGCCGCGCCGCCCAGCGCAGCCAGATACCGCCTGCGCAAGCTGAGATTCTGCATCGCCCGCGTCACCCTTTCGCCTGCAGGTGCTTCTGTATGAACGGCAGCGCATACACGCCGTGCCACATGTGCGGGCCCTCAAACACGTCGTGATACAGATCGTCGGCCTTGCCGTACAGCGCGTATGCGGTGCGCGCCTGCGCGACATAGGGCCTCACGTTGTCCAGCATGCTGCGGCCGTTGAGCGTATCCTGCGTGCCGGTCTCTATAAGCAGCGGCCGCGGCGCTATCAGCGCGCCCACCTCGCCCACGTCCACGTATTCCCACATGTGCGGTATGTAGTTGCAGTTGCAGCACATCTCCTCCTGCAGCGCCTCGCGGAAACCGTAGAAGTAGCCGCTGATAACGGCGCACTTGACGCGGCGGTCCAACGCCGAGAACCACAGCGTCTGCAGTCCGCCGCCCGACAGCCCTATGCAGCCTATGCGCTCCGGGTCTATGTCGGCGCGCGACTGCGCATAGTCCATCAGCCGCATCAGATCCCAGGTCCACATGCCGGCCACGTTGCGGCCCAGCGGCATCGCCATGCTGTTCAGGAACACGCACGAGCTGCTCATGCGCTTGTCCGGCTCGTCGCCCTGCCAGTACTTCTCGCGGCGCTCGCCAAAGCCGCGCGCGTCCGGGCAGAGCGCTATGAACCCGAGCTTCACCGCCTGCACGCCGTAGTCGTAGTTATGCTGCGCGATCGCCCGCGCCAGCTCCGGATAAGCGCCGTTGCCTACCACGGCTTCCTTGCCGGCGCTCACGTGCCCGTGCGGCGCCAGCACCGCGCTGACGCGCTCGCCCGGCGCGATGCCGTCGGGTATCAGCACGTAAAACGGCATGTACACGCCCGGCTCGACCTGCATCAGCCGCTTCTCGCGCCTGTAGCCATCCATCTGCCGGGTCTCGAGCAGCTCGACGTCCATGTCGCACGGCGTCATGTTGTCCAGGCCCAGCAGCTCGGCTATCTTGGCGCGGGCGCGCGCGGCCCAGTCTTCGTAGGCGCTCAGCGACTCGGCGTTCAGCGCCAGCTTGAGCTGCTGTTGCTGCATCACGTCCATGTAGTGTTCAAGGCAGGTATAGTACTTCACTTGCGTTCATCTCCTATCCTTTGATTGCCCCTATCATTATGCCCTTTACGAAGTATCTTTGCAAGAACGGATATACGCAGATTATCGGCAAAATCGTCACGATTACGACCGTGTACTTCAACTGCATCGTGGCCAGGCTGCGCTCGTAGCCTATCGCCATCTGATTGCCTATTATCTCGTTGTTCGCCATCGTGAGCACCTTGCGCAGGTACAGCTGTATCGGCTGCAGCTCCTTGCTGGGCAGGTACAGCAGCGCGCTGAAGTACGAGTTCCAGTGGCCCACCGCGTAAAACAGTATCAGCACCGCGATTATGGGCATCGACAGCGGTATGTACACGCGCAGCAGTATCTTGAACTGGTTAGCGCCGTCCAGTATCGCGGCCTCCTCCAGGCTGTCGGGTATGCTCTCAAAGAACGTGCGCGCCAGTATCAGGTTCCACGCGCTTATCGCGCCCGGCAGTATGATCGCCCAGCGGGTGTTGTACAGGCCCAGCTGCGATATCAATATGAAGCTGGGTATCAGGCCGCCCGAGAAGAACATCGTTATCGCCACGAACACCATCAGCTTGTTGCGCAGGAAGAAGCGCTTCTTTGAGAGCGGATATGCCGATATCGTGGTGAGCACCACGTTTACCAGCGTGCCCACGCCGGTGTACCACAGCGTGTTGTAATACGACTGCCATACCTCCTCGTCCGCGAACACCAGCTTGTAAGACTCGGTCGAAAAGCCCTTGGGCAACAGTATTATGGCGTTTTGCACGGCGTAAATCGGCGAACTGATGGACATGCTCAATGTATACACGAATGGGTACAGCATGAGAAACGATATTATGAACAGCAGCGAGTAGTTGATCCCGTCAAACGCCCGGGCCGAAGCGCTGTAATTGTGCTTGCGCCGTTTGGCATTCGCAGTCACCGTATTCACCCCCTACCAAAGCGACGTTTCAGAGAATTTGCGGCTCAGCGTATTGGACAGGCACAGGAACACGACATTGATAACCGAGTTTATCAATCCAAACGCGGTGCCATAGCTGTATTTGGAATCCAGTATGCCCAGCCGGTAGGTATATGTGGACACAACGTCCGCCACCTCGTATGTGCTGGGGCTATACATGAGTATAATCTTCTCAAATCCAACGCTCATGATCGAGCCCACGCGCAATATGAGCATTATCATCATGGTATTGCTTATGCCCGGCAGCGTGATGTGGTATATGCACTGCAGGCGGTTGGCGCCGTCGACCTTCGCGCTGTCGTACAGATCCATGTCTATGCCCGAGAGCGCGGCCAGGTAGATGATCGAATCCCAACCCATGCCCTGCCATATGCCGCTGCCTATGTACAGCGTCCTGAACCAGCGCGGCTCGCCCATGAAGTTTATCGCCGGCTCGCCGGTGAGCCGCGTGTAGATGGTATTGACTACGCCCGAATTGGGCGAAAAGAAGTTGTACATCAGGCCGCAGATTATAACCGTCGATATGAAGTAGGGCAGATAGCTTATGGTCTGCACCACCCGCTTGCAGCCCTTGCTTCTCACTTCGTTCAACATCAGCGCGAATATGATCGGTATCGGAAAGCCGAAGATTATGCCGTATATGCCCAACAGGAATGTGTTGCGCATCAGCCGGAACAGATAAGGGCTGGCAAACACCTGATTGAAGTACTTTAGCCCCACCCACTGGCTGCCCAGTATGCCCTTGGTGGGCGAGAAGTTCTTAAACGCGATTATCAGGCCGTACATCGGCCAGTAGCAGAACACCGCGAAGAATACGACCATCGGTATGCTGAGCAGAATGAGTTCATAGTCCTTCTTGCAGTTCCTGAGCAAACTATTCCGCTTGCCCACCTTCATGGCCTTACCAGGTATCATTATACTCACTTCCCTTATTACCGCAGCGGTCAAATCACATGCGCCCTGCGCAGGTCATCGTAAATCAGCGGCTTCTGCCGGATGCGCCATCCGGCAGAAGCCCATAGCGTCGCGCACTAGCGGGCATCAAAGCGCATTGAACACATCGTACGCGTCCTGATAGATCTGTATGGCCTGATCCATGCCCATGGAGCGCGCGGTGCTCACGAAGCTGTCAAAGTTGTCCAGCGACTCCTTGCCCTCGATGAACTTGATTATCATCTCGCTGACATAGGTGTCGGCGTCGGTGAAGTACATCGAGAAGTCCTCGGTCTGCTCGGCGGTCATTATCAGCGACAGATTCGGGAACGGCAGCCGGACTTCCTCGGCGGTGTAGCTGCTGCTCAGCTCGATTATCTCGGGCGAGTTGGCGTACAGCGCGCGATACGCGTCCGCGGTCTGTATGTAGGACACCTGGCCCCACGCGCCCAGCGAGCGCACCGCTTCGAACATGCCCAGGCCGTCAGGGTTGTTGAGCACGAAGTCGTTGAACACCGGCACGCCGTCGACCATGTCATACGACATGCCCTCCACGCCGAACATCTGCAGCTTTATGCCCTCGGGGCTGGCCAGATGGAAGTCCAGCCACTTGACCGCCAGTTCGGGGTTCTCGCAGTCCTTGGTTATCGCGGAATCGCCCGCGAACACCGGCCAGCGGTTCGTGGTCTGCACCAGGCCGTTCTCATCGGGCACCTCGCGGATCGACTTGAAGTTCGCATCCGCTATGCCGGCGGCGCGCAGGTTGTTGGTCCAGGACGGCGGGTTGCTCATCCACTCGGACGCCACCGCGCCGACCACGTCGCGGGTTATCTTCTCAAGGGTCAGGTCGTAGGTGGTGGTGGCATACTCGGCGTCGATCAGGCCCTCGGCGTACAGCTTGTTCAGGTACGCGAGCAGCTCCTTGAACTCGGGCTCGAACGGCTGATACACGACCGTATCATCCACCACGGCCCAGGTGCTGGCGTTGCCGGTCATGTACAGGCCAAACGCGGTGCCGAACGAATACAGGTTGGTCCAGCCCCAGGTGACCGTCAGCGGTATCTCGTCGGCTATGCCGTTGCCGTTGGGGTCCTGCTCCTTGAACGCCTTGAGCACATTATACCAGTCGTCCAGCGACTCGGGCACTTCCAGCCCCAGCTTGTCCAGCCAGTCCTGGCGGATCGCGGGTAAGTGCAGGTTGATATTCGCGCCCGGATCGGTGATTACGCCGGTCTCCATGTCGGTGTAGCTGTTAAGTATGCCCTCGCCCATGCCCGGGAAGCCGAGTATGCGGCCGTCGGCGGTGGAGTTGGCCGTGCGCACCAGCGGCTGCATCTCCATCAGCTGGTTCAGGTAGTACGCGTTTTCAGCGATCAGGTCGGTCAGGTCGATGTACACGCCGTCCTCGACCATCTTGACCAGCTGCTGCGGCCAGACGACTATGTCGGGCAGGTTGACCGCCGCGGCTATGCGCGTGTTGCGCACCTCGTCGTACTGGTCGGCCGGCACGACCTCCCACTCTATGCTCACGCCGGTGAGCTTTTCCAGCTCCTGATACACCGGCAGGTTGTCGGCAAAGCTCGCCGCCGCATACCAGTTGTCGGCGGACAGAATCGACAGCGAAGCGGTGCCGGGCTCTGCGAGCGGAAGCTCAGGCTTCTCCGCCGCCGCTATCGCCAGGGACGACATCAGCACGAGTGCAAGCGCAAGCATGATGGCCAGTAAACGTTTCATACGATCCCCTCCTTGATTATTCGATGCGCTCGACTTCCGCGGCGAGCAGAGCGCATTGCAAGCCAATTTAATACACTCAAGGCGCCGATATCATATCATCTTTGAATAACACGGTATTTTGTTTTGTTTAACACTTCGTTTGAGGTTTGACAGCATCCAAGGAGTTCCAACGCTCAGCTTAGCGGTTTATCATTGTTCAGTGCTGACATTGATCGCCTTTTTGCACATCCGTCGCTGCGTGTAGCGCGCATATGCGCGAATATTCGCGCATAGATCCGCTTTTGTCGGCTCAGCCAGCGCGCCGCATCGCCAGTTTTTGGCGTCTTAAGCCCCGCCATCGCAGCTCGCACAACACCATTTGTTAATTTAGTGTCGTATCCTGATTTATATTTTAGCATATGGTAAGATGGTTTTGTTAAAGTATATTGGCGCGCCGAGTTGCATGATTAAACGATCTTGCGTTTTCGCGGAGGTATTTGCATTGGACGATTATAAATACGAGGAGATCGGCGATGAAATATCGATTAAATACAAGAGCGGCGTCGCCGACATAGGCAAGAACACCACCACGCTGACGCATTATCACAACGCCTGCGAATTCGTGCTGTACGAAAAGTGCTCGCTGCGGATATTCATGCAGAACAACTGGTACGACATAAGCGACGGCGAGATGGTATTCATACCAAAGTACACCATGCACCGCATAGATTACAACGACAGAGTCAACTATTCCCGACTGCTGATAAACTTCGACATGGACGCATTGCTGGCGCACGCAACCCGACTGGGCTGCGAGGACACAGTGAGCCGGCTGGACATGAGCAACTGCCACGTATACCGACCCACGCCCGGGCTGTTCCGCCAGCTGATGGACGCCGGGCGCGCCGCCGCCCGATACGGCGCGCCGCGCGAGGATATGGAGCAGGAATCGACCACGCTGACGGCGATGCGCATGATACTGATGCTCCACGACGCGCAGCGGCTATTCACGTCGGTAGCCATACCCGCCTCCGTGACCGACGCGTGCCGGTTCGTCAAGGAGGCCATAGACTACATAGACGCGCACTACGCCTCCGAAATAAGGCTGGACGATCTGGCGCGCACGCTGCACGTTGACAAGTATTACCTCTGCCACATGTTCAAGCGCAACATGCACGTCACGATAACCAAATACGTGCAGTCGCGGCGCATAATCGAGGCCCAAAAACAGCTGATGCTCAGCGACAAGCCGCTGGACATAATCGCCTCAGAGTGCGGGTTCAATTCACTGCAGTACTTCTACAAGATATTTCGCCAGATATCCGGACATACGCCGCTGGACTTTCGATAACCGGGCGCCGCAGTCAGCGCGCTCAGCAGCAGCGCACGCCCGGACGCACGGCACCCGCGCCGGCGTCAGCGCGCCCGATGCGCGCCATGTCGGCCCACAACCAGGACGCCCTTACAATGGAAGCGGGGCTTTTCATATCACTTGGCGCAGCGCACATGCCGCGCCTCCTGCCTCGCCGGCCAAATCGCCGCGTCCAAGCGTCATCTCACAACAGCGCAAGGGCGCCGGCACATGCCGACGCCCCATATTGCTGCCGCACCCGCGCAGGTCACCTAAGCCGGGACAGCTTTACGTAGTCGATTGTGATATCACGATCGCGCGCTATAATGCCCGCACTCGATCCGAACCGCTCGTAGAGCCTGAAGCTGAGCGCCACGTCGTCATCCAGATACGCGCAGCCCGCCGTGCCGTCCACCACTATCGACAGCTTATGGTGCTCCGACCGGGCGTTGATGGGCCTGTCCAACCCTATGCAGTACGGCACGTCGCCCGGACGCGGCCAGCGATCCCACACCATGCGGCCCATGCCGAAGTCAAGGCGCAACTCGTGGCCGCATTCCAGCTGCCGATCCGCCGAGAGCATGACCGATACCGAACCCGCCTCCGCAGCGCCCGTCATACCGATCTCCAGTCTGAACTCGCGCGGCATGTCGTCGTACGCGCAGCCGGCCGAACCTCCTGCGCCATTCAGCTCCAGCGCCGCGGCCGTATGCACGTTGAACAGCGGCCGGGCCGCAGGCGTCTCAGGCGCGCCGAACGCGCTTTTCAGCACTTCGGGCTCCTTTACGCACAGCGTGCCGTCAGCGCGCTGGCACACCTCGTGCACATTAAGGCAGCCGCCCCACTGCCAGCCGCCGTCGTCGCGCTCGCCAGCGCGCGTCGGTATCCAGCCGAATACATACCTGCGCTCTCCGTCAGACGCCGTCTTGGCGGCATAATACGCCCGGCCGTCAAAGCAATCGTCCGCAGCCTGGCGCCAGTCCTGGGCGCCCACGCGCCGCATGACATAGCGCGTGCGGCTGCTCTGTGAGAATTCGGAGAATATCAGATACTCGTATTCCCCCATGCGGAAATAGTCCGGACATTCGTGCGTAAAGTACAGGCCCGGCGCCCACATGGGCGGCTCCAGTTTCCAGCTTTTCAGGTCTTTCGACGACATGCACGCCGTCACACCGCGCCTTCTCGACGCGCCCGCATCACATCTGGCCGCCAGCAGCATCCTGTACTCGCCCCGTTCCGCATCGTAGTACACGAACGGGTCGCGCCAGTCATCGCGCTCATAGCCTTCCGCGGGCGCAAACAACCCGGGTTCGTCCGTCTTGGCCCACGCGATCAGGTCGTCCGACACCGCGTGCAGCACGGCCTCCTGCGGCTGGCCCCTGCGCATCAGGTGCGGGTTGTGGCCGGTATAGAATATGTGATATCTACCCTCGGCCCGGACTGCGCTGCCCGTGAACACGTACAGATCCTGTTGATCGGCCGCGCCGCGCGGCAGCGCCTCGCCCAGGTCTTCAAAGTTCACAAAGTCACATGTGGCTATGTGGAACCAGGGCGTGCCTTCGCCGCAATCTTCGCCGTTGCGATAGTCCTTCAGGTAGAACAGATGAAACCTGCCATCCGCGTAGAGCGGTATGAAATCGCCCGCAAACGCCTGATCGGGCTTAAAAAACAAACGCGCCATGCGAGTTCCTTTCTATGACAGCGGGCGGTGAGCGCAGCCTCACCGCCCGCCGGACACGTCACTTATTCTCCAGGTACCTGTCGTATGCAGCCTGGTAGAGCGCCAGATACTCATCGAGTCCGGCATCCTTTACGCTCTGCACATACTCTTCCCAGCCCTCGTCAATGCCGCCGTCCAGCACGAACATCTCCAGACCGTAATTGACCGCATTTTTGACGTTGGGCTCAATCTGGGCCAACCGCTCGTTCTCCTCGGGCAGGAACCACATGGGCGGCAGGAAGTCGTAATCCGCCAGCACCTGCTCCTTGCCCTGTATCTTCTGGTCGTCCAGTATCCGCTGCGCGTCCATAGGATAGTCGCACACCGTGCCATAGTAAGAGGACAGTATCGCCTGAGCCATGTTAACGGGCGAGCTGGCAAAGCGCATCTCGTCGATCGAATTGTAGCCGTCTTTCAGGTTGGGCGTGCCGTCATCCTTCAGATCCCAGTGCAGCAGGCCGTCCTCGCCCTTTACGTACACATAGTCCAGCGCGCCCCAGTTCAGCGTGACCGACACTTCGGGCTCGTAGCACCAATCCACAAAGCGCGCCACTATCTCGGGATACTCGCACTTGGTCGTGATAACCATGCGCAGCGGGTCGTGCAGCTCGGTGTTGTTCTGGCGCAGGCCGATCCCGCCTTCGGGGCCCTCAAGCCGCGGCATGGCCACGTACTCGTTCTGGCGGGCTATGTCGTACACATCGCCGTTGATTATCCACAGATACGGGCAACCGACGATGACTTCCTCGTCGTTTATCTTGGCCTGCAGGCCGCCGCGCGAATCGCCCGACACCGTGGTGCCAAACAGATCCTGATCCAGCAGTCCCTCGGTGTAGAGCATGTTCATGAACTTGAGGTTTTCCTTGGCCGCATCGTCCACAGCCGTCGATACCACCTTGCCGTCCAGCACGCTCAGATGGTCGCCATTGTCGGACGCGCCGCCAAACGCCATCTTGAAGTACGTCAGCAGATCCATATAGCCATACGCCGACAGCGGTATCTCGTCCTGTATGCCGTTGCCGTTGGGATCGTTGTCGCGGAAGGCCTTGAGCACCTCCACGAACTCATCGAGCGTGGTGGGCATGTCCAGGCCCAGCGCGTCCAGCCAGGGTTGATAGATGTAGAGTATCGAGGGCGTGTTCACCAGGCCGTACATCTCCTCGATGACCGGGAAGCCGTATCTGTGCCCGTCCACCGAGGTGCAGATCGCCTTGTACTCCGGGTTGTCCTCGAATATCTGCTGCAGGTTGGGCACGTACTCGTCAACCAGCTCCTCGGTGGGCATGAACATGTCCTGGTCGATATACTGCAGCACCATAGCGCGCGTTATGCCATTGGCAAACACGTCGGGCACATCGCCGCTGGCCAGCATGAGGTTTATCTTCTCGGCCACGCTGTCCTCTGCGACCTTCATCCACTCGAACTTGACTCCGGTCTGTTCCTCGGCGTACTGTATCCACTTTACTTCGGACGGTTCGGGCGCAATCGCGCGCGCCGCCCACATAATCGAAATGCTGTATTCGGCATCCGGTTTGACTATGGGCAACCCGGTCTCGTTCATTATCCCCTCGGCCCCGGCGCTGCCCAGCAGCATCGTCAGGCATATCAGCGCTACCGCCACGCGCAGCTTAAGACCAGACTTGTTCCGCAACATGATTCGCATCCTCCTTTAATCATAAGTATACCGTTCAAACGCCGCCTCAGCCCTTTATCGCGCCAATCATCACCCCCTGAGTAAAGTACCTCTGCAGGAATGGATACAACACCATCAGCGGCAGGCACGACACAACTATCACGCCATATTTGAGTTGCTCCGCCAGCCTTGCGCGCTGTGCCAACCCCATAGGATCCGATATGACCTCGCTGTTTATCTGATTGATAATGAGCAGGTTGCGCAGCACGATCTGCAGCGGATACTTGCTCGAATCGTTCAGATATATCAGCGCGTTGAAGTAGCTGTTCCAGTGGCCCACGGCGTAAAACAGCACCATGACCGCGATTATCACCCTGGCCAGCGGCAGCACAATCCTCAGGAAGAAGTTGAAGTCGGAACAACCATCTATTATAGCCGATTCAAGCAGCTCTTCCGGTATATTGTTCTGAAAATACGTCCGGCAGATGATCATGTTCCAGACCGAGAGCGCGCCCGGCAGCACCATGGCCCAGATAGTGTTGATAAGTTTCAGGTTCAGCACCAGCAGATAGCTGGGTATCATGCCGCCGCCGAAGAACATCGTGAACGCGAACAGCCCCATGAGCTTGTTGCGCCCGAACATGTCCCTGCGGGAAAACGCATACGCCGACGGTATCGTCACGAATATGTTTATCGCCGTGCCCACTATCATATACAGGAACGAATTCATGTAGCCGGTCCACAGCGGCTCGTAGTCCAATATGCGCTGGTATCCGCCCAGATACGGTATCTCCGGATACAGCAGCAGTTTGCCGCTGTTGACTATTATCGGATCCGTGACCGACGCCACCACAATAAAGTACAACGGGTAAAGCACTATCAGCATAATCAATGCCATTATCACCGTATTGACGATATCAAATACTCTATCGCCCTGAATCTGCTTCTTTAGCATCGCTCCAGCCGCATGATCCTGCCGCCAGGCAGCGTCCATGCTCTCCTTTCCCTCCATGATGGCCCGTCGCTCAGAACAATCCCGTGTCCGTCAGCTTCTTGCTAATGCAATTCGTCAAGAGCAGCAGCGCCACATTGATGAGCGAATTGAATATGCCCACCGCCGTCGAGTAGCTGTACTGGGCATTTACCAAACCGACCTTGTATACGTAGGTCGATATGATCTCGCTGACCTTGGTGTTCATGCCGCTCTGCATCAGGTATACCTTTTCATATCCGACCGACATTATGTTGCCTATCGACATTATCAGCATAATCACAATTGTGGGCGCGATGGACGGTATATCTATATACAGTATGCGCTTGAACTTGCTCGCGCCGTCCATTATGGCCGCCTCGTGGAGCTCCGGGTTTATACCCGTAAGCGCCGCAAGGTATATTATCGCGCCAAACCCCAGATCTTGCCATATGCCCGAGCCCACGTACATCGACCTGAAGTACTCCGGGCGGGTCATGAACATCTGCCGGCTGCCGCCCAGCGCCTCCAGCATGGCGTTCACAAAGCCCGTCTTGGGCGCAAAGAACACGCTCATCATGCTCACCAGCACCACGACCGATATGAAGTGCGGCGCATACGTCACGGTCTGAACGACCCGCTTGTATCCCCTGGAGCGCATCTGATTCAGCATCAGCGCAAACAGCACCGGCGCCGGAAATCCCCAAAGCAGCGAGTACAGGCTCAGCACTATCGTGTTCTTGAACACATCCCAGAATGCCTTTTCTGAAAGGAACATGTCGAAGTACTTGAACCCCGCCCATTCGCTCCCCAGTATGCCCATGTTCGCCTTGTAGTCCTTGAAAGCTATGACGATGCCGTACATGGGCACGTAGCAAAACAGCACCAGCCATATCAGCGCGGGCAGCAGCAGCACATAAAGCCGCCAACTGTGAACCAGCCCGCGCCGGCATGCCTCCAGCGCAGAACAGCCTTTACCGGTCATATGCTCAGCCCCCTTCCAGCTGCGCGACAGCTCACTGGCGCAAGCTATATATATTCAGATTGCGCACGACGCACTCCGCGCGATCGATTATCAGGCCCGGGTGCTTGGGCGAATCGGGCTCGTCAAACGAGGTCTGCATCTCCAACACACCATTGAGATATACCTCCAGTCGGCTCTGCCGCACGCGCACCGTCATCCGGCAGCCTCCGGTCACATCCTGCCTGAGCTCGCGCACCTTGCCGCTGGACAGTTGGTTCAGGTTGCCCGCCACCAGCTCCCTGCGCGCGGTATCGACCAGCACCGCGCAATCGCCAAAGCACACCCCCGCACCGATGCCGTCTATCTCCAGCTCCGCGTCGATCTCCACGTCGCTGCACAGCGCGTTCAGCCATGCGGCCTGCCAACCCGCGTCTGCCTGCATTCGGTATTCGCTCCCCTCGCGCCAGATCCGGCCGCTGGGTAGTTCGAAGTTGGGGCTGAGCGACGTGCGGACAATCGGCAGCGGGTTGGCCGCATCGGCGAGCGTAGCGATCCTGTACCCCTGCGTGAGCTCATCATAGCCCAGGCGCAGCTGGCCCTTGTCGTTTACGAACACGCTCATAGGCGGCGACACCGTGTTGCTGCCGCGCTCGGTGTTTATCACATGCCGCGCGCCCCTGAACACTACGCTCCGACAGCTGTAGCCGGCCGATTCCCGCTCGCCGCCGACCAGCACGTAGTCCTCCTGCAGCCGGTACGGTCCCTCTATCCGATCCGCCACAGCGTAGATCGTGCCCGTGCCCAGCGCCGGCTGGCCCAGCGGCGCCCTGTTGGCCCAATAGCCGTCAACCAGGCATGTCATGTACCATTTGCTTCCTATCTGAAAAACGTCCGGCACCTCTACCAGGCCGAATACGCCGGGTTTGAACGCGGGCTCAGGCAGCGTCTGCCAGTGTATCAGGTCGCTTGAGCGCGCGACCGCGATCGCAGGGCCCTCCCACATGTATTGGCCATGAGTGCGCGCCGCGTAGAATCCGTAATACCCTTCTCCATCCGGCGCGTCGACAACTATCATGTCGCGGCAATCCACCGTACCGTTCGGCAGCGGATTGAACCTGTCGATGTACACGTCCCCGCGCGGTTCCAGCACCGGATTGCCCGGATACCGCTCCCAGCGCACCATGTCGTCGCTCGTCGCCAGGCCGATGTACTGCACCTTGCCCTCATTCTGTGTGGAGCGCATTGTGTAATACAGGTAGTTCCGCCCGCCCAACTGGTAGCTGCAGCCGGTGAACGCCATCATGTCATCCAGCTCGCCCGGCCCGTTCGGCGGCAGCACGCTTTCGCATTGCGTCCAGTGAATCAGGTCGCTCGAACACGCGTGGCCCAGCGACTGCGCGACCCGCCTGTCCTCCTCGCTCGCCGTAAGCGGTATCTGCAGGTGAAACAGGTGCACCCGCTCGCCCTCCACCGCGCACCAGGTGTCCCAAACGTAAGCATTATCGGGGTGATAACAGTTCATGTCGCCGCCTCCGTTCGTAAACGTTTACATTTATTTCCATGCTTTACTCACTGCATTTAAATTTCAAATGCAGTATAGCACTCAATTTGTCCGTTGTCAAGGCATTTCTTTCCGGTCATTTGTCAATTTCTTAATTTTATTTCTGAATTTGGCTCAACGCTAAGCCATTCCAGACTGTAAATCCAGGAAATATGAATGAAAATTTTTCAATTGCATTTTCAGTTATTGTGCTGGTTTTGCTGCTATGTGCTGCCGTCCTTGTTGCTTATTTCCACGCGATTTGCTATAATTAGTGACATGCTCAGATCCGCCTGTTATTCGAAAGAGGAATGATTGTAAATGGCAACGTGCAAGGATGTCGCAATAAAGGCGAACGTTTCTATCGCCACGGTCTCTCGGGCGTTCAACAACAGCCCCGCCATAAACGAAGAGACCAAGCGCCACGTATTGGAGGTCGCCGCAGAGCTCGATTACAAGCCAAACACGATAGCCCGAACACTGAAACTCCGAAAGTCGAGCACGATTGGCTTTATAGTCCCGGATATCGAAAACCCGTTTTACGTGCGTCTGGCAAAGTGCATGCAGTCGATACTGCAGAGCAGCGGTTACAACCTGATACTGGGCTTTGTAAACAACGGCGAACCCGCGCTTAACGAAGCAGCGCTGCTGCAGATGATGGCCGACATGCAGGTCAGCGGCATTATATGCTCGCCGCGCAGCACAAAAAACGCAAAGCTGATATCGAAGCTGGCCAGTTCAGGCATACACATAATGCAGCTGCTGACAATGGCGTACGAGGCGCACGACGCGATACTGATCGACGACAACTACGGCATGTACATTGGCACAAAGCATCTGCTCGAGCTGGGCCACGAGCGCATACTCTACGCCGGCAATCGCGAGCGCCTCGGCGGCATGTATCGAGCGTTCCGGGAGGCAGGCCTGAAGTTTCCGGATGAGCTGATATACATATACGGAAGAAACGACACCGTAGACAGCATAGCCCCCGAGATGGTTGCAATGATACAGGCGCAAAAGCCCACGGCAATATTCGCGGTCACCGATTTTGTGGGCGTGGCCGTGTACAACGCGCTCAAGCTGCTCAACCTGACCTTCCCGAACGATGTGAGCTTTCTGATGTATGACGACACCACCTGGACAGCGATGCTCGACGTGAGCGTCATCACCCACCCCCTGGATCTGATGGCGAGCACGGCGTGTTTCCGCATGATAAACGCAATGGCCGCGGACATTAACACCCCGATACTGTCCACGATAAAGCCCTACCTGCTCCAGCGCGGATCTACGCGGCAGTTGTGAGCGCACTGGCTCGGTTTGCCGGATTCAGCGCCCATCCCGCTACATGGCCAATGGCTCTATGCGGCAGTCTTGCGGCCCAATCGCGCGCGCCAAGCGCACCGATATCAGCGCACTGGAGCGTTCAGCCATTCGGCGGCGCCTGCACCGAACGCGCCCGCGCAGCCGTTCAGGCTAAGAAAGCCCCGCGCGATCCATATCGCACGGGGCTCCAGTTTGTTGACAGAGTATACCGCACATGACCTCCGGGCCAAATGCGCAACGGCAATCGGAAAAACATGCAGATCAAACGCAATCCAGCTTGTATTGGACAATGCCGCAAGAGCAGCAGCGGAATATTGCAATAGCTGTTCGGAGCAAAACCGGCTGTCCAGCCGCCGGGGTTGGTCAGCGGTCTGAAGCCCCGCGCGATCCATATCGCACGGGGCTCCCATGTCTTGCCCTAAGTCACTGCGCACTCCCGGCTCCATCCGCAGGCAGGAGCACATCCGAATACTGCCCCGACACCCAGCCGACCTGCGCGTTGACCACTAGCGCGTTCCAGCCGTTGGCCGCCGTCGCGACATACGGGCAGATCGTGCCCGGCGCGAGCAGCGTTATGCTGGCGTACTCGGTGCCGTTGCCCACGCGCACGTTTACCTTGCCGCCGCTTGAGACTATTATCAGCTGCGCGCCGTCGCCGGGCGTGGGCGCTTCCGGTTCCGGCGTCGTGTCGTCGTTGTCGTCTCCTATCGCGTCCATCAGTGCCCTGTAGGTCTTTTCGCCGAATATGCCGTCCGCGGTCAGCCGGTGCGCGCGCTGGAATGCCTTTACCGCGGCCTCGGTCTCGGCGCCGTAGTCGCCGTCCGCGCCGTATTTGGGCAGCTCGTATCCCAGCTCCAGCAGCAGCTCCTGCAGCGCCTTTACGTCGCTGCCGCTCATGCCGCGCTTGAGCAGCCTCGAGCCCAGCGGGTAGTCCTCCTCGACCGGCGGCGCCACCTCGCCCGATTCGTAGCTTATGAACGGCAACTTGTACCAGTTCGTCCACTTGCGATCCTTGAGGCGCGTCTTTACGCAGCCGTAGGCAAAGCCGCGCTCCTCTATCACGTAGCCGCCGCCGATGTATACGCCCACATGCCCGTCGTAGCGCACCGCTATGCCCGGCAGCTCCGGCATGCTGTCCATCGTGCCCCAGGCCGCGCCCTTGTCCTTGGCATACGCAAACATGCCGTTGGCCGACTTGTCGGGGCAGCCGTTGCTGCCGTACTTGCTGGCATACGTCTTGTCAGTGCCGATCGCTTCCTTCACTCCGACTCCCCCGTTCGTCCAGGCGAAGCCCTTTATCAGGCCTACGCAATCCGCGCAGACCTGCTTTTTCGCGATGTTCTCCTTGTACTGCGCGGTTCGGTTGGAGCCGTAGTGCGACGGGTACTGCTTCGTCTTGCGCGTGAGCAGGCTCGTCGTGCACTTGTAAACCGCCGTGCCATACCAGTATGGTTGGCCCAGCATCTCCTTGCAGAACTCCACCAGGCGCACATTGGTCAGTGCTGTGTTTTTTATATCCGCCATATGGGTTGCCCTCCTGCGCATAATAACCATGCGCCGTCAGTCGAATTGCGTCCGTCATGCGCCGCCGGCGCGGTCGGGTTTACTGCCGCCATAGCCCGCGTCCGGCGCCAGGGGGCGCGACAAGGCGTCCCCCCGCTATCCATTATATGCGGCATTCGGGCGCCGCGCCACCCGCGCTCAGCGGCATAGCGCCGAGCTGCCGGCAGATCACAGTTGCGCGCCAGAACGCCGACGCATCTCCCATGTCGCGCAGCCCGGCATAACAAAAGCGCCCTACGCGCGGCTGCATGATCCGCACATAAGGCGCATACGTCGATTCGACCTGCGACAACCCGACTCACACATGCGCGCCGCCATCGATACCGCACACGGCATCGCACGACTCCTCGACATCCAGCGAGTTGTGGCTGGCCAGCAGCATTGTCTTGTCCTTGTCGCGCAGCGACTTGAACAGCTCCCGCACGCCCGCGCTGTCCAGCCTGTCCACAGGCGCGTCCTATAACATCCTGACCGGCTTCTCCATTAGTGCCTGCGCTATGCCCAGGCGCTGTTTCATGCCCGGCAAGCACTTGCCCACGCGCTTGCGGCTGTTCGGGTAGAGCCCGACCTGCCTTGTTGTCTCCCTGTCATTATATGGGTGTTGATAGATTTCGAGCCAAATGAGCCTGGATTTTGCTGCCCTTTGCAGCTTCACTCATTGACATTTATTATACTTGTATTCCTTGCTATCTTTAGTGCAGTTTCTACATCGCCGCAAAGCTCTACCAGGAACAACTTGTCAGCTTCCGTCCACGCAACAGTAGTTAGACCCGCTTTTTCTATTATCATCGCTTCGCAGTCGTGCACTGTGCCATAGCTAACCTTTGCGTTTTCAGTATCGAGCAAAGTTGTCGATGATGCTCGATATTCGCTAAAACGCAGGTATTCCTCCTCCGACCGCAGATATATGGCTTCCGCTATGCCATCGTGCATGTAATAGAACTCAAAGCCATCGGGTATGTACGCCATATAATAATCGCCCGTCCAGCCTTCCGGCACGTCCATCTCAAACTGCTCGTTGGGCGTGAGCCGCACCTCGGTGAATATCTCGCAGTCCAGCGCGGATATGCGATAGAGCTGCTGCCGCAGCGACGGCGTCGCTATCGCCACGCCCAGGCCTATGCCAAGCACCGCTATCACGCACGCCGCAACGTTAGCTGCGCGTCGAATGCGCCGCGCCCAGACTCTGCGGCGATTCTGGCGCAGGCCGCGCGCTATTATACCGTCCATGCGCGCGTCCAGCTCCGCCAGCGCGCGCCGCTCCGCCTCGTCCGCGGGCGTCGATTCCGCCTGTTCGTACTCCTGCTGCGCCAGTATCGAAAACGCCTTGCGGTATGCCGCCGCCTCCAGTTCGCCATCGTAATCGCGCACTTCGCCGGAGCGATATTGCAGCCTTGCCCTGCGCCTACTCATGATATGACTCCTCGCTTTCCAGCATCGCCCGCGCATGCCGCCGCGCGCGGCTGAGCAGCACCCGCACGCTGCCTACCCGTATGTTCAACACCTGCGCTATCTCGGCGTCCGTCCAGTCGGCCGAGTACTTCATATAGAGCGCCTGCCGCTCGCGCTCGGGCAGCCGGCCCAGCGCCCGCGCCAGCGCGTCCGCATCCGCTATGCCGGACAGGTTGGCGTCCTCCGTCGACGCCGACTCGACATAGCCTGCGAGCTCGTCGTCATATGGCAGCTGTCGCTCGCGCTTGCGGCGCGCCAGCATCGCCAATGCGACGTTCTTTACAGTATTGATCACGTACGCGCGCAATTTGTAATGCTCCAGCGTTTTGATCGAGTTAAGCTTCGGCATAATGTTCAGCATCGCCTGGGCGATCGCGTCCTGCGCGTCGCTGCCATTGCGCAATATCGAATACGCCACCACGTACATTGCGTGGCGATGTTCGACGTACAGGTGTTCCGCCAATCCGCGCTCGCTCTCGTCCGCCATCAGCAGTATCGCCTGCGGCAGCATGACAGCACCTCCTCTTGCGGCAGCCGGCCAGCGCGCAAAGCTGCCCCACTCATGATTATTATACACGTCCATTCCAATAAAGGCAACCGCCGCCCGGCAATCCGCGCGCATTTTCCCCTCAGCCGGTTGACTGCACCGCCGGTCTGCCGTATAATCATGCCAGAAAGCCATCCTGCAGACAGGATGCGAGAAGGCGAGGCGCATGCGCTATGTTTGAAAAGATAACCCCTGAACAGGCCGGCATATCCTCAAACGCGGTCACACGCTTTATACGCAAGCTCGACGAGCGCGGCCTGGCCACGCACAGCGTGGTGCTGATGCGCGGCGACAGCATATTCGGCGAATTCTACTGGAAGCCGTTCCACCGCGAATTCGATCATCGCATGTATTCGGTCACCAAGTCGTTCGTGGGCATAGCGATCGGCATGCTGCGCGACGACGGCAGGCTCTCGCTGGACGACACGATAGCCAGCTTCTTCCCGGACAAGCTCGACGGCGAGCTGCCCCCACGCCTGGCGCGCCAGACGATACGCGACATGCTGACCATGTCCACCTGCGGCCACACGCCCTACTGGTTCACCGACCCCGATCCCGACCGCACGCACCTGTACCTCAACCGCAACACAGCCCATCGGCCCGCCGGCATGTGCTTTGAGTACGACAGCCCGGGCTCGCAGGTGCTCTGCACGCTGGTCGAGCGCCTGGCCGGCAAGCCGTTCTTTGAGTTCATGACCGAGCGCCTGTTCGCGCGCATGGGCACGTTCAAGACCGCCACGCTGCTCAAGACACGCACCGACGACAGTTTCGGCGATTCGGCGCTGATATGCACCACGCGGGACGCGGCGTCGTTCGGCCGGCTGCTGATGAAGGGCGGCGCGTGGGACGGCGAGCAGCTGGTGAGCGCCGATTACGTGCGCGAGGCCACGTCGATGCAGGTCGACTGCGACGAGCTGGGCTTTGACGCATTCTCCACGCACGGCTACGGATACCAGATATGGCGGCTGCGCGACGGGTTCTTCTTCAACGGCATGGGTAGCCAGTTCACGTTCTGCCTGCCCGAGCGCGACCTGCTGTTCTCGATAAACTCCGACAATCAGGGCTACCCCGCCGCGGGCGCGCTGATAGAGGCCGCGTTTTACGACTTCATCGTGGACGAGCTGCGCGACGCGCCGCTGCCCGAGGATCCGGCGGCGCATGCCGAATGCGAGGCGCTGGCCCGGAGCCTGGAGCTCATGCACCTGGTCGGCCCGGCGCACTCCGACTACGAGCGCGAGCTCGCGGGCAAGCGCTACCGCTGCGACGCAAACCCCACCGGCATTACCGAATTCGAGTTCAGCTTCGACGGCGACGAGGGCGTGCTGCGCTATGTCAACGCCCAGGGCAAAAAGGAGCTGCGCTTCGGCCTGGGCAAAAACGCCTTCGGCAAGTTCCCACAGCTGGGCTATTCCGACGAACACGCCGGTGCCGCGACCACGAACGGCTTCATGTACGAGTGCGCATGCTCCGCGGCGTGGCGCGAGCCGCGCAAGCTGCTCATCAAGGTGCAGATAATCGACCGGTATTTCGGCAACATGCTGGCGATGTTCTCGTTCAGGGGCGCTGAAGCGGTCGTGCGCATGGCAAAGACCGCCGAGGACTTCCTGAACGAGTACTCAGGCGAGTTCTGCGCGGTGCGCGTCTGATATGTACTTATTGCGACGTCAGCCCGGGCCTCGCGCCTGCCCGTTATGGGTGGGAGCGGAGGTTGGGCGCGCCGTCTTTTATTTTGTCCGGCGGGGCGGACGCGTTTTGGTTGAGCGAGACGGGCGGTATTGTCTGTCGCGGTGGCGTTGCAGCCATGCCCGCGTTGGGGCTGCGCGGTCATCGCCGGGCGTTAACGGCTGCGCATCTGCGCCATGCGATTCCCCCCATGCTTTCGACACGCCGCGCGCTGCCCGGGTTCCGCATCGCATGCGGCGGCCGATAGCGATCCTTCCTATTTAATTAAGCGCAGCGAATAAAATGCAGCGGACACGCTTGCGCAAGCGCACGCACTGCGCCGGTTCAAGTTTCATAATTGTTGCGGCGACTGACCTGCGAACCCGCGCCACCTATGAATCCCCGCGCCCATTTTGCATATCCATCCAGCACATTTCCGCATTCCGTCCAGCAGCTCACATGCGCTCAATAACCAAACCATTCGTGAACCTGGCTCTTGCCTGTTGCCAAGCTGAGCTCAGCCTTGTCGGACGCACACCGCCATCCAGGCTCGGAAAACAATCGCGATAGCAAATCGATATTGCGGCGTTTGCATAGATTCCACATCGTTCGAAAGACGGCGATCCCACAAATCCGCCTCGGCGTAAAATCGTGCCCGGCGCAGCTGCCGCGGGCAAACATCGCTTGTCGCCGGGCGCTTTCCCCTCGCGTCGCCGCGCACCGGCTCGAGTCCATCCGGCGCATGACTTCGCGCCCCGCAGCGTCTCTATGGCTATCTATGGCCGTTCCGGCATGCAGCCGCATTAACCGAAATTATGCGCCGTCAAACCGAAATCTTCGTGTTTACAAACCGCCGATTTCATTTAATAATATGCTTACAAACCCGCGCACATTGCTTATATTATTTAATTTGAGTACAATTTAAGCTCCGTTATGTGACGGCATCATAAGGTGGGAGGGAATGAAGTGCTCGATATCATCGGAATGGGCCGACCGGTCAAGGATCTGCTTGTGGCGGTGGATCACATGCCGGAAGGCGATGGCGCCGCCATGGCCAAGGCGGTCAGCAGTCAGGGCGGCGGCAACTGCGCGTCCGCAATCGTCGCCGCCGCCCGGCTGGGCATGCGCTGCGGCATGTATGCCACGCTCGGAGACGACGCCAAGGGGCGCTTCTGCCGCGACGACTTCGTGCGCCACGGCGTGGACGTATCGCATCTGTCGCTGCAGCCCGGCAGGTCGACTCCGTTTTGCCTGTGCATAGCCGAGACCTCCACTCAGACGCGCCGGTTCATAGGTCAGGCCGGCACGAATACCGAACTCGATCCCGCGACACTGGACTACGAGTATCTCAGCCAGGCGCGCCTGATTCACTTTGAGGGGCACAGCCCCGCCGTCCAGGCCGCCGCGACCTTCGCGCGCAACAGCGGCATAATTACATCGATAGATGCCGGCGGCTATTCGCCCGGCTACGCGCAGATGGAGCCGCTGATCGACCTGTTCATAGCTTCGGCGTTCTACATGGCCGGCCGTTTTCCCGGCAAATCGCCCGAAGCCGCCGTGCGCCTGCTGGCTCAGACCGGCTGCAGGGTTGCCGTCATTACGCTGGGGGCGGACGGCCTGGTCGGCTGCGCCGGCAGCGACTACTTTGCGCTGCCCGCATTCAGCGGGCTCGAGATAGTGGATACCACCGGCGCGGGCGACGTGTTCCACGGCGCATTCGCCAGCGCCTACCTGCTGGGCATGGAGCCGGTCGAATGCGCGCGCTTTGCCTCAGCCGTTTCGTACATAAAGTGCACCCATATCGGCGGTCGCTCCGGCATACCCACCCGCGCCATGGTGGAGCACTATCTGAAACATGGCGAACTGATAAATGGCGCCGAGCTGGATGCGCGTCAGCAGTTCTATAACAGCCTCGTCGTATGACGGCGACAAATGCGGCCCGCGAAAGCGCGGGCATATCCTGCGGAAAGGCGGTATGATGCGATGAAGCAAATAGGCAAGACCGACGTACAGGTATCCGACCTGATATTCGGTTGCTGGCAGATGGGCGGCGATTTCTGGGGCCCGGTCGACGAGGCGCACGCCCAGGCGCTGGCGCGCTATGCGATCGAGCGCGGCGTAACTACGTTCGACACGGCCTATTGCTATGGCCGCGGGCGCGCGGAAACTATATTGGGCGACACGCTCAATGGCATCGCGCGCGAATCATATCAGATGATATCCAAGCTCTGGATAGATTCGCTGGCATACGATAAGGCCATCGCGGCCTGCGAGGCCTCGCTGCGCCGGCTGCGCACCGACTACCTGGACATATACTTCATACACTATCCCGACAGCACCGGCACCATGCCGATAGCCCACACGATGGAGGCGCTGAACCTGCTGCGCCGGCAGGGCAAAATACGCGCGGTCGGCGTGTCCAACTTCAGCCTCAAACAGCTCAAGGAGGCGCGTCAGTATGGGCAGATAGACGTGAACCAGCCTTGCTACAACCTGCTGTGGCGCTTCATTGACGCCAAGATACTGCCGTATTGCCGGGACAACGATATCTCGATACTGCCCTATTCCTCGCTGGCGCAGGGCCTGCTCGGCGGTCGGTTCGACCTGGAGCATCGGCCCGACTCGGACGGTCGGCAGGTGACCGCGCTGTGCAAATCGCCCTATTACGAAGGCGCTATGACCGTCGTAGACGAGGCCAGGCGCATCGCCCGCAAGTACAGCACCACCCCCGCCTGCGTCGCGCTCAACTGGCTAATGCGCCAGCCCGGCATAACCGCGCCCATTATCGGCTTTCACAGCGAAGCTCAGCTCGACGGGTTGGCCGGCGCAAACCGGCTCGCGCTCGACCAGGCCGACGCCGATTCGCTTGAAGCCGCAAGTCGCGCATATACCGCGACCCTGCCCCACTTTGCGACGCTGTTCAATCCCACCATAGTCGACGACCCCGATCAATTTGAATAGGAGGCCATTGCAGTGTTGAAGTTCGAAAAGGAGAAGCTGCGCCTGGGTTACGCTCCGACGCGCCGCGACATGTTCCGGGATCCGCTGTATCGCGAAAACCGCAAGGCAATCGACGCCGCCGTCGCAAAGCTGGCGCAGGCGTTGGACATTGAGCTGGTCACCATAGACGAGCTGCCGTTTGAAGGCAAGAGCTACAGCTTTGGCAAAAGGCTGGTGAACGCGCCGGCCGACAACATAATGACCGATTATCGCGACGCGCTAATGATCGCGGAGCACTTCAAGGCGCACAAGGTCGACGCGCTTTTCGTGCCGTTTTGCAACTTCGGCCAGGAGGAAGCGCTCGCAAAGCTGGCGCGCGAGCTGCAGGTACCCACGCTGGTATGGGGCCCGCGCGATCCGGCGCCCGACGGCATAGGCCCCCGGCCGACCGACAGCCAGTGCGGCATTTTCGCCGCCACCAAGGTGTTGCAGCGTTACGGCGTGACGTTTAGCTACATCGAAAACTGCCACGTGACCGCGCCCGCGTTTGAGGCGGGCTTCCGCCGGTTCATATCGACGGCCCATATAGTCAAGGCGTTCCGCCACGCGCGCATCGCCCAGATCAGCGTGCGCCCGCAGCAGTTCCTGAGCGTAATGGTCAACGAGGCCGAGCTGCTCGAGAAGTTTGGCATAGAGATCGTGCCGATATCCGGCGCACAGGCAGTAAACACAATCCGGCGCGTAATCGACGAGTGCCCGGACGGGATAGACGAACTGGTGGCCGACATAGAGCAGACGATCGACATGTCTCAGCTGGAGGACAAGCGCACCGTCGCCGCCATAGAGCTGGGCCTTATGAAGCTCGCGCAGCAGTACAACTGCACCGCGCTCGCCTGCGATTGCTGGCACACGATACGCGACGCATTCGGCGTGGGCGTATGCTTCATACTCGGCGATCTGAACGACCGCGGCCTGCCCAGCGCCTGCGAGCTCGACATACACGCCGCCATAGCCTCGCTCATGGCGGTCGGCGCGACCGGCAACCGCGCCGCGAGCTTCGTAGCCGATCTGACGATACGCCATCCCGAGGACGACAACTGCGAGCTGCTCTGGCACTGCGGGCCGTTTGCCAAGCAGCTCAAAGCGCCCGGCGCGCAGGGCTACATAGTCAAGGGCGGCCAGGGGTTCTATCCGCTCAAAACCGGGCCCATTACCGTGCTGCGCTTTGACGGGCTCAACGGCAGGTACAGCTGCTTTGTTGGCGCCGGCGAATCGGTCGAGGGCCCCGCGACCAACGGCAACTACGTATGGCTGAAGGTCGACGACTGGGTAAAGTGGGAAAAGAAGTTTGTGTATGGGCCCTACATACACCATGTGGTAGGCGTGTTCGGCGACTATCGCGCAGAAATGCTGGACGCGTGCCGCTATCTTGGATTATACTATGATACGCCGGATTCGCCGCTGTTTGGCAATTGACCGGCGGTGCGCGCCTGACTTTGCGGTCAAATGAAAGGAGTGTATATTCATGGCACTTGAACGAGTGCGCGACATACTGGCGCTGGGGCGCAAGCTACAACACCGCCATCTATGCGTTCGACGCGACCGATCTGGACACGGTCTACGCGACGATACAGGGCGCGGAGCGCGCCGGCAAGCCGGTGATAGTTATGTTGTATCCGACGATGAGCGCCGTGTGCCCGCTCAGGGTATTTGCCGAGATGGTAAAGACATATGCGCGCGACGTCAAAACGCCGGTAGGGCTGCATCTGGATCACTGCAGCGATTACGACTTCATAATCACCGCGATACGCGAGGGCTTCACGTCGGTTATGGCCGACGGCTCGCTGCTGCCGTTCGATGAGAACGTCGCGTTCACCCGGCAGGTCGTGCGCACGGCGAAGCTATTCGATGTGGATGTGGAAGGCGAGCTCGGCCATGTGGGCGCGGGCAGCAACGCCGGCGACTACGGCGAGGAGGACATGTACACGCTGCCCGACGACGCGCGCCGGTTCTGCGAAGCGACCGGCGTGGCCTCGCTCGCGGTCGCAATAGGCAGCGCGCACGGCGTATATGTAAAGGCGCCCAGGCTGTCGATAGCGCGGCTGAAGGAGATCGACCGCGCGACCGATACGCCGCTGGTGCTGCACGGCGGCAGCGGCATACCGGAGGCGCAGCTGATCGAGGCGTTTGCCAGCGGCATAAACAAGTTCAACATAGGCACCGAGTTCTTCGCGCTCACCAGCCAGGTGCGGCGCGAGGCGCCCGACAAAGCCGAAAAGGGCAAGCCCTTCGCCGAGACGCGCTACATCCGCGAGCGCTTGACTCAGTACATCGCCGACAAGGTATCGCTCTGCAGAGTAAAGCTGTAAGGAGGTAGCGACATGCGCCAGATCAAGGTTCAACCGCTGTCGCAGCAGGCGTTCAGGCGATATGGCGACTACATCTGTCTGACCGATGACGCGGCGCTGGCCGGCGCGTCGGTATTCACCGCGGGCTTCTTTGCGGACGTGCTGCCGCTGGAGTTTGGAGGCGCGCTGTCGCCCACAATATCGATAAACTCGCTTAAGCGCTGCGACCGCGTAGTCAATTTCATAGAGTTCCACCGCCGCACCTGCGAGGGCATACTGCCACTGGATACCGACGCCATAGTGTTCGTGGGCCTGCCCGTGATGGGTCGGCTCTCGGCCGCGCACGTCGAGGCGTTTTACGTGCCCCGGCACACATTCGTGCGACTAAATCCGCTGATCATACATGGCAGCGTGTACTGCATCGAGTCCAGCGGTCACAGCCTGTGCCTGCTGCCCGGCCGCACATTTGCCAACGACATGGAGATGAAGCTGCTGGGCGACGACGAAGCGTTCGAGCTGGTGCTGTGACGCCCGCATTGCCCCACCTGCCAACCGAATCTGATAGCAAGGAGATATGCAATCATGAGCAAATACAACATACATTCGCGCTCGTGCGCCGCATAGTCAGCTATACCGGCGACGATCTGGGAGTGCTGGTGATCGAGACTCCCGACAACCTGCTTATTACAGAATACGGTTTGGAGGATATATTCATACAGTGCAGCGAGACCGGCAAGCTATTGTACAGCCCGCTCGATTCCATACTGGAGCTGGTGGGCGACGAGAGCGCGCTGGCCGAATTGCCCGCCGGCAAGACCCTGGACAGCGGCTTTGAATGCCTCATCAGCGATTTTCCGGAGATGGCGCTGCGCATAGGCATAATCCATCACTCGCTGTGGATCAAGCAGCTGCTGAGCGAAAACGTGGTGCTGTATATATTCCTGATGGCGTTTTTGCTGGTACTGATACTGGCGTTTGCGGCGTTGCTCAGGTACATTATCCGCTCGCTATCGCGCTGCATACGCTCAATCGAGATCGCGATACGCGGCGACGAACCCTCGCTGCTGCCCGAGAATCGCCGCGGCGACATAGGACAGCTCGTGTTGATGTTCAACCTGTTGAGCTCGCGCGTGCGCAACATGATATCGGAGCGCGTAGCGTTGGCGACCTCAGCGCAGAACGCCCAGATACACGAGATGCAGACGCGGCTTTCGCCGCATTTCTTCTATAATACGCTGGATGTGCTCAGTTCGACGATGCTGCTGGCCGGTCAGGTCGAGATCGCGGAAGCCGTGTCGGACTTCGGCCAGATGATGCGCTATTCGTTCCGAAACGAGCGCGAAACCACGCTGGGCGCAGAATTGCGCTGCGTACACAGTTACATCAATCTGCAAAAGATGCGCTACAAGGACCGCATAGAGCTTAACGTAGAGGTGGCGCCTAACTTTGAGGACATAGTCTGCATGAAGTTCATACTCCAGCCGATAGTTGAAAACTCGATCCGACATGGCATGCGCCCTGACAATCGGACTTTGCATATAACGATACGCGCCCAGATGCAGGCGTGCGGCATACTCAACATAAGCGTACACGACGACGGGAACGGCATAGACGCCGAACAGCTGCAAGATCTGCGCAACCGGCTCTCTGAGCTGTATGAGAGTGAAAACGGCGACATGTCGTTTGGCGTGGGACTATACAATGTCAATAATCAATTGGTGCTGCGCTATGGCAGGCGGTGTCAACTGAGGATAGAGAGCGCGCCGGGCGACGGGACGACTGTCATTCTGCCGATATCGACGAAAGACGAGGAGCATCATGCTGAAGATACTGATGGTTGACGATGAGGAGTCCATATGCAAGGGCATGCAGATCAAGCTGAGCATGGCCCTGCGCAGCGAGACTTACGAATACCGCTACGCGCTGGACGGCGCCTCGGGCGTTGCCATCGGCCGGGATTGGAGGCCAGATATCGTCATAATGGACATAAATCTGCCGGACATGGCCGGCACCGAGGCCATGCTGGCGATGCAGCCGCTGACGCCGGATTCGGTCTTCCTGGCGCTGTCCGCCTATGACAACTACGCATATGTCCGCGCAATGCTGGTGCACGGCGCCATCGATTACCTGCTCAAGCCCATATCGATCGCCGACTTGCGCAGTGCGCTTGAGAAGGCCATGGCGGCGTTGGCAGAGAACCGGCGCATGAGCGCACGCGTCATAGCCGCCAAACTCTCGATTTTGATGCGCGACGCCGAGTCAATGACTGTGGACGCATTCGTGCAATCGTTCCAGCGGCACGCGGCCTTTTCGACGGCGTTCCCGCACGCGCGCTATTGTGCACTGCGCATAAAGGACGTGCGGGGCGAGACCGTGCAACCCGAGGACCTTACAAAAATCATGAGCAGCAGCGACGCCCTGGCGCTGCAGATACTGCCCGATCACTTCGACAGCGCGCTTGTCATCATCAACGCCGCCGCGCCGGAGCAGTATGCGCAGTACTTCGTCTGCCAGTTGCCGCGCATATGCTCCAGCTGGCATGTCGGTGCGAGCCAGTTCGCGCTCGATGGCGCCGCGGGGCTGTATACCGCGCTGATGCAGTCGCGCAGCGCAATCATCGCACACCTCATCGAACCCGAGCGCAGGCTGATATGCTACACCCCCGAGCTCAGCCGCGAAGAGCGCAAGCTGTTCGCACCCGAATACCTGGCAAACTACGCGGACGCGGGCCGGCGCTCGGACGTGGACGAGCTGATATCGGTATGCCGGAGCGTGCTAACCCACGAGGCGCTGCGCGACATATCGGCTGCGGAGCTCGAGTCAGGCTACCTGAACATAATGATGCTGCTCAACTGGTACCGCACGGAGCGCGACAACAGCGTCGGATTGATACGGCCGCTCATGAGCTTTGCTTCGATAGATCAGCTGTGCGACTACCTGGTAGCACAGTTGGAGCCGCTCAGGATGACCTCCAGCAGCACGCCCAGATCCAGCGTGATACAGGAAGCGTCCTCATATATAAAGCAGCACTACAACGAGCCCATATCGCTGCGCGATCTGGCGGACTCCTACTACATGAATTACACCTACTTTTCTGAGCTGTTCAAGAAGGAAATGGGCATAACAGTGTCGCAATATATAACCGACATCCGCATGCGGCACGCAATAAGGCTGCTGCGCGACCCATCGGCGACGCTCAGCAGCATAGCGGCCTCGGTAGGCTACAACAGCACCAAGACGTTCATACAGTCGTTCAAGAAGTATACCGGCTCGTCGCCCCGCAAGTACGAGGCGAATCAATAGCAAGACATGCGCGGCGCGCTCGCGCCCGCGGCTCAAATTCCGAACGGAGGGATAATATGGCGTTTATGAAACCCGAAATCAAAATCGAGCACAGCATGAAACTCGGCTGCTGCGCGCTTGAGGTTCAGTCCGACGGCGCGTTTGCATGGGTATTGGACGGCATGCGCATACGCCGCTTCCACTCGCAGGCTAGCGTGGTCGACGGCCGCAGGTTGAACACCCGCACCGCCCGGCGCGCAGGCATCCGCGAGCTTGACGTCGACACGCCCTGGGGGCCGGGGCGCATGCTCTGCGTGGAGTACCGCGACGAGGGTTTGACGCTCGAGCAGCGCCTGACGCTGTTGGCCAACCGGCGCGAGCTGATCGCCTCGGTCGCGCTGCGCGACTCGCTCAAGCTCACCGAGACCAACTTCCTCGCGCCGCTGGACAATTCCTATCCCGAGGCCGACGAGCGGCTGCTGTTCCGCTCGCTGGATCAGCGCATGCTGCTGGCGCCCTATGACAACGACATGTGGACGCGCTGGGAAGCCGCGCCGCTGCGCCCCGGGCGCACCAGCTACGACGTCAGCGCGCTGTTTGACGAGGTTTCGCGCAACGGCCTGGTCATAGGCGCGCTCGACCACGACGTGTGGAAGAACGCGATAGCCTGCTCGGCCTGGGACGCGCGCAGCGTAATGGCGTTCAGCGGCGTCGCCGACGCGTCGACCCACGACTCGTTACCCCACGGCAGCGTAACAGGCGAGTCGGTGGAATCGGCGCGCTTCATGGTGGGCTGGTATGACGACATACGCGCTGGCCTGGAGGCGTTCGCGGATTGCTGCGCCGCCGTGCGCCCCGCGCTCGCGTGGGAGCTGCCGGTGCCGTTTGGCTGGAACAGCTTCTCGGGCGTCGGCCGCACCACGCTGGAGAGCTGGGAGGCCGCGGCCGACTTCCTGCGCGAGCTGCCCGAGTTCCACAGCGAGGACGGCGTGACGTACGCCAATCTGGACGCCGCGTTTGGACTGGACGCCGCCAGGCGCGTCGAGCTGGTCGAGCGCTTCCACGCGCGCGGCCAGAAGTGCGGCACATACGGCGGGCCCTTCCTGTTTCACCGCATGCTGGGCGATCAGGTCATGCCCGGCAGCGGCGGCGTCAAGTTCAGCGACATAGTGCTCAAGGACGCCTCGGGCCGCATGCTGCCCGCGGTGGACGGCATGCACGCGCTCGACTGCACCCATCCGGCCTGGGAGGCCTACGCGCGCGGCATAGTGCGCGACACGGCGAGTGAGGGCTTCGACTACCTGAAGATAGACTTCCTGAGCCACGGCGCGCTGGAGGGCGCGCATTACGACCCCGCGATACGCACCGGGCGCCAGGCGTACAACCGCGGCATGAGCATAATAATCGACGAGTTGAAGCGCGCGCCACGGCCCATGTTCCTGTCGCTGTCCATAGCGCCTGTATTCCCGCACGGCTATGGCCACGCGCGCCGCTGCTGCTGCGACTCGTTCGGGCACACCGAGGACGTGCGGTATGTGCTCAACGCGCTGAACTTCGGTTGGTGGACAAACCGCAAGCTGTATGCGCTGAACGATCCGGATCACATCGCGCTGTACAACTCGGTGATAGACGGCCGGGGCACCACGCTGCTCAGCGAGGCGCGCAGCCGCTACAACAGCGCGGTCATCTCCGGCACGGTGATGCTGCTGAGCGACAATTATGGCCCGGCCGGGGACGCCGAGCTGATAGCCGCCTCAAAGGCCCGCGCAAGGGAGTTGGCCGACAACCCCCGGCTCAATGCGCTTGCGCGCAGCAAGGTTGCGTTCCGCCCGGTTGAGCTGAGCTCCGACACTGCCGCGATATATACGGCTCTGATAGACGGCAAGAGCTACGTCGCGTGCTTCAATTTCGCGCGCCGGCCCGCGCTGCTGACTCTGGACGCAGCGCGCGGGGGCATACCCGCATCCGGGCAGGCGCTCGACCTGAATCGGGACGTTTGCTGGCAATATCAGAGCGTGCTCAACGTCGCGCTGGAGCCCATGGACTCGGCCATACTTGAGATCAGCGCGCGCTGAAGCGCTCGTGCGCTACATCGAGCCGCAGGCGCGCACAGGTCGATTTAGATTCTCACCTGATATGGGACTCGCCGCGGGCCACAGGTCGTTCGTCCAGGTTTGAACCCTGGCGCACAGCTTGCGGCCCGTCGTCGGCTTCGGCAGTCCTCACGGGCTGCGCACCGACACACGCCGCTGAGGTTTGACGTAGACAGCGGCTTGGGAAGGCTTTGGCACTGCAACAGCGCCAGAAAAGCGTCGGCATGTATATGGAGCCGCAACATCATACGCCCTGCCCCAGCCGCATCGAAGGCCGGCGCGGTTGACGCCCTGTGCAGCCGACTAAGGCCCGCGCGACAATCCAAGTGCAAGCCGCCGACACTGTGGACAGATGTGCCCAGCTATGCTATACTGAAGGCAAGCGGAGCGGGCTGCGCCTACAATCCATGCGCGCCCTCCCCCGCCCGACGAGCGCATACATGGAGACAGGCGGCGTTAGCCGCAGAAAGGAGCGTTCCTATGCGCAGATTCAGACAATGGCTGGCGCTGATAATGGCGGCCTGCATGCTGTGCGCCGCAGCAGCGCCGGGATCAGCCGATGCCGACGACTCAGTGCTCGAGGGGATACTGGCGAACTTCGAACAGCTCGCGGCAATACCCCGGCCGTCGCACCACGAGGAGGAGGTCAGCGCCTTCCTGTACGAATGGGCTCAGGCGCAGGGGTTTGACGCCCAGCAGGACGAAGTGGGCAACGTGATATTCGACGTGCCCGCGACGCCGGGCTGCGAGCAAGCCCCGATCGTAGCGCTGCAGGCGCACATGGACATGGTGGCTGTATCGGACGACCCGGACTTCGATTCGACAACCACGCCCATAACCACGATACGCACCGAGGACACGCTGACTGCCGACGGCACCAGCCTGGGCGCGGACGACGGCATCGGGCTGTCTATGCTGATGTACTACGCCTGCCACGGCGAGCAGCACGGCCCGCTGCGCTGCATCATAACCGTCAATGAGGAGGACGGCATGACCGGCATTAAGGGGCTGGACGCGTCGGTAGTCGCGGACGTGAAGTACCTGATCAACCTGGATGCAGAGACGCTGGGCGAGGCCATAGTGTCCACGGCGGCGGGCCTGCGCACGGAAGCCGTACAGACGCCGCAGCGCACGCAGCCCACGCTGGACACGGCGCTGCACATCACGCTCAGCGGCATGCAGGGCGGCCATTCCGGCCTGCAGATAGGCGCGGGCAAGATAAACGCAGCCCAGACCATGGCTCAGCAGCTGGCATATCTGAGCGAGCAGGGCATAGCCTACGAGCTGGACTATGTGACCAGCGGTTCGTCGCCCAACGCGATACCCAACCAGGCTGAGGCGCTGCTGGTGGTAGACGCGCAGGACGCCCCGCACGTCGAGGAGCTGCTGACCCAGCGCACCGCGGAGCTGGCCACGGCTTACAGCGCATCCGATCCGGGCGTAAGCATTAGCGTGGAGCCGGCAGAGCTGCCGGAGACGGTGTTTGAGGGCGCGCAGGCCCAGGCCATAGTTAACTACGCGGCCCTGTCGTTCAATGGCGTTCACACGATGTCGCAGACCGTGGATGATCTGGTCGAGAGCTCGTCCAACCTGGGCGTGCTCAGGGCGAACGCGGACGAGGTCACGGTCATGCTGTTTGCACGCAGCTCACAGGCGGCGCTGCTGGACGAGATCGGGCTGCAGCAATTGCTGCTGGGCCAGCTGTGCGGCTTTAGCGTTACGCAGGCACAGTCCTCTGACGCCTGGCCGGCCGACCCGGATTCCGAGCTGCAGGCGCTGATGGGACAGGTCTATCTCGAGCAGACCGGCGATGAGCTGATACTGAGCTGCCTGCACGCCGGGCTGGAGTGCGGCACATTCGCGCGGCTGAACGCAGACCTGGACATGATATCGATCGGCCCGGAGATTCACGACGTGCACTCGGTAAACGAGACGCTGTATCTGGACAGCGTGGAGCCCGTATACGACCTGCTGGCGGAGACGCTGGTGCGGCTGGGCCAGATGAGCTGACGCGGTTTGAGCTTATGTTGAGCCTTCGGCTGGGCCGGGGGCTCGCTTTTTGGATTGGTGAAGCGAGTGTATGTGTATGGCCAGGGCGCGCGGCTTGTATGTGTTGCGCGCCCCCTGGTCATTGATAAGCTGATCATCGGCCAATATGATTCTGGTAAATTGCATTCTCAAGTGGACTTGGTTGCATGTCATTGCCATAACTACAAATGCCAGACTATTGGTCGCACATCAAGGCATCTCTATTGCAGCATGAGTCGAACTATCAACATACCGATCACTCTTTCAAATGCTGAACGCACGCGCCGATATGAGCCGCATACCTCCAATCAGTCAATTGACAAAGCCGCCCGCGCACCGGCCTGCCGACCCGGCATGCAACCGCGACGATCAGACCATGTGAAACTGTGACCACTCAGCCGACGCGACGGCAGGTCGTTGCCTGCACGCAAGTTCAACAATGGGCTTGAATGGAGCTCATCGCTCCGCATCCAGGGCTTTGTCAAGGGTCTGACAAAAGGCGCGCGGCCGATATGAGCCACGCACCTACAGTATTCATAATCCAACCTGTTAGCCGTCCATTTGACCCTGTGCGCCACAGCGGTCAATTTGTGTGGATTCCGGGCGGCACCGTCGCCAAGGCAAGTTTGCACAACATCATCCACCTGCAAAACAAGCTCGATTACGCGAATCACTCCGCCCGGCAAACCCGCTTTCGTCAACACCCTGAATGCACGACCAACCTCGAGCCGCGCAGTCGACCCATCAATCAACGCGCCAAGCCTCGCCTCAGTTCGACAGCCGGTATGCCCGGCCATGCACTTGCCGCGCGTCTAGCATCAACCCGCAGATCAGCCAAATAGCCCGCAAGTCAGCCAGCGAATCTCCGCAAAGCGTAAAACCAGCTCGCACTCAGCACACAGCGCCGCGCTAAGCAATAGCTCGGTCTCACACATTGCCAAACGCCATTCAGCTCACAGCTCATGCACCGCCGCTGGCGCGCCGCCCTCAGCCGCGATGATACAGCCACAGGAACAGCACCGACAGCCCCAGGAACACCACGCCCACGTCGAATATGAACCGCGGAGCCGCGCGGCGCCGGCTGGCCTTGAGCAGCTTGTAGTCGTAGAAGCTTATCTGGTCCCGGGGCCTGCGCAGCGGCGTGAACAGCACCAGCAGGCTCTTCACGGCATACGCGAATATGTCAAAAAAGCCCGTGCCCGAGATCCAGCACAGCGCGCCCACGCCCACCAGCAGCACCGCCGCCACAAAGCAGCCGTCGCTGAGGTAGCGCGCGTTCAGCGCAAACGGCTGCGCCGGGCTGAAGCCCTGATACCACGCCGTCAGGGCGCTGATCGCCAGACCTATCGCCGCCGTGACGCCATTCTGCAGCGCGCGCACCCACTTCCGACTCATAGATTCCCTCCTTAAGCCGCATAAAACGCCGCGGCCGGATCTCCTGCGGCCGCGGCGTTGCGCCGGTTTACTTCGTTCTCAGCTCGGCCTGATAGCGCGCGAACTCCGCGGCGTTGCACTGCACAAAGTGCCCCGGGGCGACCTCCCGCATCGAAGGCTTGTCCTCGGAATAGTCGTGCTCGGCCAGCGGCTCGTACTTTATGCGCTTGCGCTGCTTTTCGTAGTGCGGATCCGGCAGCGGTATCGCTGAGAGCAGCGACTTGGTGTACGGATGCAGCGGGTGCGCGAACAGCTCGTCCGAGCTCGCCAGCTCCACCAGCTTGCCGAAGTACATGACGCCTATCCGGTCGGAGAAGTACTTCACCACCGACAGGTCGTGCGCAATAAACATTATCGTCAGCCCCAGCTTGTGGCGCAGCTCGTTGAGCAGGTTTATGACCTGCGCCTGTATCGACACGTCCAGGGCGCTTACGGGTTCGTCGGCGATTATCAGCTCGGGGTTCATTATCACGGCCCGCGCCACACCTATGCGCTGGCGCTGCCCGCCCGAGAACTCGTGTGGATAGCGCCCGGCGTGCTCCCGCACCAGGCCCACCATCTCCAGCGCCTGGTATACCTTTTCGTCGATGACCTTCTTGTCCTTCTCGCCGCGTATCACCAGGCCCTCGGCGATTATCTCGTGCACCGTCATGCGCGGGTCGAGCGAGGCGATCGGATCCTGGAATATCATCTGTATCTGGGTGATGTAGCGCTGCTTGCGGGCGATGCGGCGCTTGTCCGCGTACTCCTTCTTCAGCCGGGCCAGCTCCTCGCCGGTGGCCTGTTCCAGCAGCGGCTTGTACTTGCGATCCACCTCCTGAGCCAGGTCGTCGGCGTGGATCTTGTCGCACTGGGTGTGGTCGTAGCGCGCGGACTTTATCGCCTCGCGCTGCTGCGCTATGAACTGCTTCAGCTCCGCCCGGCGCTGCGGGTCGGCGGCCTTGAGCTCGCGGCGCGCCTGCGCTATCGCCTGCTTGTATGAGCCCACACCCGCCGCGATGCGCTTGCCCTTGAAGTAGATGTCGCCCGAGGTTATGTCGTAGAGCTTTATTATCGCGCGGCCCGTAGTGGTCTTGCCGCAGCCGCTCTCGCCGACCAGGCCGAATACTTCGCCCTTTTTGATGTCAAAGCTCACGTCGTCCACGGCCTTATTGGTCTTAAAATACTGGCACAAATGCTCGACCCGGAGCAGCACTTCCTGTTCAGGCATTTGCTTCACCTTCCAATCTGGCCTTCATCTTGGCAATGCGGTCGGTCACGATCTTGGGCGGATCCACATGGGGCGCGTCCGGATGCAGCAGCCAGGTGGCCGCCCAGTGCGTCTCGGTAATCGGGAAGGCCGGGGGCTGCTGCTCAAAGTCGATCTTCATGGCGTACCGGTTGCGATCGGCGAAGGCGTCGCCCTTGGGCGGATAGATCATGTTCGGCGGCGTGCCGGGTATGGCCTCCAGCTTCTCCTTGGTCTCCAGGTCGGGCATCGACGACAGCAGCGCCCAGGTATACGGATGCGCCGGCGAGTAGAACACCTCGTCCGCGGTGCCGTACTCCACGATCTTGCCCGCGTACATCACGGCGATGCGGTCGGCCATGTTGGCCACCACGCCCAGGTCGTGCGTTATGAATATTATCGACAGGTGGCGCTGGGCCTTGAGCCGGTTTATCAGATCCAGTATCTGCGCCTGTATCGTCACGTCCAGCGCGGTGGTGGGCTCGTCGCATATGAGCACGTCCGGGTTGGCGGCCAGCGCGATCGCGATCACTATGCGCTGGCGCATGCCGCCCGAGAACTCGAACGGATATTGCCGGTAGCGCTTGCGCGGCTCGGATATGCCCACCTCGTCCATCAGCTTGAGCGCCTTGTGCCTGGCGAGCTGCTTGGTCACCTTGAGAACCATGCCGGAGGCGTTCTCCTTGAGGTAGTCCAGCAGTTGCTGTGCGCGCTGCGCCGCATCCGAGCCGTCGCGCTGCGCAGCCAGCTCCGCGTAATGGTCGCGCAGCCGGGTCACCAGCCCCCGAATGTTCTCGCGCACCAGGTCGAGATCGATCGTCGCCGCGGCGGCCACCTTGTAATCGGCCTTGCGGCTGCGCTCGGCGCGGCGCACCTGCCGCTCATAGCGGGCCTGCTTGCGCCCGTTGGTGCGCTTGCCCTCGTGGTATCTGGCTACGAAGTCCTTCAGGCTCCGGGAGAACGTGCATGCCGCGCTGTCCTTTACTATGTCCAGCGGGTTTACTGAGGCGTCCACCGCCTGGCACAGCCCCGGCACCACGGGCAGCAGCGCCTCGACGCCGCCGTCCAGCGCCTTAAGGGCCTTGTCCAGCGCCGCGAGCGCCTGAGCGCGCAGCTGTGCGTACTTCTGCTCGCCGTACAGCACGCCGGCCTCCGCCATGCGCATGAATTCGTTCAGGAAGTTCTCGTTCAGATAGCGCGCGTAGAACGCGTTCTGCTCCGCGAGCGTGCCCTGCGGCGGGTTGCCGCTGCCATAGGTCTGGAAATAGCCCAGCGCGAAGAAGTCCGGCGCGCCCTTATCCAGGGCCTGTGTCAATATCTCTGAGATCCGGCGCAGCTGCGCGCAGGCCTCGGCGAAATTGCCGCTGCGCGCCTGCGCGCCCACGCCTCTGGTCAGCGCCCGGCAGGCGGCCTTCAATTCGTCCGCGCGCTCGGCGACCAGGTACGGATTCTGCGCCCGCAGCGCGAGCTCGCGCACCTGGCGCAGCCGGGGGCCGCAGTCCTTGAACGCGCCCTTGTCGATGAGGAAGAGTATGTTTTCGAGCTCCTCCTGCGCTTCCCGGGCCGACTCGGCGGCGCTGTTGTAGGCCTGCTCCAGCTCGATGTGCCGCATCTCGAACTTGCGGAACTTGTCGCACATCTCCTTGGCCGCGCCAGCGCCGGGCGCCTGGAGTATGAACTTCTCAAGCGTGTCGAGCTTGCCATGGAAGTTCTCCTTGCTGGAGCGCTGACGCGCCCTGCCCTTGAGCAGCATGGCCTCGGTGAGCTGCTTGCCGGTGCGCATTATGGGGTTCAGGCTGCTCAGCGGATCCTGAAATATCATCGCGATCTTGTCGCCGCGCAGCCGGTAGAAGTCGTCCTCGCTTATCTTGAGCAGGTCCTGGCCGTCGTAGAGTATCTCGCCGCCCTCCACTATGGCGTTGCCCGCGAGTATGCCCAGTATGGCCTTTGAGGTCACCGACTTGCCGGAGCCGGACTCGCCCACGATCGCCATAGTCTCGCCCTTGTGCAGGTCGAAGCTGATGTCGCGCACCGCCTGCACCTTGCCCGCGTTGGTGCGGAAGGAGATGCGCAGATGGCGGACTTGCAGTTTCTTTTCCATCCTACTCCACTCCTCTCAAAGACGGGTTGAAGGCGTCGCGCAGGCCGTTGCCGAACAGGTTGAACGATATCTCCAGCAGCGCTATGAACAGCGCCGGGAAGAATATGATGTACGGGTCGGTGCTCAGGTAGTTCTTGCCGTTGGCCAGCATGGTGCCCACGCTGGTCATATTCGAGGACTCCAGGTTGATTATGCCCAGGTAGGTCAGCGAGCTCTCGGAGAATATGACACCGGGTATCACCAGCACCGAGCCGGTTATGATGGTGCCCAGCGAGTTCGGGAATATGTGCTTGAACATCAGCCGCCAGTCGCTGGTGCCCAGCGTGCGCGCGGCCAGTATGTACTCCTGGCCCTTGAAGCGGTAGAACTGCATGCGCACCCGGGCCGCCATGCCGATCCAGCCCGTGGTGACGAATGCGAACAGCAGCGCGGGAATCACGCCCACCTTGCTGGCCAGGTGCAGTTGGAACAACGTCGTCACCACCATGAACGGCACGCCGGACACGATGTCGGAGATGCGCTCCATAACCAGGTCGACCGCGCCGCCGTAGTAGCCCTCGATTGCGCCATAGATCGCGCCTATGAACAGGTTGATAAACGATATTCCTATGGCCAGCAGGAAGCTGAACCTGGCGCCCGCCGCCAGCCGGGTGAATATGTCCTGGCCGCGGTCGTTGGTGCCGAACACGAACGCCGGCTCAAAGCCATAGCGATACTGGAAGTAGTTGTACTTGCACACCCGCACCACATAGCTGGGCGCGCTGGACGTGCCGGTCACGCGGGCATAGGCCAGCGGGTGTTCCGGGTCGTTGTCCGCAGCGATGCGCAGCGAGTGATAGGTGGTGTCCGTAGGCGTAGTCGTGCGGTAGATCGGCTGGAAGTTGCCCTCGCTGTCCAGCGTCGCCACGCCCTTGCGGTTGGCCTCGTACCAGATGTTGGCGTCGGTCTGCCTGGAGTCGGTTATCGCGGGGTAGATCACCTGTATGCCGGTCTCGTCCTGCCAGGCCTGTATGGCATCGAACTCTACGGGCGTAAGCGTCATGTAGATCATGCCCATGCGGTAGTATGCGTCCACCCTGACGTCGTTGTAGGTCGTCTTGCTGCTGGCCGTGGGATCGGTGTAGCCCTCGCGGTAGACCTCCACCACGGGATCCAGCCCGGTCTCCTGGGCTATCGCGCGCAGAGTGTTGTAGTCGGACTCGTTCAGCGTAGCCCGGTAGGTGCCGTCCATGCCCAGCCAGCCCAGCCCCTCCACCTTGGGCGGCAGCTTGGTGTACATCAGGTATGTGGTATCGGTCAGGGCGCGCGAATAGGTCGTCTCGCAGAATATAGGCACAAAAATGGCGTACAGCACCAGTATCAGTATGATGTAGGCCGCCACCACGGAGCTCTTGTTCTTGCTGAAGCGGAGCATGGCGTCCTTGAAATAGCCCACCGGCTTGGTCTCCAGCTTCTTGTCGTGGAGCCGGCCCTCGTCCCCCACAAATTCGAATTCGGAGGCGGGTATCTTCGGAAGGTTTTTCATATCGCTCATCACTTCTTACTCCCCATTCTGATTCTCGGGTCGATAAAGCCATAGCTGATGTCGACGATTATGCCGGACAGAAGGCCAATCAGCGTATAGAAGGCGGACAGGAGCATGTAGAAGTTGTAGTCCGGCGTGGCCGCCGTGATCGAAGCCACGTACAGCGGGCCCACGCCGGGTATGCCGAATATCTGCTCGATTATTATCGAGCCGCTCATTATGCCCACGAACTCGCCCAGTATCATCGGGAAAATCGGCACCATGGCGTTGCGCAGCGCATGGCGCACCGTGGTCTGGGCGCGGCTGAGGCCCTTGGTGCGGGCCAGCAGCAGATAGTCGCTGGTGAGCACCTCGGTCAGCTCCGCGCGCGTATAGCGCGTGAGCCCGGCCACCGTGCCAAAGCCCAGCGACAGTATCGCGGGCACCATGGACACGAACATGTCCCACGAGAGGAAGTTATAGCCCGAATTGACCTGGAACGGGAACCACTTCAATTTGAAGCACAAAAAGTACTGCACCAGGAACGCGTACACATAGCTGGGCACCGACACGAACACTATGACCGCCGTAGATATGAAGTGATCCTGCCAGCGGTTCTTTTTCAGCGCGGCATATATGCCAAACAACAGTCCCAGCGGCACGGCGAAGATCATGGTATACATGTTCACAACCACCGTGGCCGGCATCTTTTCCATGAACTTTGCCCACACGTCCTGCCCCAGGTACAGTGATTCGCTGACGCCCCAGTCAAAGCCCAGCAGCGACTTTCTCAGGAATATCACGTACTGCTCCAGTATGGGCTTGTTGTAGCCCAGTGCCTCGCGGCGCATCTCTATCAGCGCCATGTCCTTGCCGAACTGTTCCGCGGGCTTGTTGGGTAGCAGCTTCACCAGCACAAAGCAGATCGATATGATGATCATGAACACCATGACCATCAACAGGAGCCGCTTGAGAATATATTTGACCATGCCCTTGCCCCTTTCCATTTTTTACGGCTGCATCCGCAGTTAGCGACGTCGGGTGAAGGCGTAAGAAATGAACGCGGTGTGTTATCTCATGATTCGCCAAGGCAGGGATGCGCAACGCACCCCTGCCCTGACAAACGAATTAGGTTTTTGTCCAGCTCGCTTACTTGTAGTTCAGCGTGCCGCCCATCTCGGCCACATAGGCGTCCCAGGCCGCATCGTCGTAGTTGTAGGTCATGTACTTGATGCCGCCGCGACCCATCGGGAACACCTCGTCCTCGGTGTAGTACTCGATCTGCATGCCCTTGAGGCCGGCAGAGGAGTCGTTCATCAGCGGTATGAAGTCGTAGTTCTGCAGTATGGTGCCCTCCAGGGCGCCCAGCACCTGAATGCGCAGCTCGGCGTCGGAGTACACATCCAGCTCGGTGGTCTCCTCGGTATCGGCCACGTTCACTGTGATCTTGTTGCCGATGATGCCCTTGTACCAGGTCACCACGTCGGTGGTATAGCTCTCGCCGTTGAGCTCGATCGTCAGGTCGGTCTCGGCAGGCTTCCAGGCGGGGTCATACTGATAGGTTTCGGAGACATATGCCTCGATCAGGCCGTAGGGATCGAAGGTGGAACCGGTCCAGCCCACGCCGAACAGCATATCCACGCTGTTGTTGCGCAGCGCGTCGGCGAAGCCATTGCCCAGCGTATCGTCGCGCTTGAAGGTCAGCTTGCCCTCCAGCTTGGTGCCCTTCACGGCCTCGGTGTAGTTGTTGACTATGAACTCATAGCCGTTGTTGTAGAACGCGCTGGTGCTGTTGGGCGTGCCGACCATTATCTCGATCACGTCGTTCTCATCCATCAGGCCCTCGGCGATCGCGGTGTCATAGGCCGAGTCGAAGAAGGTCTTGGCCATCTCCAGGTTGTAGCCGGTCAGACTGTCTATGGCGTCGTCCACGGTCGGATAGAACTTGCCCTCGCCGATCTCGTCGCTCAGCTCCCAGAAGTCCACGACCACCTGCTTGGCCACGTCAGTGGTGCGGTAGAACACGCCGTTCTCAGGATCGGCGACGATCTGGTTGCCGTACAGCGCAAACGCGGGCCCGTTGGTGGGAGTGGTGGCCAGGCAGAACGCCTGACGATCCATCGCCAGCGACATCGCTATGCGGAAGTCCTTGACGGTGAGTATAGTCTTGTTGATGTTCTCGCCGGCGTTGGTCTGCGAAGTAACCAGCGCGTTCATGTCGGGGTTGAACACCATGGCGAACACGGAGTCGCCCTCGCTATAGTAGCAGTAGTCGGAGGTGGCATACTCATCGATGTAGTTGGTGTCCAGAAGCACCCAGTCAAGCTTGCCGTTCAGGAACATCTCGACGCGGGTAGAAGGCTCGGCGACGTAGTCCACCTGCATCTTGGTGGTCTGGTACAGGCCCTCGTTTTCTTCGTCGTTGTAGCCGTACCAGTAGGGGTTCTTCTCGAGCGTGTACACCTTGTCGGACTGGAAGGAGGTCAGCATGTAGGGCCCGAAGGACATCGTGGTCTCCATGCTGGTGCCGTAGGTGTTGCTGTACACGTCTCCACTCACGGTCTCGCAGGCCTTGTAGAGCTCCTCGTTGACCAGCCAGGTATCGGTAAGCGAATTGTACAGATAGAAGCCCTCCAGGGGTTTGGCCAGTATGAGCACGAGCTCGGTATCGCTCAGCGCCTTAATGCCCACCTTGTCAAAGGGCATATCGCCGTCGTACTGCACGTAGCTGATGTACAGCTCGTCGTTGGCATAGCCCAGCATATCCTCATCGCTGGCCCAGGTGGCATAGGCGCGGCCCTCGCCGGTGACGTAGAAGTCGTAAAGTTCCTGCAGTGTCAGCGGGGTCTCCACGATCTCGTCGGCGGCCTCGCCGGTCCACGCCTTGGCGTCGAAGTCATAGGTGTCGCCAAAGGAGTAGCTCCAGTTGATGTAGCCCTTGTCCTCGCCATGAGCGGCCAGCACGCCCGCTATGTCGGCGCCTTCCGTCTCCATGACCGCCGTCAGGGCCACGGGGGTGGCCAGGCCCTGCTTCAGATAGGCCTCGGCGTTCTCGATCACCATGTTGCCGGAATAGAGCTGGTCAGCGTGACGGTTCTGCGCAGCGGGATTGAGCAGCAGCTCGGCGCTGGTCACGTAATCCTGAGCGGTGATGGGGGTGCCATCCTGCCACTTCAGGTCGGAGCGCAGCGTGAACTTCCAGGCGCGGGCGGTCTCGCCCTCGGCTATGTTCCACTCATCGCCCACGTAGTCCGCGGTCACGTCCTCGGGGAAGTCGACGACCGCATCCGGCACTACCTTGTAGCCGTCCAGCGTATCGTTGTAATCAAACGTATAGAAACCGCTGCGGATGTAATCAAGTATGTTGCCGTCCGTTGCGGTCTGGCTGGAATGCGGGCTCCAGTTGGTCGGGAACTCAGAGGCCGCGGTATTGTAGGTGTAACTGGGCTCAGTCGTCTGGGCGTCAGCCATGGCTACGCCGCAGAGCAGCAGGCTCAACACAAGCAGCAGAGCTAGCGTCTTCTTCATCAAATTGCCCTCCCTTTCTAAATCTGATTGATTTTTTAATAAACGGCTATTTTATTATAAAATCCACAGGATGGTTTGTCAAGCATATATCCGCTCAAAGTCACACAAATGCGCCATTTTTCACCCCTTCTCCGCATTTTCACGATAATAGCTGTCACAACCTGACATATATGCGACCTTACCGCGCTGTGGCGGGACTGGCCGGCGTTGCGGCTGGCGCGCCGGGCCGTCCGCGGGCCATGCCGGCCGGTTTTGCCGAGCCATACCTGGCAACTTGTCTCTAAGCAGCGTCGCCCAGCCGCGCCAATGTCCGCCAGACTGATCGGCCTGCCGCGCCGAACCGTGCGCGGGCCCGGGCCCTGTACCGCGCGCCTGCGCAGGCATCGCGCAGCTGCGGGGGCTGCCCGTGCCCTCAGGCGCGCAAACCGAATTGGTCAGTGCGCTCCGCTCCCCCCATCCCCCGCCCAAAACGGCGACAAACCCCGCCGTCAAAACAGAGGGCAGGGTTTGTCAATACACTGCGGCCATGCCTGCGCGCAGGCGTAGCTTCCTATTATATATGTTGCATTTTCCAACACCGTCCAGGGCAACCATAACCACCCGTCAAACGGGTGGTTTGCACAAAGGCTAAAAGCCTATTGATACCGGCCAGCGTCTCAAGGCGCTGGCTTTCA
>CAWVGT010000167.1:0-2957 GCA_963928645.1 Candidatus Fimadaptatus sp.
GCTTACGAGGATTCGACCAACAAGGCGCTGCTGGACGAGTACAAGCGCCTGCAGTTCCAGGCGCAGGTCAAGTTCGCCAGCGGCGACCGTCCCGATGAGCAGGACATGCAGCGGATGCAGGCGATAGGCAACCTGCTCCAGTTCAATCCGGACGCGAGCAGCTTTCTGCTGGCGGAGTTCCGCTTTCAGAAGATGCTGGCAGACATATACAAGATACTGGGCGACGCGGCGGGCATAGACCTGGACATGCTGCGCTCGTAGCGCCCGCATAGCGGAGGCAAAATGGCAAAAGCGAAGAAGCCCAACCGCAAAAAGCGGTACCGGGAGTACGACGCCGAGACGCTCATGCAGGAGCGGCAGTACGGCTTTTTCTGGTATGACTGGATCTGGCGGGTGATACGGCCGCTGCTGATAGGCGCGCTGTCGCTCATCATGATATCCGGCATGCTGCTGTCGGGCTGGAACTACATAAACTCCAAGTACCTGCTGCCGGTGGATCCCGCCGACAGCACGGCCGTGGTGTTTGAGATAGAGAGCGGCTCGTCGCTCACGGCGATATCGCGCCAGCTCGAGGAACAGGGGCTGATTCGCAACAAGACCGTATTCAAGTACATGGTCGACTTCCAGGGGCTCAGCGGCCGCATAAAGGCCGGCGCGTACAACCTGAGCCGCGACATGACGCTGAGCGAGATCATAAACGAGCTGACCAGCAGCTCCGCGCCCACCGAGCGCACGATAACGCTGATTGAGGGCTGGACCTGCGAGGACATAGCCGAGTACCTGGTGCGCCAGGGCGCGCTCAGCGATACCGAGGAGTTCCTGGCGCTGTGCTCCGATACCGAGACGTTCAGCGCATATTACGTGGTCAACGAGCTGACCGCGCTGGTGCCCGAGGACCAGCTCAGCCAGCGCCGCTACGTGCTGGAGGGCTACCTCTCGCCGGATACGTACAACATCTACCTCAACGAGTCCGCCGAGAACATAATCAAGCGCCTGCTCAACCAGAGCGAGAAGGTCATCTGGAACATTTTCGATCAGCAGGAGCAGAAAAAGAGCATGCTGCTCGACCCTAACGACCCCGACGCCACGACCGACGACGTCGACCTGCCGGGCGTCGACCTCAACCAGGACGAGCTGTACATACTCGCCTCTATAATCGAAAAGGAGGCCAAGCCCGACGACTTTGCCAAGGTGTCGGCGGTGTTCCACAACCGGCTGGCCGAGGGCATGCGGCTGGAGAGCTGCGCCACGGTGCAGTACGTGCTGGGCACGACGCGCCTGGCGCTGACCGACAGCGATACCTCGGTGGATTCGCCGTATAATACGTACAAGAACAGCGGCCTGCCGATAGGCCCGATCTGCAACCCGTCGCGCGCGGCGCTGCAGGCGGCCGCGTTCCCGGACGAGCAGTACCTGGACGAGGGCTACCTCTACTTCTGCAGCAAGGACCCGACCTCGGGCGAATTGCAGTTCTCCAAGACCTACGAGGAGCACCAGGCCGCGGTCGAACAGTACCGCCCGCTGTGGATAGAGTACGACAACAGCCGCGCCGCCGAGCAGGCGGATCAGGAAGGATAGCGATATGATACCCGAACTGCTGTGCCCGGTCGGCGGGCCGAGACAGCTCCAGGCGGCGCTGCGCTTCGGCGCGGACGCGGTGTACATGGGCGTGCGCGAGTACGGACTGCGCGCGTTCGCGGGCAACTTCACTTATGAGGAGATGGCGCAGGCCATCTCCTGTTGTCATGCCGCGGGCGCAAAGGCGTATGTGACGCTGAACATATTCCCGCGCGAGGCCGACCTGCCGGGCCTGCTGGAGGCGGCGCGGCGCGTGCGCGACATGGGCGCCGACGCGGCGATAGTGTCCGACATCGGCGCGCTGGACATGCTGGCGCAGGAGGCGCCCGGGCTGGAGCTGCACCTGAGCACTCAGGCCAACACGCTAAACAGCCGCGCGGCGCTGGTCGCGCATCGGCTGGGCGCCAAGCGCATAATACTCGCGCGCGAGGCCAGCCTTTCCGACATCGCCGCGATGCGCGCGCAGCTGCCGCCCGAGGTCGAGCTGGAGACGTTCGTGCACGGCGCGGTGTGCATGAGCTACTCGGGGCGGTGCGTGCTGTCGGACTACCTGACCGGGCGCGGCGCCAACCGGGGCGCGTGCGCACAGCCGTGCCGCTGGCAGTACGCCGTCGTCGAGCGCAAGCGCCCGGGCGAGTACTTCCCGGTCGAGGCCGACGCGCGCGGCACGTACATATTCTCGTCGGGCGACCTGCGCATGCTGGAGCACATACCCGACCTGGTGCGCGCGGGCGTGGACTCGCTCAAGATAGAGGGCCGCATGAAGAACGAGTACTACGTGGCCGCGGTCACGCAGTGCTACCGGCGCGCGCTGGATCTGTACGCGGCTGCGCCCGAGCGGTTCGCGCCCGACGCGCCCGAGGTGCAGGCGCTGGGCGCGGCGCTGGACCGCGTGAGCCACCGCCGCCACGACACGGGCTTCTTCTACGGCGCGCCGCAGCCGTCGGGCGGCGCGGACGGGTTCTACCAGACCGCCGAGTTCGCGGCATATGTGCTCGAGTACGAGCCGGATACCGCCAGCGCGCTGGTCGAGGTGCGCAACGCGCTGCTCGTGGGCGACCGGCTGGGCGCGCTGACGCCGGGCGGCGGGTTCGAGTTCGAGCTGACGCGGCTGGAGCGCCCCGACACCGGCGAGCAGCTGAGCGCCGCCCGCGTGGGCAAGAGCGTGGTCAGGATAAACATGCCTGCGCCAGTCGAGCCGGGCGACGTGCTCTGGGGCGCGGTGCGCAACCACCTGCGCTGAGGGCGGGCCAGTTCGACATGTGCATAAGCGCGATACCGCGCCGCACGCGACGGGAGAGCCGCATGCGGCGCGGTATCGTGTTTTGTTGACGTGCGGTTGGCCGGCGCGTCGCAGCGCATGACGCAAGGGCATGGTC
>CAWVGT010000168.1:0-10091 GCA_963928645.1 Candidatus Fimadaptatus sp.
AACTGAGCCATGCGACCAAATATTTTGTCCAGCGAAATAGTTGGTTAATCTGGACAATAAGCTCTACCAACTGAGCCAAAGCACCAAGACCTTAAACCCGCTTCGATGTCCTGCGACGTATCCCTCATCAGGTTGCGCATTGCATCGGAACGAATACTATTATAGCACACTTCCGGACGCCTGTCAATAGTATGTGGCGCATTTTTCCAAGTTTTTTTGAGGCGCGATGCGCCCGGTACGGCTTTGTCACCGGGATTGTTACAATGCGTGATCTGAAATTGCCGCCGACCGAGCGATCTGTCGACAGCGCCGCGATACCAATCAGCCATTGTTCAGGCCGGTCGTCCCCGCCGCAGGCCGCGACTTCATCGCAGCCGTTCGCACAGCCCACTCATTGGCCGCTCATTCCTTGGCCCGTGCGAACTGTCAAGGCCGCGAAATTCACGTACATCCGACCCTCATCCAGGCGCGCCATCGGCACTTGCGGACATCTGAAGCGGGGCAACTGTTTTCGCACGGCCGTCTGCACAAACTGTGCACTTTGCCCGCAAGGTCATGCCATTTGCCGGGCAGTTCGGCCAATGCTGCAATCAGAATTCAAGCCCGCGGCGATCGCATCATATCGCCGCGGGCCCCGACCGCTGATAAATTCAGGCGGCTGGACAGCTGGTTTTGTTCTACATATACTGTAGGTTATATCACAAAATCAGTCTGACGCAAGCGGTTTTCTGCCTCAATTAGCATGCTTTATCGGCCGCTTTTGCGCGTTTTGCTAGGCAGACCATGTGAGGCATACATTGTCCATAGACTGAGCCCGTCAAACAGTCGACGCCAATCATGGCCCGTCCATAAAGCGCTCTATGCCGCGCCGCCCGACTATCCGCACTCGCCGCGGGCTCAGGCCGCGTACCATATGCGCGCCGCGCCCGGCCGCATGGCGTTTGCGCCCTACCGCCGCTTTACCGGCACGTAGTAATCAAATATTATGCGCCCCTGCGCATCGGGCGTGGTGTAGCGCGGGCAGTTGTAGCCCTCCAGCAGCCACAGCCGCTCCAGGTCAAACTCGTAGCCCAGACTGTCCACGCGCGCCATCGTCAGGTCGTGCGCCTGCGCTATCACGTAGGACTCATCGCGGCCGCGCACGTAGCCGCAGAGCGTCGGGCCGCCCGCCAGCTCGTGCACCGCGCAGCCCTCGGGCGCCCGGGCCGGCGGCGCGGTGAACAGCATGCCGATTATGTAGCAAAACCGGCTCATGTCGCCCGGCCAGGAGTGGATCACGCCCATGTAGTCGGCGCTATACGCGTTGGGCAGCTGCTCAAGCCGCTCGAACAGCCCGGCCTGGAACTGCGCCTGCCACTGCGCGGGTATCGGATTGTCGCCCGAGTTGGGCACGTCCAGCTGCACGCCGACCGCATACAGCGTCGGCAGCTCCAGCAGCTTGTGGTCTATGAGTTCCGCCATATTGTCCTCCCTGTGCGGCGCGCGTCGCCGGCGCCGTATTATCAGATATGCCGCGGCCGCGCGGGTCATGCCTCGCGCGGCCGCAAGCAGGCCGGGTGCGCCAGATCACGCCAACGGCTCAGCGCGCCAGCATCACGCGCTTTTCATAGTCGCGCACGCTGTCCAGCCACTTTTCGCCCACCGGCACGCCCTCGCGCAGGCAGTAGTAGTCCCACACCGCGCCGAACGGCAGCGTCTTGTCCTCCTCCATAAGCGCCAGGCGGCCGGTCCAGTCGCCGTCCAGCTCGAGCTGCCTGAGCTGCGCGGCGTTCTCCAGGCTCGCCCGGAGCAGCGCCTTGCGGGCGTTGCGCGTGCCGATTATCCAGGCCGCCAGCCGGTTTATCGACGCGTCGAAGAAGTCCAGCGCGAGCTTTACCCGCTCGGTATAGCCGTTGCGCACCACCTGCTGCATTATCGCGATCAGCTCGTCGTCCAGCGTGACCACGTGGTCGCTGTCCCAGCGCACCGGCCGGCTCACGTGCAGCAGCGCCTCGGGCATGAACTGCATTATAGACGATATCTTGTTGGATATCACCTCGGTCGGGTGGAAGTGGCCCGCGTCGAGGCAGTAGAGCTTGCCGCGCGTTATCGCGTAGCCCAGCATCAGCTCATGGCTGCCCACGGTGTAGCTCTCCACGCCCAGCCCGAACACCTTGGACTCGACCGCCTCCTTTACGCCCTCTATCGCGCCGCCCGCGAATATCGCGTCCAGCGACTCGACCATGCGCGCGCGCGGCCCGGCCATGTCGGCGGGGTTGTCCTTGTAGCCGTCGGGCATCCAGTAGTTAATCACGCACTCCTTGCCCAGCGCGCGGTAGAACTCGGCGCCGATCTCGCGGCAGCGCTTGCCGTGCTCTATCCAGTACTCGCGCACGGCCGCGTCGGGGCTGGACAGCGTGAAGCCGTCCTTGACCATGGGATGCGAGAAGTAGGTCGGGTTGAAGTCCAGGCCCAGCCCGCGCGCGCGCGCCCAGTCGATCCAGCCCGCGAACAGCTCGGCGGTATACTCGCTGCGCTCCACCTTGCGCCCGCCGAGCTCGGCATAGCTGGCGTGCAGGTTGAACTTCTTGGGCCCGGGGATCATGCTCATGGCCAGGTCGGCGTCGGCGCGCAGCTCGGCGGCGGTGCGCGCGCGGCCCGGGTAGTTGCCGGTGGTGGCGATGCCGCCGCTGGCGCCGGCGTCCGCGCCGCCCTCAAAGCCCATCACGTCGTCGCCCTGCCAGCAGTTCATCGATATCGGTATGCTGCCGGCCGCGCTCAGCGCAGCCTCGGTGTCAATACCGCGCGCAGCATATACCTCGCGCGCGTATTCATAGCCCTTTAGTATGAGTTTTTCATCCATCGTTATCACCCCGCGTAGGCAAATTTATGCCCTTATTATACCATACGCGCCCCGATATTCCAATAGTTAATTATTAAAGCGCTCTGTAATGGAAATTAACCGCAAAAATCGCAAAAAGGATTTACAAATCCACGGTTTTTAGTTATGATATATACAAGGGGTGATGCGCGATGGCGAAGCTCGCTAAGGAAAGGATACTGGCGAACAAACTGATATCAATGGATCCCTGGCTAAAGCCCTATCGCGGCGACATCGAGCTGCGGCAGAGCAGGTACCTCGAGTGCCGGCAGCGGCTCGTTGGCGAGGGTAAGCTCACCGATTTTGCCGATGCGTACAAGTACTTCGGCATTCATCTGCAGGAGGGCATGTGGGTCGTGCGCGAATGGCTGCCCGACGCCGAGTCGGTCGCGCTGATAGGCGACTTCAACGGCTGGGACGGCACGGCAAACCCGCTGGACGCGCTCAAAGACGGCACATGGGAGGCCATACTGCCCGAGGACGCGCTCGAAAACGGACAGTGCGTGAAGCTGCGCGCCGCGTTCAAAAACGGCCATACGCGCGACATAATCCCTTCCTACATTAACAAGGTCGTGCAAAACGAGGACAACACATTTTCAGGCGTGGTGTGGGACGTGGAGTACAAGTGGCGCAAAAAGCGCTATTCCACGCCCAAGCTGGAGCACCCGCTGATATACGAGGCGCACATAGGCATGGCGCAGGAAGCCGAGGACGTGGGCAGCTACGCCGAGTTTGAGCAGAACGTGCTGCCGCGCATAAAGGCCGACGGCTACAACGCCGTGCAGCTGATGGCCATAATGCAGCATCCGTACTACGCCTCGTTCGGATACCAGGTAAGCAACCTGTTCGCGCCCAGCAACTGGTTCGGCGAACCCGAGGAGCTCAAGCACCTGATAGACACCGCGCACTCCATGGGCATAAGCGTGCTGCTGGACGTGGTGCATTCGCACGTGGCGCCCAACACCGCCGAGGGCCTGGCGGGCTGCGACGAGGACGGCGGGCGCTACTTCCTGCCCGGCGATCGCGGCTGGCACAGCGCGTGGGGCTCGCGGCTGTTCGACTACTCGCACGACGAGACGCTTAGGCTGCTGCTGAGCAACCTCAAGTACTGGCTGGACGAGTACCGCTTCGACGGCTTCCGGTTCGACGGCGTGACTTCGATGCTGTACTGGGATCACGGCCTGGGCCAGGCGTTTGACAACTACGACAAGTACTACTCGCTGGGCAGCAACATAGACGCGCAGGTATACCTGATGTTGGCCAACGAGCTGATACACACCGTGCGCCGCAATGCGGTCACGATATCCGAGGACATGAGCGGCATGCCGGGCATGGCGCTGCCGCTGGCGCAGGGCGGTTTCGGCTTCGACTACCGGCTCAACATGGGCGTGCCCGACATGTGGATAAAGCTGACCAAGGACGTAAAGGACGAAAACTGGGACATGGGCGGCATATACTACGAGCTGACGCGGCATCGCGCGCTCGAAAAGCAGGTCGCCTACTGCGAGAGCCACGACCAGGCGCTGGTCGGCGACAAGACGCTGATATTCCGCATGGCCGACGCGGCGATGTACACCGACATGGCCTGCGACACGCACAACCCGGTGATCGATCGCGCGATAGCGCTGCACAAGCTGATACGCTTCATAACGCTGACGCTGGGCGGCGACGGCTACCTCAACTTCATGGGCAACGAGTTCGGCCACCCCGAGTGGATCGACTTCCCGCGCGAGGGCAACGGCTGGTCGTTCAAGTATGCGCGCCGGCAGTGGAGCCTGTCGGAAAAGGGGTTCCTGAAGTACTCTCAGCTGCTGGCGTTCGACAACGACATGCTCAAGTTCGCGCGCGAGTGCGACCAGCTCGGCGGTGACAGCGAGAACCTGTGGGTCGACGAGCAGCGCAAGCTGCTGGCCTACAAGAAGGGCGAGTACATATACCTGTTCAACTTCTCGCCGTTCGGCTCGTACCCCAACTTCTTCCTGCCGACGCACGACGCGGGCGACTACCGCGCGGTGTTCAGCAGCGACCGCGCGAGCTACGGCGGGCTGGAGCGGATAGACGAGCAGTATGTGTATACCGCGCGCTCCACGTTCGGCCAGGGCGTGGGCTTTGAGGTGTATACGCCGTCGCGCACTGTGGCGGTGTTCAAGCGCATCAGCGGCAAGTGAGCCGCGCGGCTTTGGGATGCACGCATGGGCGGGGGCGCGATTGTGCGCCTCCGCTCTGTTTATTGGCAAAGTATGTCGCACACGGTATGTTCGGCCAAACATGCAACGGAAGTTGGCAAAGCATGCAAATTCAAGCGGAATGTCGCCTGTATTAGACCGATTTTACAGTATCGCCAATTGGGTGTCTCAAAAGTTGTTTGGAGTAAAACCGGCTGTCCAGCCAACGGAGTTTATCAACGTTCTGGGCGGAGGCGCGATTGTGCGCCTCTGCTCTGTTTGCCGGTGCGGCAGGTATCGCCTCAGGGCGGTGTGCTGAGCGGCCAGGGCTCGCACGAAATGTTTGATTAAATGCGATAGCCGCATCAGGCGCGGGCTTGCGCACTGAATGCCGCCCGGCCGTCCACGCCGTTCAGCCAAAGCCCGCATGTAATATGAGCGGAGGAGCTGCGCGCTCCCCCGCTCGGCTTTACTGGCAGAACAGAAACCCGATCATGTCGGCATGCCAATTGTCATGGACACGGGCACCTCATTCTGCCGTAATGCAAATGAACTCGCCAAACAACCCGCACCCGGAGCGGGCTGCGCCTTGGCCCTCCGCACCTCCAGCCAAAGCCCCGCATGTAATATGAGCGGAGGAGCTGCGCGCTCCCCCGCTCTGCGGCGCAATCCGGCGCGCCTCAGTTTACGCTTGCCGCGGCGCCGTCTTTCAGCCGCTCGATCTCAACGCGCGCCGCCACGCCGTCCTCATACACAAGCGACACGAGGTACCCGTCGTCGGCATAGACGGGCACGGTATCCAGCTCCGCAGTGTCGGCGTTCTGCAGCGTCCACCAGGCGTCCAGATCGGTCAGCTTGTAGCCGTTGGCCGTATAGAACGCGTCCGCTGTGACCGCCAGGTACGCGTCGCAGTACGCCGCGGTGCGCTCAATCTCGCGCGTGGCCAGCTCAAGCCGGCACAGCCGGGTGCGCTCGGACTCGTCAGCGTCCAGCGCTCGCCCAAAGTAGTATACATATCCGCCATACAGCACCGGCAGGTAGCTGCGCTCGTCGCTCAGCGCCACGTCGTAGCCGTCGCTGAGCCGGTGCGCGTGCAGCGTCTCGTCGTCTTCGTCGCTCTGGTAGAGCAGCCAGTCGCCGTCCAGCAGATAGGCGTAGTGCGCAGCAAAACCCATTAGCTGCCGCGAGTCGCTGCCGTCCAGCGCGCAGCTGTACAGCTCGTCAGCCGCGTCCAGATAGTACAGCCGATCGCCGTACAGCTGCAGCCCGCCGAACTCGCCTTCCAGCAGCTGCGTGGGCGCGCCGCCGTTCAGTTCGAGCGCGTACAGTCCGCTCTTGCCGTCCAGCCCCGCGCGCACGTAGTACAGCATGTCCCCGCTCAGGTTGAGGTACTGCGCCACGCAGTGCGCATCCAGCGCCTGCGCCTCGCCCACCACGTCCGCGTCGCCGGTCAGCTCGCGCACGGCCAGCATCGCCGCGCCGTCCTCGTCCCAGCTCAGGCCGTACAGCGCCTCGCCGTCGCGCGCGAACAGCCCGCCGTTGACCAGGTTGCACATCGCCTGCGCCTGCTCGGCGTCGTACTCGAGCGCATACAGCGCCGAGGTGTCACGCACATAGCGCGCGCTCACGTCGCCGTCGCTCAGCGTCAGCGCCATGCCGTCCCAATTCAGCCGCAGCTCCTCGCCGCCCATGCTCAGCGCTACCGCGCCGTCCGCAAGCGTCCACTCGCCCGATTCGCGCTCGCCATAGCGCGTGCGCGTCGCGGCGCCGTCCGCATCCAGCTCCAGCAGCTCGCCGCGCTCAGCCAGATCGGCTTCGGTATAGTAATCGTCGCCCACGCCGTATTCTATCAGCTGCCAAGCGCCCGCCAGCGCATCAGGCGCGGGTTCCGCCGCGTCCTGGATGCCCGCCGCACCCCCGGCAGGCGCATCCGCCCCATCCGCCAGCGCCATGCTCCATACGCCCGCCAGCGCCAACAGCAGCGCGCACATCCTCTTGAGCAACATCGCTCCACCTCCGCAAACCATTTGGCTTGATTATATACTGCCCGCATGGCAAAACTGTGGCGCGCAGCCTGTCGGTTGCTTATTTGCGGATTTTTGTCCGACCTGTGCCCACGCAGTTTGCGCAAAGTTTAAAACAAGGCCCGTCCGAAGCCACACTTGAGCTCCGACGGGCCTGGTATGCCGCGCGGCATGTTCATTCAAAGCCGAGCATCCGCACGCGCGTGGCTCTGCGCCGTTGCACGCCCGGAAGCCCGCGCTTTGTTGGCTTTAGCCAAGGATATACCCAATCGAATTGAACCACCCCAAGCGCAGCCCGCTTTGCACGCAAGTGCAGCGCTAACCGCTTTGGGCACTGCAAAGCTATTGACGGGCCTGGTATGTCGCGCAGCATGTTCATTCAAAGCCGAGCATCCGCATGCGCGTGGCTCTGCGCCGTTGCACGCCCGGAAGCCCGCGTCAAACCGGCCGCAGCCGTGGCGTTTGCCAGCCGGAGCAAACCGCCCCGAGCGCAGCCCGCCTTATACAAGAAAAGCGCGGCCCGCTTGGAGCCGCGCTGAAAGCATTTGATTACACCGGATGGGTCATGTCCTGGCGATTGAACATCGTCGAATCCAGGCCCTTCTGAGCCGCGTCGCGGTACTCGAAGAACTTCTTGGCGACCGCCGGGAACAGCGCGTAGGACAGCACGTCCTCCTCCTGCTGCATGTAGTCGCCTATCTCGGCGCGATACTTGTCCAGCTCCGGCGGGATGTCGTCGGCGGGGCGCTTGGTTATGACCGGCGCGTCGCCTATGACCTTGCGGCGCACTTCCTCGTTGACCGGCGCCGGCAGGCGGCCGTACTCGCCGCGCATCAGGCCCTGGCTCTCCTTGGGGCACATCTTGTACCGCTCGCCCGCGATCACGTTCATGACCGCCTGCGTGCCCACTATCTGGCTGGTGGGCGTGACCAGCGGCGGATAGCCGAAGTCCTTGCGCACCCGCGGCACTTCCTCCAGCACCTCGTAGAACTTGTCCTCCTTGCCGGCCTGCTTGAGCTGGTTTATCATGTTGGACAGCATGCCTCCCGGCACCTGGTACAGCAGCGTGTAGATGTCCACGCCCAGCACCTTGGGATCCAGGAAGCCGTCCTTCTTGAGGCGATCGGCCACGCCGCGGAAGTGCTTGGCCGCCTCGCTCATCAGGCCCAGATCCAGCCCGGTGTCGCGGTCGGTGCCGCGCAGCGAGGCCACGATCGGCTCGGTGGCGGGCTGGCTGGTGCCGTTGCCCATCGGCGAGAGCGCGGTGTCGACTATGTCAACGCCGGCCTCGATGGCCTTGAGCAGCGTCATGTCGCCGGTGCCCGCGGTGTTGTGGGTATGCAGGTGTATCGGCACGCTGACTTCGCGCTTGAGGCGCTTGACCAGCGTATACGCATTGTAGGGCAGCAGCAGGTTGGCCATATCCTTGATGCAGATTATGTCCGCGCCCAGCTTCTGCAGCTCGACAGCCAGCTTGACGAAGTAGTCCTCGGTATGCACCGGGCTGAGCGTGTAGCTCATCGCGACCTCGCAGGTGCCGCCGTACTTCTTGGTCGACTTTATCGCCTGCTGCAGGTTGCGCGGGTCGTTCAGCGCGTCGAATATGCGGATTATGTCTATGCCGTTCTCGATCGACTTCTTGACGAAGAAGTCGACCACGTCGTCGGCGTAGTGCTTGTAGCCCAGTATGTTCTGGCCGCGGAACAGCATTTGCAGCTTTGTGTTGGGCAGGGCCTTGCGCAGCTTGCGCAGCCGCTCCCACGGGTCCTCGTTCAGGAAGCGCAGGCAGCTATCGAAGGTCGCGCCGCCCCAGCACTCCAGCGAGAAGTATCCTATCTTATCTAGTATTTCGCACGCGGGCAGCATCTCATCGGTGCGCATGCGGGTCGCGGCCTGCGACTGATGCGCGTCGCGCAATATCGTTTCAGTTATAAGCAGCTTGTTAGCCATAGTGCAACCTCCTTTGTGGATATATACCCCTAAATCAGCTTACGCAAACAGCGACAGGAACACGCCCGCGGCCACCGCAGAACCGATGACGCCCGCGACGTTGGGGCCCATAGCGTGCATAAGCAGGAAGTTGGACGGGTTCTCCTTCTGACCGACGACCTGGGACACGCGCGCCGCCATGGGCACCGCGGACACGCCCGCCGAGCCTATCAGCGGGTTGACCTTGCCGCCGGAGAGCTTGCACATCAGCTTGCCCAGCAGCACGCCGCCCGCCGTGCCGAACGCGAACGCGAACACGCCCATCAGCAGTATCTTGAGCGTATCGGCCGTCAGGAACACCGAGCCGTTGGCTGTTGCGCCGACCGTCGTGCCCAGGAATATCGTAACTATGTTCATCAGCTCGTTCTGCGCGGTCTTGGAGATGCGGTCCACCACGCCCGACACGCGCATCAGGTTGCCCAGCATCAGCATGCCCACCAGCGGCGCGGCCGACGGCAGCAGCAGCGACACCAGCACGGTGACCACTATCGGGAACACTCTCAGTTCCTGCTTGGACACGGTGCGCAGCTGTTCCATCTTTACCATGCGCTCTTCCTTGGTGGTCAACAGCTTCATTATCGGCGGCTGTATGACCGGCACCAGCGCCATGTACGAGTACGCCGCGACCGCTATCGAGCCCAGGTACTCAGGCGCGAGCTTGGAGGTGACGTAGATGGCCGTGGGGCCGTCCGCGCCGCCGATTATGCCTATCGATGCCGCAAGCCGCGGGCCCATGCCCATCATGACCGCGCCGGTGAACGCGACGAATATGCCCAGCTGGGCCGCCGCGCCCAGCAGCAGCGACTTGGGGTTGGCTATCAGCGGCGCAAAGTCGGTCATAGCGCCCACGCCCAGGAATATCAGCGGTGGGTATATGCCCAGTTTTACGCCCTGGTACAGGTAGTACAGCAATCCGCCCGCGGTCTCCATTTCACCCGCGGAATTGTAGACCGGCTCGGCCATCAGCCCCGCCAGCGGCAGGTTGGCCAGCACCATGCCAAAGCCTATCGGCAGCAGCAGCAGCGGCTCGTACTGCTTGTGTATCGCCAGGAA
>CAWVGT010000169.1:0-19315 GCA_963928645.1 Candidatus Fimadaptatus sp.
CGGATGCACAGCATGTCTGCCAGACTGCGCCTGCTCAACGGTTTGGCAGCGGATCTGCTGCCGATGCTCAGCACGATGCGTCAGTAAAAACAAGGGCCGCCCCGAGCGCTCCCGCTCAGGACGACCCCAGCCGCCAAGGCAGCCAACCGCTCGATTTATTGATCCACGCCGCCGCCGCCAAAACAACATAGGCAGCGCTGCGTCTTGTCGGAAAAGTAGCCATAGCCAATCAGCACGCAGCCGCAAGGATTCAAGTCATCGCCGCCGGTGCCGCCGCCCTCTTGTACGCACGCACACTTGCCGCCGCCGCTGACCGCGCTCATCTCGTCATCCGACATGGCCCGGTTATGCTGCGCCGCTTCGAAGTCCGCGTCAGTCAGCGTCATGCCCAGCTGCTGCGCCGCGCTCACGAGTTCAGCCCTGTTCATCTTGCTGAAGCGCTGCGCCATTGCGCCGTCAGCCGTCACATTGTCCAGGAAAGCCTTCATGTTATCAGTCATATCAACCAACACCTCTCTTACCTATTGCCTTACCTATTGCGCATAATGCCATCCGAGCTCCAGCGTCTGCGTCACTTGTCGACGCCGCCGCCCATGAGCGAGCACTTGCAGCGCTCGCAGCCGTCTTCGAACTCGCCCGTGCCCGAAAGCTGGCACTTGCACTGCTTCAGACCGGTATCGCCCCTGCCCGGCTGGCCGCAGCCCTGGTAAACACAGCCGCACTTATCGCCGCCGCTCACCGCGCTCAGCTCGGCATCGGACAGTTCTCCGTCCGGCTCCGACGTCGCAAAGTCCGTATCCGAAAGATCTATACCCATCTCGCCCGCCAGCTTCGCTATTTCCTCGCGGCTCATCTGCCCAAGCCGCTTGGTCATTTCGGCATCAGCCGAAACTTTCTCAAGAAATTGCTTAACTTTATCCGTCACCTATATCGCCTCCTGTTCGGTATGGCCATTTCAAAACCCATTCGCTGCTGTAATGAAATGCCTGATACTATTATACTCACTATTCAACCTCTGTCAAGTAAATAAACGTTGTCACGCCGCCCGCGCCGGCTTGACGCCCGCGCACGCACATAATATAATGTTATCATTGTCAAACTCACGCAATTCGCGCAGAGCGTCGGCGCCCGCCGCGCGCCGCGCCGAGCGAAGGAGCCGCTTATATGAACATACTCATACTGAACGCCAGCCCCAAGGGCCCCAACAGCGTGACACTGCACACCGCGCTGTACCTGAAGGCGCTGCACCCAGAGCACGCGTTTGAGCTGGCACACGTCGGCCAGCGCATAAGGAGCTACGAGCGCGACTTCGCGCCGCTGCGCGAGCAGCTGTGCCGGGCCGAGCTGCTGCTGTTCTGCTACCCGGTGTACACGTTCATCGCGCCCTATCAGCTGCATCGGCTGATCGAGCTGATAAAGGCCGACGGCATTGACCTGCGCGGCAAGTTTGCCTCGCAGATAACCACGTCCAAGCACTTCTACGACGTGACCGCGCATCGCTTCATAGAGGAGAACTGCCTGGACCTGGGCCTCAACACGGTGCGCGGGCTGTCGGCCGACATGGACGACCTGCTGACGCCGCGCGGCCAGGCCGAGGCGCGCATGTTCTTCGAGCAGCTGATGTTCGCATGCCGGCACGGGCTGTACGTGACGCCGCTGTGCCCGGCCCCGCGGCGCGAGCGCCCGGCTTATGCGCGCGCGCTCGCGGACTGCGCAAAGCGCGAGGGTCGGGACGTGGTCATAGTGACCAACTGCGCCCGCGACGATTCGGGCCTGGCCAACATGATCGCCGACTTCCGCGCCGCGCTGCCGTACCCCAGCCGCGTAGTCAACATACGCGAGTTCGCGTTCACGGGCGGCTGCCTGGGCTGCTTCGGCTGCGCGGTCAGCGGCAAGTGCGTGCACGCCGACGGCTTCGACGAGTTCCTGCGCACGCGCATACAGAACGCCGACGCGCTGGTGTACGCGTTCGCGATCGAGAACCACTACGCGCACTCCAGCTTCAAGTGCTACGACGACCGCCAGTTCTGCAACGGCCACCGCACCGTGACCCAGGGCACGCCCGCCGCGTACATACTCCGCGGCGACTACGCCTGCGAGCCCAACCTGCGCGCGATAATCGAGGCGCGCTGCGAGGTCGGCGGCAACTACCTGTGCGGCGTGGCGACCGACGAGGCCGATACCGCCGCGCAGCTGAGCGCGCTGGCCGAGTGCGTGGCGTTTGCGCTCGACAACCGCCTGCGCCGCCCCGCAAACTTCTACGGCGTGGGCGGAATGAAGATATTCCGCGACCTGATTTACGTAATGCGCGGCCTGATGAAGGCGGATCACAAGTACTACAAGCAGCACGGCGTGTACGACTTTCCGCAAAAGCAGCGCAAGCGCATACTGCAGATGCAGCTGGTGGGCGCGCTGCTCGCGCTGCCCCAGGCGCAGCGCAAGCTCAAGGGGCGCATGAGCCAGTACATCATCCAGCCCTACCGCAGCGTGGTGGAGGGCGCCGCAGCCACGCCGCCCGGCGACGGCACGCAGCGCCCCTGATGCGCACACAAGCCGCAACCGGCCGCGAACCGCCCCTTTTGGGCGCGCTCACGGCCGGTTGCGGCTTTGCTGCCGACGCACTTACGGATGCGAATCTCCCCACGGGTTGGGCGTGAAGTCGCCGCCGCGGCACCACTTGAGGTAGGCCAGCGCGTGCTTTTGCGCGGTCATCTCCCACTGGGCCTTGTATATCGGGTCGTGGTAGCCCTCCACGCAGATGTCGCCGGTGTAGCCGCCGGTGTGCAGTATGTAGATTATGTCGCGCCAGTCGCTGTCGCCAAAGCCCGGCGTGCGCTCGGGCGCATACCAGTCGGTGTTGCACAGCACGCCATAGTCCTCGATCATGCGCCGATCGACGGTGGCGTCCTTGCCGTGCACGTGATAGACCTTCTTCACCCACTTGCGCAGCTGCGCGATCGGGTCGATCAGCTGTATCATCTGATGCGCGGGTTCCCACTCCAGGCCGAGCGCGTCGCTGGGCACTTCGTTGAACATTATCTCCCACGCGCGCGGGTTGAAGCCTATGTTGCAGGTCGCCTGCAGCCAGGTGCCGCCCATCGGACAGTTCTCTATCGCCAGCTTGACGCCCTTGTCCTCGGCGCGCTTGGCCAGGTCGCGGAACACCACGCCGAACTGCTTGAACGAGTCGTCCACGGGCTTGTTCTCGTATGCGCCCGCAAACGTCGATACCACCTTGGCGCCGTACAGCCCGGCCGCGTCTATCGCGCGCTCGAGGTTCTTCTTGTGCTCCTCGAACTGTATCGCGTTGCAGTAATAGCCCAGCGTGGTTATCTCAAGCCCGTGCTCCTCGGCCAGCGCCTTGATGCGCGGGCCCTGTTGCTCTATGTTCACGCCGTAGTACTCCATGTGGAAGTTGACCGACAGCGTCTCAAACCCGGCGTCCATCAGGTATACGCCCCACTCGTCGGCGAGCTGGCCGGGCAGGCAGGTGCCTATGCGGATCTGGGATATATCATAATGTGGAAGCATGCGCGTTCATCCTTTCTGCAAAGCAAAATGGGCATCGGGCGCAAGGCGCGCCCGCGTTCGGCGTCGGGCGGTCACTGCGGCTTTACGAGCGGATGGAAGCACAGCACCTTGCGCTGGCCGTCGAGCTGCACAATGTTGGGGCGGCGCTGACGGCACTCGTCGGTCGCGTACTGGCAGCGCGGCGCGAACTTGCAGTACGTTATCGCGTACTCCTTGTCCTCCATGTCGGGCATGACCATGCCTTCCTCCCACTTGTCGCCTACGCGCGGCACCGCGTTCATCAGCAGCTCGGTATACGGGTGCGCGGGGTTGTCCATTATCTCCTTGGCCGGGCCGTATTCTATCAGGCCGCCGCGGTAGAGCGTGGCGATGTAGTCCGACACGTAGTAAGCCGTGGACAGGTCGTGGGTTATGTATATGAACGACACGTTGTACTTGTCCTTGAGCTCCTTGAACAGGTTGACTATGTTCATCTTCATCGAGGCGTCTATCGCCGCGACCGGCTCGTCGGCGATTATCAGCTTGGGCCGGGTTATCAGCGCGCGCGCTATCGACACGCGCTGCAGCTCGCCGCCCGAAAACTGCGTGGGGTACTTGCCCTTGACCACGGCCAGCGACATGCCCACGTTGCGCAGCGTCTCGTCGACCAGCTTTTCGGCCTCGGCGTGGTTTTTGCATATGCCCAGCCGCAGCGCCGTGTTGAACAGGTAGGTATCCACGGTCTTGCGCGAGGAGAACGACTCATACGGGTTCTGGAATATCGGCTGCACGTCCAGCTTGAACTGCTGCGGATTGTATTCCTTTTTATTGGAATACGCGTGGCCCAGCAGCCTTATGTCGCCGATGTCGGGCTTGTACAGGCGCAGTATCATCTTGCACAGCGTGGACTTGCCGCAGCCGGACTCGCCGACTATAGAGAGTATGACCGGCCGGCCCGCCTCTATGTCCAGCGACACATCGTCTATGGCCACCAGCTTCTTGCCCATCAGCATGCCGCCTATGCGGAATATCTTGCTGACGTTTTTGACTTCAAGCAATTTTTCCGCCACGTCAGTTCACCTCCGGAGTAAGAAAATGGCATGCGGCAAAGCGTCCGGGCTTGATCTCGCGGAACTTGGGCACTTCGGCACGGCATTTGTCGGTAGCGTGCGGGCAGCGCTCGGCAAAGCGGCAGCCGGGCGGCGGGTTCTTCAGCGACGGCGGACGGCCCGGTATGCCGACCTTCTGGCTCTTGTCGCCGACCTTGGGCAGCGCGCCTATCAGCATCTTGGTATACGGGTGTATGGGATCGTTGAATATATCCTCGGTCTTGCCCAGCTCCACGAAGCTGCCCGAGTACATTATGCCCATGCGGTTGGTGATCTGGTAATGCACGCCCATGTCGTGGCTGACTATGACCAGCGTGTTTTTGAACTGACGCTGCAGCCGCAGCAGCATCATCAGTATGCCGCGCTGCACCACAACGTCCAGCGCGGTCGTGGGCTCGTCGGCCAGCACCACGTTGGGCGACATGAATGTCGCAAGCGCGATTATCGCGCGCTGGCGCATGCCGCCGGACAGCTGGAACGGGAATGCCTCCAGCACGTCGCGCGACAGGCCCAGCTCCTCCAGGTACTTGCCCACGCGCTCCAGCGTCTGCGCCGAGGTCTCGTTCTTGCGGTCCTCCTTGGGTATCGAGTCCAGGAACTGGCTCTTGAGCCGCACTATCGGGTTGAGCACGCTCTGCGCCGCCTGCGGCACATACGATATGTTGTTCCACCAGCTCTTGCGGATCTGGCCGGACTCATACGAGAACGCGGCGCCGTTTTTCACGCCCGAGAGTATCACCTTGCCCGAATCGATCTCCAGCGGGAACTCGATTATGTCGTACAGCGTCTTGAGCAGCGTGGACTTGCCGCAGCCGGATTCGCCGGCAATGCCGAATATCTCGTTGTCGTATATCTCGAAATTCACGTCCTTGACGACGTGCACATTGCCGTCTATCGTCTTGTAGGAGGCCGACAGATTATCTATTTTCAACATATCTATCTACCTCGTTTCATCGACATGTAGTCATTGTAGCCCGTAATCAGCATGAACAGCCCCACGAACAGCAGCACGGTCGCCAGTATCGGCGGCAGTATCCAGTTCCAGCGCTGCGCCATTATGGCGTTGTAGTTGCGCGCCCACTGTATCATGTTGCCCAGCGACACCAGGTTGGCGGGCGACAGGCCCAGCACGGCCAGGCTGGACTCGGACGCTATCGCCGACAGCGTGGCGTTCATGAAGTTGGACAGCGACCAGGTCAGCGCAAACGGCAGTATCTCGGTGGCGACGACCTGTATCGTGCCCTCGCCTGAGAACCAGGCGGTGTGTATGAAGTCGCGCTCCTTGAGCGTAAGCGCCATGGAGCGTATCTGGCGGCTGGGCCAGGCCCACGCAAACAGCGCCAGCACCAGCGCCATCAGCAGCACAGTCGAGGCGCTGCCCTTCATAAGCGACGTCATCAGTATCAGCACCGGCAGCGAAGGTATGACGACGAAAGTGTCGGTTATCACCATCAGCAGCCTGTCCAGCTTGCCGCCCACAAAGCCTGCGATCAGGCCCACGAACACGCCCACGACCGTGCCTATCAGCGCCACTATAAAGCCTATGCACAGCGAGTTGTGTATCGCCTCTATCAGCAGCCAGAATATATCCTGGCCCTGCGACGTGGTGCCGAACAGATGCTCGACCGACGGCGCCAGGTTCTTCATGCGCACGTTGTTCGGGAACGGATCGTCATGAGGTATATAATATATCACAAAGCCGAGAACGAGGAAGAATACCGTGATGCAAATGCCCAGCTTTAGCCGGCCTGAAGCGTTTGCCCAGAACTTTTTCATGCGCCTATTCACTCCTTTCTCAGCTGTAGCGGATGCGCGGATCGATGAACGGATAGATCACGTCGGCTATCAGCGTGCAGGTCGATATCGCGACTATCGATATCGTTATGCAGCCCAGTATCATGTTATAGTCCGACTGAGTGATCGCATCCTGTATCAGCGTGCCCACACCCGGATATCCGAATATTATCTCGGTCATAATCGATCCATTGAACACGCCGCCCAGACTCATCGCCAGCGCAGTTATCTGCGTCAGTATCGAGTTGCGGAACACGTATTCCTTGCCTATGCGGCCCTCGCTGAGTCCGCGATAGCGCGCATAGAGCACGAAGTCCTCCTCCGATGTCGTGCTGGCCAGCGATTTCATCGATATTATCCACCAGCCGGTGCCCAGCAGCAGTATGGACACCGCCGGCAATACCGACGCCTTGAGCAGCGACGATAGATACACGCCGAAGCCGCCGCTGTATATTATCGTCGTTCTGAGCGGGAACCAGCCCAGCACGTATGAGAAAATGATCTGTAACACCAGCGCTAATATGAAGTATGGTATCGGGTAGATGCAAATCGCGATGCTTTCAAGTATCTTAGACGACCGCTTGTTCTTCCTAAAGCCCGCCAACAGGCCTATGAAGTTGCCTATTATCCATGCCAATATAGTCGTCGTCAATGTCAGGCCCACTGTATATGGCAGGTTGCGGGCGATTATCTCTCCGGCCGGCGTGGGATAGCTCATCAGCGAAGGCCCAAAGTCAAAGTGCAGCAGGCCCTTCCACAGATATGATGTATACTGCTCCCACAGCGAACCCTCCAGGCCAAACTGCACGCGCAGCGATCTGCGCAGCTCCTCCTTGGCCGTGGGATCCATCTGGCCTGAGCGCGCCTGCATCTGGCCTATCATCGTCTCGACCGGGTCCGACGGGAACATTCGGGGTATGAAGAATATGAATGTGACGCCGATCAGGATCGTCAAAGCCCAGGTTAAAAGGCGCAGGCTCAAGTATTTCCAAAATTTCACTGGCCACACCCCTCCGTACTTAATCCAATGGAATTGCCGCAATGGCCATGCCGGCCGTGCGGGCGCACGCATATGTGAGAAAGCACGCGCCGGCCGCTTGAAGCCGGTCAGCGCGTGCACATACCGCTAAACCTCAGCGGAATCTATACTGATTTATTACGCGGTCACAGGGGTGAGATGCGGCACGATGTACTTGAAGCAGCTCCACCACCACCACGGCCCGTTGTACGGATCCTCGGCGCAGGGATAGCCCTCCCAGTAGGTGCTGTTGGTCGGCACGAACTTGACGCCCGAGTGGAAGCCTATGAACGGCATATCCTCGACGGCGACCTTCAGGAACTCCAGGCCCAGCTCATAAGCCTCGTCGCTCTCCGGAGATACCTTGGCCAGCTCGTGGATTATCTCAGTGGCGCGCTCGTTGTTCCAGCGGGTGCCCTGGCCCGAAGTGGTCTCGCCCACCGGGGTTATCAGGTCGGCATCCCAGCCGGAGATCTGCGAGTAGATGTCCTTGGTTATGAAGCCGGTCGGCCATATGCCGCGGATGTCGTACTCACCAGTGCCGTTTATGGTGTCCCAGGTCGCGGACGACTCGCTGGAGATGTTGCAGGTCAGGCCGAACTTGGTCAGCTGGTCATACGCCGCCAGCACGCCGCGGCCCGCCTGAGCCTCGGTATCGGCCAGGTAGGTCAGGTCGATCACGAAGGGCTCGCCATTGAACGTCCAGCCGCTGTCGGTCTTTTCGAGGCCGGCCTTGATAAGCAGCTTCTCAGCCGCTTCCGGATCGTACTTCCAGCAGCCCACGCCGAACATCTCGATGAGCTCCTCTTCGGTGCCCTCTATGCCCAGTTCAGCCGCGATGCGCTGCGCATAGCCCGAATCGAAGGGCTTGACGGTGGTGCCATCGCCCAGATCCAGCTCGAACGCCTCGAGCCACTCAAGCAGCGGCTTGTAGTAGAGCTCCTGGCCGGCGCTGGTCGCGGTGATTATCGGCAGCACGGACGCGCGGCCGACGCCGTCGAATATGCTCAGCGAGATCTCATCGAAGTTCATCGCCAGCGCTATGGCCCAGCGGAAGTCGGCGCTGTCATACGGCGCGCCCTGGCCGATGCCGAAGCCCAGGCCCTTGGAGCACGGGTCGTCGGACGTCGCGTACGGGAACTCGTCGTACCAGCAGGCGATCTTGTCGTTCTGCGAGACCATCAGGTCGAGTATCTCAGGCGTGACTTCGCAAAGCACGTCGACTTCGTTGTTTATCATCGCCATCTGGCGGGTGGTGTCGTCGCCCAGGCAGCGGAACCAGATGTACTTGGCCGCCGGCGGCTCAGTCATGCCGGTCACGACTGCGACGGTGCTGTTCTGCCAGTCCTCGCGCAGCTCGTAGAGTATCCACTGGCCGTTAGGATCGTAATCCTTGACGACATAGGGGCCGGCCACGACCGGATCGGAATCGGAGAACAGGGTCACATCGTCTACCTGAGAGTAGATGTGCTCGGGCACTATGCGGTAGTCGCTGCCCCAGATGGTGACGCCAAAGCGCAGCGCCAGCCGCGGGAACGACTCCTTGGTCACGAACTTGACGGTATAATCGTCAACCTTCTCGACCGACTCGAACACGGTGTTGGCATACGCGGACGCGCCTATGCCCGAGTTCTCAAGTATCATGTTGAAGGTGAACACAACGTCGTCGGCATTGAGGTCCTCGCCATCCGACCACTTGATCCCCTGACGGATCTTGACAATGTGCTCGGTGTAGTCCTCGTTCGACTCCGGCATGCCCTCGGCGACCTCGCCGTACTGTTCGCCGGACACAGTGTCCATCTCCCACAGGTGCGCGCTCATCAGCTGATGGATGCCAAAGCCCATCTGGGTGCCCATCATGTAGCCGTTGAACTGGCCCGGGACGTCCGTCGGCGTCTGCGTTTCGACTATGAGCGTCTCAGAGCGCGGCGTTCCGACGTCGGTCATCTGCTCGGCCATGGCCACGCTGCCAAACGACAGCAGCATCGCCACCACGAGCGCTAGCGCGAGGATCTTTCGCATAATGAAACCCTCCTTTATTATTCCGGATCAAGTGATCCGCAGTTGACAGTGTGCAAGCGTTAAATTTTGCTCTCGCCCCCGTCGACTTTCATAAATAATTTTAACATGCAGTACGCATTTTGTCAATGGGTGAAAAGTGGTTTGGCATAAGCAGTCTGATTTGGCCTTGAAAATAACCGCAACAAAATATAGGCGGCCGCAATATGGTAAATAATGTAAATCAAAGCAATGTTGGTGTGACATCATTTTGACCGCTATTGCGCATAAACCTGCGCAGCGCTTTACAGTCACCGGGACATGTGCTATGCTCAGTAGCATGATATTATCAAGGGAGGCAGACGCATGGGCACGGGCATACTGATCTGCGGGCTGAACGGCGTGGGCAAGAGCACGCTGGGACGCGCGCTCGCGCAGCGGCTGGGGTATCACTTTATAGACAGCGAGGAGCTGTATTTCGACGGCGCGGCCGGGCATGACTATGCGGTACAGCGCACGCGCCGGGAGGCGGAGGCGCGGCTGGCCGAGCGGATCGCAGCGCATCCCGACTTCGTGCTGGCCTCGGTAAGGGGCGATTACGGCGAGGCGCTACGGTCGCGGATATGCCTGGTCGTGCAGATATGCGCGCCGCGTAAGCTGCGGCTGCGGCGCGTGAGAGAGCGGTCGCAACAGAAATTCGGCGCGCGGATGCTGCCGGGCGGCGACCTGCACGCGCGCGAGGCGTCTTTCCTTGAATTTGTGAGCGCGCGACCGGAGGACACTGTGGACGAATGGCTAAAGACGATAGATCTGCCGGTGCTGCGCGTGGACGGCGCGCGTGATGTCTCAGCGAATGTGGAGTACATCGCGTCGCATATAGCGCGCATATGAACACATGCGCCCCGACGCTTCAGAGAGAAGGCTCTGAGCGCCGGGGCGCAATTGCCTTTGCGGGCGTCGGCTCTGACGCCGCCCGCGATGAGCGGATGAACATCGAGCTCGCCGGTTCGCACGTGGCTCGAGCGGTAGACCCGGATGGCCAGGGTCACGACAGCCCGAAGCCGCCGCGCGCATATGCGCGAATGCCTGCCACGCCGAGCGAATCCTTTAAGCGCCGCAGCATTCGCATCTTTGGAGCGCACGGCCCGCAGCCACTGCACATGGCCGGTAATGCCGACGCTGCCCTTCTCCATGCTCCCGGCGCGCGTCGGCGTGCCCTTGCGGACATTGCGCCCGGCCCCGGTCAGGCAAGCGTCTCTGCAATCTGCTCGGCATAGCGCACAGTCTCCATGGCGTCGCGGGCATACTTGTCCGCGCCTATGCGCTCGGCGTACTCCTTGGTAAGCACCGCGCCGCCCACCACCACCTTGCACCACGGCGCGGCCGCGCGCAGCGCGCGTATCGTCTCCTCCATCGCCGGCACGGTCGTCGTCATCAGCGCGCTCAGGCCCACCAGCGGCGCGCGCCGCTCGACCACGGCGTCCACCACGGCCTGCACCGGCACGTCCCGGCCCAGATCGGTCACCTCAAAGCCGTAGTTCTCCAGCAGCAGGCGGACTATGTTCTTGCCGATGTCGTGCACGTCGCCGTGCACCGTGGCGATCACGAACGGGCAGCGGGCCGCGCCGCCCGGGCGCTGTGCGGGCAGCGCGCGCTTTATCTCCTCGAACGCGCACTTGGCCGCCTCGGCGCTCATCAGCAGCTGCGGCAGGAATATGCGCTTGGCCTCATAGCCCCTGCCCACCTCGTCCAGCGCCGGTATCACCTCGTTGCGCACCACGTCCAGCGGCGCAAGCTCTGTCAGCAGCGCGCGCGTGGCCGCGGTGGCCGGCTCCTTGAGGCCCTTCAATATCGCGCGCTGCAGCGCCGAGCGCGAATCCTCGCCCAGCGCTTCGGCTGCCGCCGCGCCGCCGGGCGCGCCCGCGCCGGGCTGCGGGTTGCGCGCGACGAACTCTATGTACTCGGCGCACTTGTCGTCCTGCCCCATCAGCACACGGCAGGCGTGGTACGCGCGCAGCATGTCGGTCGAAAACGGGTTGACAATCGCCGCCGACAGCCCCCGGCCCAGCGCCAGGCTGAAGAACGCCGCGTTCACGCCCTCGCGCCCCGGCAGCCCGAACGACACGTTCGACACGCCCAGCGACGTGCAGCAGCCCAGCTCGCGCCGAATCAGCTCCAGCGCGTCCAACGTGACCCGGGCCGCGTCGGGCGCGGCGCTGACCGCCATAGCCAGCGGGTCGAACACAATGTCGCGGCGCGCTATGCCGTATTCGGCCGCGCGCTCCAGTATGCGCCGGGCGATCTCCAGCCGGCCCTGCGCGGTATCGGGTATGCCGCGCTCGTCCAGCGTCAGCGCGATCACCACGCCGCCGTACTTGCGCGCCAGCGGGAACACCGTTTCCATGCTCTCGGGCTTGCCGTTGACCGAGTTTATCAGCGGCTTTCCATTGTACAGGCGCAGCGCGCGCTCCATGGCGACCGCGTCGGAGGTGTCTATCTGCAGCGGCAGGTCGATCACCGCCTGCAGCCGGCACACCGCCTCGGCCAGCACGCGCGGCTCGTCTATCTCGGGCAGGCCCACGTTCACGTCCAGCGCATGCACGCCGCACTCCTGCTGGCGTATGCCCTCGCTCAGTATGTAGTTCATGTCGCCCGCGCGCAGCGCCGCCTCGAAGCGCTTCTTGCCGGTCGGGTTGATGCGCTCGCCTATCAGCACCGGCGCGCCGCCCAGGTCGAGCGCATGGGTGTTGGACGATATGCAGGTTATGTCCCTGGGCGCTATCGGGCGCGGCGCAATGCCGCCGGCGCGCGCTATCAGCGCGGCTATGTACTCGGGCGTGGTGCCGCAGCAGCCGCCGGCGATCCTGACGCCCTCGCCGATCAGGTCGGCCATGTCCTCAGCGAACTCGCCCGCGGACACGTCGTACACCACGCCCTGGTCCTCCTGGCGGGGCATGCCCGCGTTGGGCTTGATTATAACCGGCACCGACGCGCGGCGCAGATACGTCCTGACGACCGGCGCCAGCGCGCGCGGCCCCAGCGAGCAGTTCACGCCTATCGCGTCCGCGCCCATGCCCTCCAGCAATGCCACCATGGCCTCGGGCGACGCGCCGGTCATCAGCTTGCCGTCGGCGCCGTACACATTGGCCACGAACACCGGCAGCGCGCAGTTCTCGCGCGCCGCCAACAGCGCCGCCTTGGTCTCGTAGCAGTCGTTCATGGTCTCTATGAACACCAGCTCCGCGCCGTGCGCCGCGCCCAGCCGCACCGTCTGCGCAAACGCCGCCACCGCGTCCTCAAAGTCCAGATCGCCGTAAGGCTTGAGCAGCCGGCCCAGCGGGCCTATGTCCAGCGCTATGAACTTGGGCTGCGCGCCCTTCGATTCGGCGCGCGCCGCGCGGGCGTGGTCCAGCGCCGCCGCCACTATCGCCTCCAGCCGTTCGGGCGGATAGCGCAGCGGGTTCGCGCCGAATGTGTTGGCGCACGCAATATTGCTCCCGGCGTCGAAGTAGTCGCGGTGCACCCGCGTCACCTCGGCGGCATGGGTCAGGTTCCACTCCTCGGGGCACTCGCCCGGGCGCAGGCCGCGCTGCTGAAACAGCGTGCCCATCGCGCCGTCCATAAAGACCAGGTTATCCCTCATGTATTCGCGTATATCCATCAATCGATTCACACTACTCCCTGAATGCACAGTTTTCAAGCGCGCAATCCGCGCAGCCCGCGCCGCGCCGCGCGCCGCCCGGGCCGGGCGCCAGGCCCAGTATCGCCGTAACCGACTTGCTCGGGCTCATCAGCAGGCTGTCGCCCAGGAACAGCCCTATGTTGCGCGGACAGTCCAGCGCGCGGAACAGCTCGCGCTGCGCCTCCAGCGGCGTGTCGCCGTTGCCCGGGCTGAGGCGCGGCCCCACGCACAGGCCCCACCCGGCCGCCTCGGCCGCCGCGCGGGCGCAGAACGCGTCGCTCAGCGCCCGTATCCTGTGCGCGCCGATCGCCTGCAGCATCAGCGCCCGCGCCGGCGACAGCGCACAGCAGCGCGCGATCAGCCGATCCAGCTCCAGCCCCAGCGTGGCCGCATACGCCACGCAGCGCGTGCAGCCGCGCAGCTGCCGCGCCAGCGCGCGCGACTCAAGGCCCGGCGCGCTCCCGTCGCACGCAACCGGGAGCTCGTCCCAGCATACCCGGTAGACGAGCGCGCGCTGCGCCCGGGCCACGCATTCCTCCATAAGCTCCCGCTCGGCCGCGCCCGGCGCGCGGCAGCCGGCGTAGCGCAGTATCTCGGCCGTGTTCCACGCCGGGGGCTCAAACTCCACAGTCCTTACCATGTCAGCACAGTATATCCGAAAGGTTGTCCAGTATCCTTGCGGCCACGTCGGGATGGTTCATGGTGTACACGTGCACCATCCTTATGCCGTTTGCGAACAGGTCAATTATCTGATCGGTTGCGTACGCAATGCCGGCCTGCTTCATAGCGCGCGGATTGCCGCCAAAGCGGTCGACCAGGCTCTTGAAGCGCTGCGGCATGAACGAGTGCGACAGCTCCACCGCGCGCTTGACCTGATTGGCGCGCGTGATGGGCATTATGCCCGGCAGCACCGGCACGGTTATGCCCGCCTCGCGAAGCTTGTAGAGGAAGTTGTAGAACAGGTTGTTGTCAAAGAACATCTGGCTGGTCAAAAACTCGCAGCCGGCCTCGACCTTCTGGCGCAGGTAGTACAGATCCGCGCGCTGATCGGCGCTCTCGGGGTGTATCTCGGGATAGCACGCGCCACCTATGCAAAAGCCCGCGCCGCTCTCGCGCAGCTCGCGCACCAGCTCCACGGCGTGCCGATAGGGCCTGAGGTCGTCGGCGTGGCCCACGAGCTCGGGCGTCAGGTCGCCGCGCAGCGCGAGCACGTTCTCTATGCCGCTGAGCTGCATGTCGCGAATGCGCTCGCGCACCATCTCGCGCGTGGACGACACGCAGGTCAGGTGCGCCATGGTGGGCACGCCGTAGCGCCGGCGGATGTTGTTCGCTATCTCGAGCGTGTACCTGCTCGTGCCGCCGCCCGCGCCGTAGGTCACGCTCACGAACGCCGGCTTGAGCGCCGCTATCTGCTCGGTAGCGCTCTTTACGCTGTCAAACGCGCTGGTGGTCTTGGGTGGGAACACCTCAAACGAAAGTGAAAAACCGTCCCGCTTTAGCAATTCTGATATGCGCATTGTGCCGTCGTCCCTCCATATTGGCTTATGCGTGAGCTGCGCATATCAGCGCATTGACAAGGCAACCCGCGCTCAGGCGCTCAACCCGCGGTCTGCGCGCAAGTGCTGCAAGTTTCATGCGGGCATCTGGCGCGAGCGCGGCGATTTGCAGCCGCGCATGCGAGCCGATCCAGAATCGGTTTGGGTTAAGGCGCGTCGCCCGCAGTTACTGCCTTGTCAATGATCTGTAATGCGCAAGGTACGCATATGATATTTTAGCGCATATGCGCGCGCCGAATCAAGCGCATGCCTGTTATATGATCGAAACTCGGCGGCGCACTGCGATAGGGCGGACGCAGGCGGCTCCCGTGCCGGTGCGGACGCGCGCCGGTTTTCGTGCGCAGCGCAGAATGCACGTTTGTACGGCAGGTAGAATCTTCCGGCGTGAACAGCCCTGCCCGCACATGTTCTGGCGGCGGCGAGCAACGTCTGACCACAAGCGCAGCTGGGCGACCATGGGGGCAAACTGCATTGCATCAGTTGGCGCTCGTACACGCCTGCTCGCGTTCTGAGCGGCGCCAGCGAGTGCTGCGCATGCCGCTGAATGTAGCACTTTAGCGCCTACGCGGGCGCGCGAGCCGGTTTTCATGTGCAGCACATAATGTCAAGAAACAGAATGAACATTTGTGCGGCAGGTAGAATCTTCCGACGTGAACAGCCCTGCCCACTCATGTTCTGGCGGCAGCAAGCAACGTCTGACCACAAGCGCAGCTGGGCGACCGAGGCTTCAATTGGCGCTCGTGCACGCCTGCCCGCGCTCTGTGCGGCGCCAGCGAGTACTGCGCATGCCGCTGAACAATAACACACAAGCTCGCGCATATCCTGTAAGCATATCGCCAATGGAACCCGCGTTTTTCAACCGGAGACACAGCCCACCGGCAACGCAAACAAACGCTGCACACCGCCAATCAGCATTGTGCAATCAAGCGCACCCGCCCGCGCATCGCCGCAGAGCGCAACACAGACACGCCTCCGCTTACAGCATTCGGCCACATCCAGGCCCTCACCCACCCGCCACGCCCCCACCAAAACGCCAAAGCCGGCTCCGACCAAATCGCCGCAGCCGGCCCCCCAAAAACTCGGTACCGCCAAGCGGACCGCCCGGCGCGCCATGACCTTCGCCGCCCGGCACAGCGCGGGCCCGCTCGTCTCAGTCCGTCCGCTCTTCCAGGCGCAGCACCCGCGCCGAGTGCGGCAGCATGTCAAACAGCGTGAAGTGATCCTCATGCGCGCCCAGATCGGCGTCGCTCCAGAAGTCGAACACGCGCGCGGGCGCCGCCAGCGGCACCGCTATCGACTTGGCGTCGTCGTCGTGGTTGAACACGCATACCAGCCGCTTGTCGCCACGCCGGATGCGGCCCACCTCGCAGCTGTCGTCGTCGAACACCGCCGCGTCGCCCGCGACTGCCATCATGCGCCGCAGCACGTCCAGGTTGCGCTCGCTCAGCTCGTCCAGCCGGTCGCCCGAGGTCACCACGCCGCCGCTGGCCACGATATACGCCTTGTGGTACTCGAACTCGGCGTCGGTCAGCTCGCATATCGCCCGCCGGTACACGCCGCCGCGCAGCTCGCTCCGGTCGCGCTTTTCCAGCACCACGCCGTCCGGGTCGTTCAGCCAGAGCCGCCCGTTCTGCCAGTTGCGGCCGGTCAGCTCGCACATGTTGCCCCGTATCACGCGCCAGCTGCGGAACACGTCGTTGGTCGCTCGGTTGCCGTCGACCAGGCCCAGCTGCGCCCAGAACGGCGCGTTGCAGCCCAGTATGTAGCTGTCGGCCCCGACCTCGTCGTTTATCGCCTCGAACGCCGCGCGGAACGCCTCTATGCGCGTGCGGTGCGGGTCGCGGCGCACGCCCGGCAGCGCGCCGTAGCTGGTGAAGTCGAGCTTGAAGTAGCGTATGCCCCACTCGTCGTGGAACCTGCGCACCACGCCGCGCAGGTAGTCCAGCGCCTCGGGATTGGTGCCGTCCAGTATGTACCACTCGCGGTTGAAGCAGTGCTCCTGTGTGGGCCGGCCGTCCTCGCCCATGACCAGCCAGTCGGGATGCTCGCGGTACAGCCGGGAGCGCCTGCTCACCACGAACGGCGCTATGTACCCGGCCGGTTCGCAGCCCAGCTCGCGTATCCTTCGGCACATCTCGCCCAGGTCGGCGCCGGCCTCGGGGTTGGGCACCAGCCAGTCGGTGCTCAGCTGGTAGCCGTCGTCTATCTGTATGCGCCTCAGCTCGGGTATGCGCGCATTCATCGCCCGCGCCTGCGCGTACATCTCCTCAGCCCTGACGCCGCTTATCGCGTGATACGAGCACCAGCCAAACGGTATCGCGTCCAGGCGGCGGCGCGGATGGTTGCGGTTGATGCGCTCGGCCAGGCGCGCAAACAGCGCGTCGCGCGCGCCGCCAAAGTATGCGCAGAACTCCTCGAACTGCCAGCTCTCGCCCGGCCGCAGCTCGATGTCCTCGCAGTCCATGACCGCCTCTATGTAGTTGTCGCGGAACCGGAATTCGCCCGAGAACCTGTGGCAGCTCGCAAACGCCATCAGCGCGCGGTCCCGCTGCGTCGGCGAGAGCAGCATGAGCGAGTACGCCGTGTACAGCTCCGCGGCGAATGGGCTGCGCTTGAGCCGGAAGAACTCCTCGTCCGAGCCGTACTGGCCGATGTTGTGCGGCGCGTGCAGCGTGCCGCCGTGCTGCGACAGCATGTGGAAGCCCTCCGCGTAGAACGGACAGCTCGCCGCCAGCGGGAACCGCCCGCAGATCAGCGCCACCTCGCGCACCCGCACGCCCGCCCCGGACGCATTGGTCAGCGTGGCGCGGCAGCTCTCGCCGCTCCACACGCGCTCCAGCCTGAGCGAGTCGTCGGCCAGCGTGCCGTCGCTGAGCCGTACCTGCGCCGGCAGCCCGCGCAGAAATTCCAGGTCAAACATCTGATCGTCCCCCTTTGAGCGACATGCGGCCCGGCCGCGTCGCTTCCTAACTATATGGCGTCCGCGGCGCGCCGCACCGCCTCGCTCACGAGCCCGAACTTGCGCTCGTCAACGCCCGGCGGGCAGCTGTCCGAGTTGGCCAGCACGTATCGCCGGCCGCGCGCCATGGCCAGCAGCTCGCGCACGCGCGCCTCCAGCTCCGGCCGCGTGCAGTTCTGGAAGAACACCGGCTCTATGCCGCCCACCAGCGCCACATGTTCCGGCAGCAGCTCAAACGCGCCGTCAATGTCGATATTGCCGGTCGGCGGCGGCGATATCGACTCTATCGCGTCTATCGGCAGCGCGCCCATGCGCGCAAGCAGCCCGGCCAGGTGGCCGCAGGCATGGTGCACCAGCAGCTTGCCGGCGGCGTGCAGCGCCGCGCCCCAGGCCGCGATCTCGGGCGCCGCGAAGCGCGTGAACATGTTCGGGCTGATGTTGGTCGTGGAGCTGTCCTCCCAGAATATGAAGCCCTCGGCGGCGCTGGCGGCCGACAGCTCGGCCGTGCGCTCGGACGCGCGCCGCATGGTGAGCAGGCACTCCTCGACCCGCTCGGGCGCGTCGGCCACGAAGTAGGCCAGGCGCTCCGTGCCCACCCACTTTTCGACCAGCGACTGGAAGCAGGTCTTGCTCTCGACGCCGACCAGCGGCAGCAGCAGCCCCCGCTCGCCGGTCTCGCGCCACATCGCGTCCGCCTCGCCGTTGGGCGTGACGCGCGCGCGCTCGTATATCCACTGCAGCGTCTTGAGGTCCTCCAGCTCGCGCACCGGATGATCCACCAGGAACCAGGTGTCGCCCGCCGCGGAGTACCTGTACCCCAGCTCCAGCGCGCCCACCGGCGTGCTCAGCCGCTCGCGCCGCACGCCGTCGCGCTCCGAGACGCTCCGCTCCAGGCCGCGGAACTCAACCTGCCACGCCGCGCAGAATCCCCTCAGCAGCGGATCCGCGCCCACGCTCTCCATATAGTGCAGCTGACCCTTCTCGCGCCGCGCCGCGCACTGCGCCTCCCACCAGTACGCCAGGAACGGCGACCACGGCACGCGGTCAACCGGCTGGCCCCGCAGCGCCGCGAGTATGCGCGCCTTGGGCGTCATGGCCCTCACCTCCGTATCGGTTCGACGCCGCGCGGCCTGCGCGGTCGCGCTCAAGCGTCGTAAGCCCATTATATCACATCCGATCCGGTTTTCAAGGGCCGGCTGCGCGCGGGGCGGCGCGAATTGCGTGGCGCGCAGGCGCTTACGGATGGGTTGGTTGGTGGCGGATACTGCGTGCATTGTGGGTGTAGCAGCCGGCAGGTTGCATTTGCCGTCGACATGCGTTGCGTAGACTGCGCGTTGGCTAATATGGACTACTTGTTTGGCTGGCAACGGGCGCCACGCAAATCGTCCGGCGCAGATATCCACGGCCCGATTTTGCCGCCGACCGGAGCCTGGCGCGAATGCGCGGAAGCCGCTGGCGCCGTAATGGATTTGCGCGGCGCGCGTATCGCAAAGTGCGCATACCTGCCGACAGGCAGACCAGGTGCGCAATTGCATTTTGGCAGGCCGCCAGCGCATCCGTCATTTCGCCAACAAACAGGCAAAACGCAGTCAGCCGTGTCCTGCCCTAGAGCCTGTTTTAAAACCCTCAAATTAACCAAAGTAAAATACAAGCGAGGGAAACAACCGCATGAAAGCAGAGGGCTTTCTT